>CAMNJU010000055.1 GCA_946541595.1 uncultured Planctomycetales bacterium
GACAAAAACGGCGGGGCTCGTCGACGCCCGCCGTTTGACGTAGTTTCGTTATTCTGCGTTTGTCGAAGAAGCGACGCCCGGAACGAGTCTTCCGACGCTTAGCGCTTCAAATTCGGCTTCTGTCGCGGGGTTGTCGACGTCTTCTTCGATTAGCGCCACAATAGAAATGTTATGCGCGTCGGCATACGCGATTGTCTCCTCTTTGTCGATAAAAAGCGTACGTTTCGCCTCGACGGCAAGGACGGCGGCGCCGGATTCCGCCATTGTCTTCAGCGTGCCCATGCCGACGGTCGGAACGTCGAACCGCATGTCCTGCTGAGGTTTGGCGACCTTAACGACGACGAATTTTTTACTTTTGCAGAGTTCGCCCGCACGGCGAATTGCGCTGTCTGTTCCCTCGATAGCTTCTACGGCGAGAACGGCGCGATTCTTTACGGAGACGCTTTGACCGACGTCAAGCCGTCCCATATCGCGAGCGAGTTTCCATCCGAAAAAGACGTCCTGCCACTGCGAGGCGGATGGGGCGCGTTTAGTAAGCAGTTTGCGTTCCACGAGCAACTCCGGCGCGAAAACGGTTCCAGGGAGCATCGTAACGCCGCGATTCTCAAACGCGCGGCATACGGTCGAGAGAAGCGAGTCGTCTTTGTTGTCTGACCGACGTCGCAAAAAATGGGCGGCGAAAAAGCGAACTGTGTAAAAATCGGGCGCCTGCCGCCAGATAAACCATGGATCGAAAAGTTTTACCTTGTGGATTTTTCCTGCAAGAGTCGCGTATTCGACCCCATGTTTGCGGAAGAACTTCGTCGCCCAGCCGAATTTCCCCATGCCTTTTTCAACGTAGACGTCGCAAATATTGGCGAGCTCCGGGTCTGCATGGTCGCGCGCCCCCAGACATACGACCTCGTAGCCCTCTTTTTTGAGCGCGCGCGCAAGGACGACGGGATAACGGCCCCAGCCCGCGATCAGACCGACGCGGCGAACGTTCGGAGGAACCGGGGCAGAAGACCTTGATTCTGACATGAACAACGATCCGTAAAAAGGAGTCGAAACGAAACGACGCCGCAAGAGTCGGGCGCGGCTAGTTCGTCTTTTGCTTTAATTCTTCAACTTCGTTGGCGAGTCTTTTAACTTCTTTTAGGGCGTCGGGCAATTTCGAAAGCGCGACTTGCTTTCTCATCTGTTCGCGTTCTGGGGTTGCGGGGATACCGACGATTTTTGCGCCTTCAGGCACGTTGAGCATAACGCCCGCCATGGCGCCGATAATTGCGCCGGATCCAATTTTGAGGTGATCGCGGACTCCGACTTGGCCCGCCATGACGACATAATCGCCAGTTGTAACGCTGCCGGCGATTCCGACGCTTGCGCAGATCATATTTCGCTTGCCAATTTGGCAGTTGTGCGCGATCATGACGTGATTGTCGATCTTGGTGCCCTCGCCAATTCTCGTCGAGTCGTAGGCGCCGCGGTCGATTGTGGCGCACGCGCCAATTTCAACGTTGTCTTCAATGACGACGTTGCCGTACTGACTCGCGAGCACGTGAACTCCGGTCGACGATTCGTATCCGAACCCGTACGCGCCGATTGTCGAATTTGCGTGAATAATGCAGTTCGCGCCGATCTCGCAATTCTCGTAGATTACGACGTTGGGGAAGAGAACGGTTCCGGGACCGATATGAACGCCGTCGAGCAGGACGACGCCCGCGTGCAAGACGACTCCGTCTGAAACGACGCAGTCTTCGCCAATAACGACGTTGGGCGCAATAGCGACCTCGTCGCCGATTTTCGCGGACTCGGCGACGGTCGCTCTTTCAGAGATTCCCTTTTTAACGAGATTTTCGCGGCGCGGTCTAAAAAAGGCGGCGATTTTTTCAAACGCAGCTTTCGGATCGTCCACCTCGATAGCGGAGAGACCGTTGGGTAGTTTGTCGGCCGTTCCCTTCGGCACGACGACGGCGCGCGCTTTAACCTCATTCCAGTCAGCTTTTTCGGGGGACGTCGCAAAAGTAATGGCGAATTCGTCGGTTGCGTGCAGAGGAGCCGCTTTTTCAATAAGAGAGTCTTTATCGCCAGAAACAACGCCGCCAGTGAGATCGGCTAATTGCGAAAGTCGAACTTGCATTGAGTCGAACGCTCCTTCACGCCGAAAAACGGGGTCGGCGGAATTCGATTTTAAGGTAGGAATGTGAGTAAACGCGCACGGGCAAAAGTCCGCGGGCTCCGTCTACAAAAAATAGCCGCCGTCAACAAAGCTGGAAGCCTGCTGAACGACGGCCTGCTCTCTTCACGAAACCGGTCAAATCGGCGGACGTGCGCATTATGCGTTTTGTCGCAACGTCAAGCGTCAGTCGGTTCGACAGATTCGAGACGACGCCTGTGTCAGGAGTTCGCCTTTTCCGCCTTAATCTTGAGGATCAGTTTGGACAAACGCGACTTTCTGCGCGCAACGGTATTCTTGTGCCAGAGCTTACGTGCGGCGGCGCGGTCGAGGGCGCTCGCAACGCCTTTGAACTGCTCTTCAGCCGCAGCGACGTCGCCGTCGCGGAGCGTGCGGAGCAGAGCCTTAATACGATTGCGAACGAACGAGCGCGCGGCGCGGTTGCGTTCACGGATAACGATGTTTTGTCGCAGTCTTTTTTTTGCGCTTTGAATTTGAGGCATGGTAATCTTTACAAAAATTTAAGTAACAACGTTTTTTTTAAAACTGCGCCGGGGAAGCAAACGTCGGTCGAAAAAAGATGGGTACGCGTCGACCGGACGCCGATTCGGGCCCGTCTCGTGAGACGGCTCCGACGAAGTCTTTGCGAGATTCGAAAAAAAATCCCCAAAAAGGATAGTTTTCACCCGCGAACGCCCTCGCAACCTCAACAATCTTCGCCTCAGCATATACGAAAATCGAAGGCGCGCTCCGTTCTCCGAGAATCTCGCCGCCGCTTGGGTTTTACGAAAACAGGCGGTATTTTAACTTAATACCGGCGAATTTTCGGGGAAAACCCTACGCCGCGCTTTCGTCGGAGAGAGCGTCCGACCTTGAAAGCGCCGCGCAAAATTTCATCTACTTATTATTGCGCTTTTCCGCGATTTTGTCTAGTAGCCCCCCCACGTCTTTATAGGAAAAATCTATCTCGGCAAGCTGATTCGCGTAATTATCGGCCTTTTCGTAATCCTCGAGCCCCAGAGCCAGCCGCGCGCCGTAATAGAGCGCTTTTTTGATCTCTTCTCCCTGTTGGTCAAGGACTTCGACCGCCTGATCATAATGCTTGAGCGCCAGTCTGTATTGCTTGATCTGCTGGAAGCATTGCGCGAGCGCGAGGAGACATTTTCCGGCGATCGACTGGTCCGGTTTAGCGGTTTGGAATTCGGTAATCGCCTCTTTATATTGCCCGTGCGCCATATAAAACGAGCCGAGTTCATAGTGCAACGAGCAAGTGTTGGGCGACTTCTTGAGCCGGTACTTGATGCTTTCGAGGACTTTTTCGTCGTACAGTTTGCGCGTCTGGGCGAATTTTTCTTTGATTTCGTCGGTCGGCGAACTCTCGAACATCTTCTTGAGACGCGTCATTTCGTCTTTGGCGCGCGCTTTTTGCGCTTCAAAGAGCTGCGGCGTGAAATAGTCGTCTTCTTCGACGCCAAGCGCTTTGAGCGCGCGTTTGCACGCGTCCTCAACCTTGCGCATGTTTCCTTTCTGGAAGAAGTGGTCGGCGAGATCGACAAACGCGCCTCGATCCTGCGGATTCTTCCGAATTCGCTTTTCGCACTGATCTTCGAAGGAAAGCTTTTCGCCCTGTTCTTCTTCTCTTTCCGCTTCTTCTTTGGCGCCACGCTTGGCGCTGTTGACGCGTATCATGGTCTTTTCGAGCATGAGGTCGCTGATCATCTTAGACGATTCGACGTCGTTTGGCAGCAGTTTGCTGACGCGCCCCCAGCATGCGAGCGCGTCGTCGAACATTTTACGTTCGCCAAGTTCGCGCGCGGCGAGACGGTTGATATCGACGTCGTCGGGCGCGCTCTTAACGGCGTGATTCAGGTAGGCGAGGCCGGCTTCGTCGAGCCCGTCTTCGAGGCACGCCATGCCCATAGCGACGTACGTCTGAGCGTCCCACGGATCTTTTTTGAGCGCTTCAACGCCTTCTTGGATGACGACTTTAAGGGGTTTCCCCTTAGCGCCGACGGCGCCCACGCTTTTTTTGGCCGACTTGATAAACCCAAACGCCGATTTCTTCTTCGGGGCTCCGTACTTCAAGCGAAGATTCGTAATGAACGAATTCATGTACAGAATATTAGATGGGTCGCCGCAAACGCATACTGCAAACATTTCGGTTGCGTAATCGTGATGTCCACCTTGAAGTTCCTGATTGCCTTTTTCAAAGCACTGTTGAAGTTGGGCTCGTCTTTCCGGGGAAATCTCTTGCATTTTCTACTCCATCGTTTTGTTTGAATGCGCCGGCTCTCAGAACGCCGAAAAGTCGGCGGCTGCGAACGACCTTGAGCCATTATAATCCTCTACGATTCAACTTTCAACCTTTCAGGCGCGTCCTTTTCAACTTTTTTTACGTTACGCCGCTTCTCTTGAAAGAATTTCGGTTTTATAAGTTTTTTAACTGGATGAACATCTTATAAGAAAAGATGACAATAACAATAAAACGCCCGGACGCGTTGCACGGCCGGGCGTTTTTCATTTGGGCAAGTCGCGTTGGATTAAAGCGAAAGAGTCGGGAAATCCGTACTGATCGCAGGAGCTTCTGCTCCGGGGGTTGACTGGTCGTCCATCGTCGTCGGCGGGGAGACTTGGGCGGGCGCGTTCTGAACCGGGCTTGCGTCTAAATCTGGCGCTGCGGCGCGGGGAGCGTTAAGCGTTGCGCCTAACGGAGACGACGCGAGAGGATCTGCGGTTTGGGAATATTCCGACGGCGCGTATTGAGTCGCCGGCGCCTGTTTTGGCGCGCTCCAGTCTTGCGGGACATAATTTTGAGCGGCCGCCGGAGGATTGACCGCGCCGTTCTGTTGGTAAGAGGCAGATTGCCCTTGGCTTTCAGGCTGACTTTGATATTGCCGGGTATTCTGACTTAGTTGCGGATTCTGATACTGTTGGGGATATTGTCCCTGCGTAGGCTGCGTCTGAACCTGAGCCGCAGCTCCCGCGTTAGAGCCGTATTGCGGGACAGGAACATTCGACGCTGCGCGCTGATTGACCGGCACGCTCGACAGGGTCGGTTCGGGGACGTAACTCAGTTGTCTGTTTTCGTTGTTTGAGTAGACCGTCGGAGGGACGATATAGTCGCGCGCGGCGACGATCGTTCCGCTGAGGTTGTTCTGAGTAATTCCGTTTACGGGGACGTTAGCCGCGTAGGAAGTTTGCGGAACGACGGCCGTTTCGTACGCGTTCGGATCGACTGCCGCCGACGATTGGCCGCTCGCCGCCGTCGTCGCGATAGGGCGTGCCGCTTCGCTCTGCGCGGGAATCGGCGCTGTCTTTGCGACGGCTATGGGCGTGGAATCGGTTCGGTTTTCCGGAATAACTTCGTACGAGGGAACGTTAGCCTGCGCCATTTGCGCGTTTACGTCGGCAAGTTCGTTTGACGTTGGGAAGGGGACGATTCCGCCGTTATTCGACGTGTTTTCGTTTTTCGACAGTTTGCCGTGTTCCGGAATTTGCGACGCGTCAATGTTCGACGGTTGGCTCGACTGCGTCGCCTGCGAACTGGGAGGGGACGTCGGGGAGCTGTTGTCGACAGGAACGGCAGTTTGCGCGGACGTCTGCGAGGCGTTGTTTGTCGCCGCGCCGTTAAGATCGACTTGTCTGGCGCCGACGTCGCGCGGAATTTCGAACGCGACGCGGTCCTCCGGACCGTTTACGGTCGGAACGCCTAAATCGATTGTGAACGTTTGGTTGGAGGCGGGACAAGAGATTTCGACGCGTCTTGGCAGCGCAAGATCATGCGCCTCGATATACTGACGTTCTTTGCAGCGTACCGTCGCGATTGTTTTTCCGTCGGGCCCTTGGACGTCCTGACGGATAACTGCCGCCGTAAGAGGTTCGAAATAAACGCGTTCCGTGTATACCCCGTCCGGGCGCTGGCGCTTAATCTTCATGACGAGAGATTCCGAGCCGGACGCGTCTCCCATACGGCTGACAGAGGGGCCTTCGAGAACGTCGTTTTCGTCGATCTTCATGACGCCCAGCGCTTCCGGGAACCATGTTGGATCAAGCGGGAAGACTCTCGACAGTTCGCTGCCGTGGAAGTTGGCGACGTCGCAGGTATAAACGTTTCCTTTGCTTTCCGAATCTAGCCCGTTCCAGAACCAGAATTTCTGTCCGTCGCTTCCGCAGTCGAGAACGCGCCCGCCCATGACGGCAGACGTTCCAATGAGCCGGAATTTATTTGGCGAAACGAAAAAGATCGTTCCTTTTGCCGTTCCGGGCTGACTTATTTCCCCAATGCTGCCATTGTCTACATAGAGGGTTTTTACTCTGTCGTAACGCTGATTTATGACTTGGACGAGATCGCGCGCCGACGGATTTTCGCCGACGACATGGGGCAGTTTTACTTTGGGCGTGGTCGAGCATCCGACGACCGCCGCGAAAAACGAGATCAGGAACGCGACCGACAGCGCCCGCAGACCGAAAGATGCGCGAGAACGCGTTTGACTGTCTTCCCTGACGGAACCAAACGTTAAAACGAGCGTGGACATAGGAACGTGCATGTTCTTGTCTTGAGTAAAAAAGGTTAAGCGCTTATTCCAACGTACAGACGCGCCTCCTGCGCAAACTGAACGCCGTCTGCCCAGAGTAACAAAACTGCGAAAACTGCGCAAGAGCAATTCCGCAGTCCGTTATTCTCCGAACGTCGCTTTTGCAGCCGCCTCCGCCGCGCGCGCAATTTCTTCGGTCTCGGACGGTTCCGCGCCGTCTGTCTGTTCGGCCCCGTCGAGCGCCGACGGCTCTTCGATGAGCGCGACGAGGCGTTCCTGCACTTCGGCAATCTGATCTTCCGTCATGTGCACAATGGGAACGTAATAGCCCATCTCGTCGCGGGGCGAGTAGACGTAGATCGTGTCGGCGTTTTCGGATTCGGCTGCGGATACGTTTTCGTCGTAGTCGAATCGCAGGACGCGCCGCCTTGCGAGGAGCAGCGCGAGCGTGTAACGCAGCGCCTCCTGACCGGGCTTGTCGGCGAGGGAAACAAAGAGCGCGGTGAGCGCGTCATTGGGCGCGAGTTTTACTTTTTTATCTTTACCTTCGTCCGCGCGAACGCGGGTCGACCACCATGCGAGCGTATTTTCAGGGCGTTGAGTCGTTCGCCATGCTGCGGCGCATACGTCCCGGCGGTTGATTTGGCCGTCTTTCTCATAGAGAACCGAATAGACTTTATCTCCGGGCAGAAAAGGAGCGCCGGTGATTTCGCAGACGCGTCCGAGTTTGGGCGAGTCGTCAGGCGAGAAAGAGGAAATGTCGCTGGAAATAGTCATAGGACAGCTCTGCTTTTACGGTGAAGAAGGACGGAACGCGCCGCCTCGAGGCCGCGTGAGGAAAATGTACCGAGTCGCGGCAAGAAAGACAAGGTCAAATGACGGGCGCCTCTCGGCGAAAGACGAAAAAATTTGCGAAATTTTTGGCGTACCCCTTGCGAAATTTGCAGGACGCTTTATTATAGTTTTCGCGCCGACATGGTCGGCGAGGTTGTTTTTCTTGCCGGACTGGCGGAATAGGCAGACGCGATGGATTCAAAATCCATTGCCCGCAAGGGCGTCCCGGTTCGACTCCGGGGTTCGGTACTTTAAGGCTCAGCGTTCGCGCTGGGCCTTGTTCCTTTCTTGCGCGGCTTGTCCGTTGATTTTATAGCGTCTTTTTTGTACAATATTATCTGGCGCTTCTGACTTCGGGCTCGCATTTTTGAAATATTTGTTATAATAGAGGGCGCGAGCGCAATTCAGTCTTCTGCAAACGATTTGGCTCAGCAGGATACCTACGGTTACGAAAAGATACAAGTGAGGACAGACAATGAAAACGCGCGCCGACGAGTTTTCGGGACTTACCGTCGCCATGATTACCCCGTTCAAAGACGGCAAGATAGACTTTGACGTTCTTCAAGAGCAAGTGGAATTTCAAGTTGCCGCCGGAACGACTGCAATCTCTCCGACAGGCACGACGGGCGAATCCCCGACGCTTACGCACGAAGAGCAGCACGAAGTCATTAAAAAATCGGTCGAATTCGCGGCCGGCCGCGTTAAGGTCATGGCGGGAACGGGCTCGAACAATACGGTCGAGGCGTTGGCTCTTACGAAGTACGCAGAGCAAGCGGGCGCGGACGCGGCGCTTGTGATCGGCCCCTACTATAACAAGCCGACGCAGGAAGGAATGTACCGTCATTTCAAACTTGTCGCCGAATCGGTCGGCATTCCGATTTGCGTCTATAACGTTCCCGGCCGCACGGCGAAAGGGATCGACGCGGAGACGATTATCCGTCTCTCGGAAATCAAGAATATCGCTATGGTTAAAGACGCGACCGGTTCGATGGACGGCGCTTCTCGCATTCTTGCGGAAACGGATCTGACGGTGCTTTCCGGCGACGATTCGCTTACGCTGCCTTTTATGTCGCTTGGCGCGCGCGGCGTCGTCTCGGTCGTCGGCAACTTTGCGCCGCAAGACGTGATTGCGCTGTGCGCCGCGATGAATTCGGGCAATCTGGCCGACGCGCGTAAATTCCACGAAAAGCTTCTTCCGCTGAGCCGCGGCATGCTGTCGTTAGCGACTAATCCTATCCCCGTGAAGCGCGCGATGCAGCTGCTTGGGCGCGATTCCGGCGAGATGCGTCTGCCCATGACTGAACTTGAGCCAGGAGCGACCGCGAAGGTTCGTGAACTGCTGGCGGAATACGGTCTTTTGACGCAATGATTGCGCTAATTTGTTAGTTACGGAGGACTTAGATGATTGTCAAAATAACCGGCAAACTCGTCGCCCTTTTTGACGCGCGCGCTATTCTGGAAGTAGGCGCGTTTGAATATGAAGCGCTTATTCCGGAGTATACGCGTCGTCAGCTTCAAACGGAGTTGCAAAACAAGGTTTCCCTTCACACAATCGATTACATCGACGGAAACCCGACGCAGGGCAGGCTGACGCCGCGTCTGATCGGTTTTCTTACCGAAGTCGAGCGGGAGTTCTTTGAGCTTTTCTGCAGCGTAGACGGGGTCGGTTCGAAAAAGGCGCTGCGGGCGATGATACGGCCCGTGCGCGAAATAGCGTCCGCGATCGAAGAACAAGACGTCAAGTTCCTTTCCCAGCTTCCCGGTATCGGCCCGGCGACGGCGGAACGAATTGTCGCGAAACTGCGCCGCAAAGTTCCGAAGTTCGCGCTCATGGCGGCGCGGCCCAACGATCCGCAGGGCGGAGACGGCGGTCAAGAGCTCGACGTCGTTTCGGAAACGTTCGAAGCGCTCGTCAGCTTGGGACACAGCGAAACGGAAGCGCGCCGAATGATCGACGCGGTCGTCGAAGGCTCGCGCAAGAAGTTCAAGGATTCTTCTGAATTGATTCAGGCGATCTATGTCAATAACAGGCAGTCATGAGCCATAACGTTGCCGCAGACGCTGTTTGACGGCGGCCCAACAGGGACGAAATAAGAATATGGCGAAGAGAGAGATTGTTTTTTCAGGCGAATTCGACGGCGATCCCGACGACCTTCCTTCCGGCGGTTACGGCGATTCGTTTCGCGACTCGGCGTTCGGCGGTCAGGAGGACGACGCGCTTCTCCGTCCGACGCGCATGTTGGACATTGTCGGTCAGCGCGAAGTATACGAGCGTATCAAGATCGCCGTCCAAGCTGCTAAGAAGCGCGGCGAAACGCTGGGGCACATTTTGTTTGACGGTCCTCCCGGACTCGGCAAAACGACGTTCGCGATGTGTATTCCGCGCGAATTAGGCGTTTCTATTCAGATTGCCAACGGCGCGACGATGCGCGCTCCGAAAGATATTGTGCCCTATCTTACCAACGCGGAAGAAGGGTCGGTTCTCTTTATTGACGAAATCCATCGAATGCAGAAGACGGTCGAGGAGTTTCTCTATCCGGCGATGGAAGATTTTCGAGTCGACGTCGTTATGGGCGAGGGCGTGAGCGCGCGCACGCTCAATATTCCCCTGAAGCCGTTTACGCTGATCGGCGCGACGACGCGCACGGGGCTCATTTCCGCGCCGCTTCGCGATCGCTTTCAGATGCGCGAGCACCTCGATTTCTATTCGGAAGATGAGCTTACGGAGATAGTCCTCCGCAACGCTGAGAAGTTAAATATGTCGATCGACGGCGAAGCCGCGCTTGAGATTGCCAAACGAAGCCGTGGAACTCCCCGATTGGCAAACAACCGTTTGCGGTGGGTTCGCGACTACGCCGACGCGAAAGCGAACGGAATCGTTACGCCTAAAGTCGCGCGAGACGCGCTCGTAATGCAGGGGATCGACGAACTTGGGCTCGACGCTCAGGATATCAAAGTCCTCGCTACGATCTGGCGCGTTTTTCAGGGCGGGCCCGTCGGGATCGAAGCGGTCGCGCATACGATGAACGTCGCGCCCGATTCCCTTGTCGACGAGGTTGAGCCGTATCTTTTGCGCAGCGAGTTGCTCGTGCGCACGCCGAGAGGCAGACGCCTGACGCGAAAAGGATTGCGGCATATCGGCGTCGAGGCGAACGATATTGAATTTAGAACGGAGCCGAACGCGAACGGCGATTCGCAAGCTTCGCTATTTGACACATTTTAAGACAAACGCTCGGCGAAAGAACGCCGCGCGACATGGAGCGGGATCATGGCGGAAGATGAAGTTAAACAGGGTTCGGGAAACGGTTATGGCGCGGAAGAGGAACTTAAGCCGTATCTCGTAACCGATCCTAAGGAAATGAGTGCGCGGATTGACGCGCTGCGCGCTCAGGGGAAGAGGATCGGGCTTGTTCCGACGATGGGCGCGCTGCATCTGGGGCACCTCAGTCTTGCGATCGCGTCTAAGAACGAGTGCGACGTGACGGTCGTCTCTGATTTTGTAAATCCGACCCAATTTGCGCCGAACGAAGATTACGACAAATACCCCCGTACGCTTGACGCCGATCTTACGCTTCTCACGCATATTAAGGCGGATTACGTCTTTGCGCCGTCGCCTGCCGATATGTATCCGAGCGGATTTGAAGCGAACGTTCACGTCGGCGGCGTTTCGAAAGTCCTTGAAGGGGCTTTTCGACCGACTCATTTTGACGGCGTGTGCACCGTCGTTTTAAAGTTGTTTAATCTTGTGCGCGCCGACGTCGCTTATTTCGGCCAAAAAGATTATCAGCAGGTTTGCGTCGTTCGAAAGATGGTCAGGGACTTGAACGTGCCCGTCGAAATAGCGATGAAACCGATTATTCGGGATCGCGACGGCGTTGCTCTGAGCAGCCGCAATCAATATCTTTCTGACGACGAACGCAGACAGGCGCGCGTCCTTAACAAATCGCTTGAAAAGGCGAAAGAGCTTATTCAAGGCGGCGAACGTGATTCTGAAGTCGTTTACGACGCGATGCGCCAAATTATCGCGACGGCTCCAAGCGCAAAGATCGACTACTTGCACATTGGCGATCCTGAATCGCTGCGAGAGATGGAGCGTATCGCCGGCAACGTCGTCGTGCTTGAAGCGGTCCGCGTCGGCGCGACGCGTTTGATCGACAACTGCCTGATTGAGCGCTAGCGGTCTTTATCGCCCTGTTTCCCACAGAAGACGCGCAATTTCCCGACGCGGAATTTGCGCGTTTTTTATCGCGTTTCCCGTGTGCAAATCCTTGTGAAAAGGCTTCTTTTTTCATCTTTTGCGAAGGTCGTTTCCAGATAAAAAAAGCCGGAAGGACGCGGCGCCCCTCCGGCTTCTTCAACGGCGTTAAAAACGCGCAAGAATCATTTGGCGAACTGCATGAGTTCGATTCCCAATCCGTCGACTTCTACGAACGCGCACGTAAGATTGGGGCCGGCCTCGAACGGTTCGACGAGGACTTTGCATCCCTTCATTGCTTCTTCGAGGTTGTCGCATTCGTAAGCGACGTGAGCCTGTTTCTGGAGAATTTCCGGGAACGGGCTTCCTTCTTCAAACTTGAGCCATTCAACGGCGTAAGGTTCGGTGTTAAAGTCGTTAATACGAACTTTACAGGCGTCGAGGTAAATCGGAAGATCTTCGTCTTTGCGGTCTTTGGTTGGAATACCGATGTGGCTGTAACGGAGTCCGGGCTTCAACATGGTTCTGTCTTTCCTGCTATAAATAATTTCGATATGAAAAACCCGCGCTCGACCTTTCGCGGCAAAGCGCGGGCAATACCGTCGCACAAAGCGCGTCGCGCTTTGGCTTCGCCGCCGGATTACGGATGGGCGTTCTTATTCGTGAATTTCAGGCCGTCCATGCTGTGATAGCAAGCGTATTCAGTGACGATCGCGCCTTCGCTTCCGCCGATCATAAAGTGCGGAGCGCCGAGGACGCCGAGCCGATCCTGTTCGCCGACCTGCATGTATCTGAATTTGAAGCAGTTGACCGCTTTCGCTTCGAGCTGGCTTTTCGGAATGAGCGCGAGGGCCTGCGGATCGTTCGGATCGCCGCCTTCGGAGAAGTTGAAAATGCTGCCGTTACGTACTTGCCAAGATTCGTGCTTCGGAGGAAGATCTTCGGCGGCAAGGTGACGGTGTTCCGGAATCATCTGTCCGGGGAGGAGATAGATGTCGTGCCCGAAATAGCGATACTCCTTATCGTTAAAGAAGAAGATACCGCCCATGCCGACATGCGCGAAATCGCCAAGGCCGAAGTCGGAAACCCAGTAGTTCGGATTGGTGCGAAGGGAGTCGGACAGAGAATAATTCATTCTGTCGAACATTTCATAGTAGGCTTCGAAGGCCTTGTCCTGTTGAAAAACGCCATTCTTGTAAAAATAATCGTTATCGTACTTCATAGCGCGCTCTTTCGATTCATTGGAGTTGTTGACATTAGCGGCTTCATCCGCAGACGCGGCGCGAAGCTTAGCGTTGGAAAGACCGAGTACGCCCACGGTGGCGACTCCGCCGACAAACGCTTTTAAAACGTCTCTTCTTTGCATATTTCCTCTCCTTAGGCGAACGCGCGTAACACAACGGCGTTCGCGCTTGTCTGATTTAGCCGAGCCGTACGACCCGTTGACGTCTCCGTTCGCAAGTTCTATATTGAAGTAGCGTGCGAAAAGGACAGAAACGCGCCGAAGAGACCCCGCTCTCGTTTGAGTATAACGACGTTGAAAGAAGAAAACAAGTATTTTTTAAAAAATTACGGATTTTTGATTTTTTTATTGTGCCCAGTTTTAAAAAATGAGTAAGTTTAAATCGAAAGGCCCCGCGGAAGATTTTGCCGTTTCTCCGCCCGCTTCTAACGTAACCGACGCCATTGTGCTCGAGACCCGCGCGGATGGCGTCGTCCTTCCTGTCAAGGCGCAGCCAGGTTCCGGTCGAAACGAGTTGCGCGGACTTCAAGACGGCGCGCTGAAGGTATGCGTAACGCAGATTGCGGAAAAAGGGAAGGCGAATAAAGCGATTGTTGAATTTCTCGCCAAGACGCTGAAATTGCGGAAGTCGCAGATTGAACTCTGTTCCGGAGAACTTTCGAGTCAAAAGAAGTTTCTCATTAAGGAGATTGAGGAAGCTGAACTTCGCGCGAAAATAGAGGCCTCCATCTAACACGTATTACCGTTATAAAAGGTAAGATCGGTTAAATGGGTTTAAAATAGGAAAAATGAAGAAAATGTTTAGTCTTTGTCTCTTTCCATAGAGACAAAATTGGGTATAATTCAAGGTACGTTCTTTTGCCTGCGCTTTGCGGTTTTAGGCGCGTTTACAGGGCGGGAACGTTTCGATTAGCGAGATATTGCGCGGTTGGAGGCTGACGCTTCCGCGACGGCGATCCCAGGCAGTTGCGGCGCTTGCGCCGCACGACGGTATATCAGGAGTTTTATCGACATGAAATATTTGACCAAATCGACGAGCGCGTTTTTTATCGCCTGTTGCGTTGCCTTTCTTAGCGGCTGCGGTTCCAGCGTAACTCACGAGGGTACGGAGATTCGCTATAAGGCGGACGTAATCGCACCTTCCGCGTTAGACACGTCGAATCAGACGATGGCGCAGCCGAAAGAGGAAGTGAATCCGAATATTGCCAAGCTTGCCGCCGTTTACGACGCGACCCACGCTAAGAAGTCCGCGCCTGCCGCCCGTCCAGCCGCGCCTGCCGCTCAGCCCGCTCCCGTTGAGCCTCCGCTCGCTTCTAAAGAGAATATTGAGAAAGCTAAAGCGCGTATTCAGGAACTCCGCGGAACGTTCAAGACCGCTAAGAACGGCGCGATCACCGCGATTTCGGTCGAGTCCGCCGACGCGACTCTCGACGATATGAAGCTCTTCGCGACGCTCCTTGATCTTGAATCGTACACCTTTCTGGGTTCGAATTTCGACGACTCCTATCTTGCGGAATTCAAAGACCTTAAAAAGATAACTTCCGTCACCGTTCAGAATTCGAATATCACGGGCGAAACGCTCAAGATGTTCGCGACTTATCCTGAACTTAAGGAACTCGACCTCCGCCGCAATGTTCAGTTGGTCAATAACGACCTTAAAGCCGTCGCCGACATGCCGAAACTTGAAAAGCTGGCGGTCTACTACAATACGTTCGGCGCGATTGGCGCGAAGCGAATCGCCGATTCTAAGACGCTGAAAGTGGTTGATATGCGCGCTTGCCAAGAAGCGTCCGACTCTGCAGCGAAGTATCTTGCCAGAATGGAGACGCTCGAAGAAGTATACTTCCGTTTCCTCATTACGGACGACGGAGTCGACTATCTTTCTGAGGCTCCCGCGCTGAAGTTTGTCGAGCTTCAGGACTGCCCGATTACAAACGCGACCGGTCAGAAGTTCCACAATTTCAAATCGCTTACCGGGGTTCGCATTTTCCGGAGCAAGGCATTTGACGACGGCGGCGTTCAGCAGCTTGCCGGGCTCAACCTTGAACGTCTTGAATTGCGCGATTTGAACGTTTCGAACGACGGCATTTTGGCGCTCAAAGACATGACGTCGCTTCGCAGCGTTGAACTTTCCGAGCTCAACAGCGTCGACGCCGCCGGGCTTAAGACCCTCTTCGAATCCTGGAAGGATCTCACGACGCTCAATCTCTTCTCGATGGCGACCGACGACGAAGTCGTTAAAACGATCTGCGCGAACATGAAGGGGCTCAAGACGCTCACGCTTCGCGCTTCTGTCGGCGAACTTTCCGACGCGTCGATCGACGAGATTCTCAAGCTCGAATCGCTTGAATCGCTCGATATCCGCGAAAACGCCGGTCTTACCGTCGACGGTATGATGAAACTCGCGAAGATGAAGTCGCTCCGCAAGATCTACATCAAGGGAACGGCTCTTGGCGATTCCGCCGACGCGGTCAAAGCGAAGGTCGAAGAGTTCAAAAAGATCAATCCGAAGTGCGCCATTTCTAACTGATCTTTACGCGCCGAATTGATGCGGTAACGAACGGGCCTCGCGGGATTTCTCGCGAGGCCTTTTTGTTTCTTGATTTGCTAATGAAAAAACATTTGGAAATAGAAACGGCGCCTTTCGCCTTGTCGGCAAAAGACGCCGTTCGTCATACTCCCGCGTCAGGAGCTATTACAAACGCGGGCGCCTAAAGCGTCATTCCCACATCTTGTACTGCGGAATCTTCATGAGTTCGCCGTCCTTGAGAGCGGACTGATGAGCGACAACGCCGCACATGGTCGTATTGAGGGCGCACGCTACGTTGACGAGCGGCGTTTCGTCTTTGAGAATCGATTCGACGAAATTGTTCATCAGATATCCGTGCGAACCGCCGTGTCCGCCGGAATCGACGCTCGGCGGCAAGGCCGGCTTGCGGATATTGAGCCCTTTAACTTTCTCCAACGACTCGTCGACGGCGCCGCAGAACTTGCTCTCTTCGGCGTAGGAAGCGAGCTGACCGCGCATACGCCCGACCTCGCCGCCCCATCCGGGCGTGTCGAAACTAACCATAATGCGCGCTATACCTCCGGTCGACGTACGGAAGAGCCCGACTTCGGTGCCGAAGCAGTTGCCATACGCGTTGTTTTCAGGCTGGCGGTAGAAGTTGATACTCGGCTTGCCCATGCAGCACACTTCAGTGAGGCTGTCGAAGGTAACGCAGGTGTAATACGCGGACGCGTGCGTCGGATACCACATGACCGGCATGCCGACGCGCCAATTTTTGTACGAATCTGCCGATTTGGGCGCGTAATGCAGGTATTCGCCCTCCATATAGACGATTTCGCCGAATCCGCCGGCGGCATAGATTTTACGCGCGGCGTAGACGTCGTCGTGATAAGCGCTCGTCTCAAACAATCCGTATTTCAAACCGGTCGACTTAACCGTTTCATAAAGCAAGTCCGCCTGTTCCGGCGTTCCTCCCCAGAAAGCGGGGACCGCAGAGCACGCATGCTTGCCGGCCTTCATCGCGGCGACAACGTGATCGACGTGATGAGGCGCGTCGGTGGCGACGAACACAGCCTCGATATTGTCGTCTTTAACCATTTCTTCGAGCGAGTCGTACGTTTTTTCACACCGGCACGCCTTAGCGAGACCGTCGCGCCGTTCCGGAATGAGGTCGGTTACCGCGACGACTTCCACGTTCGGATGGTTTTGGAAACCGAACTGCGCGCCAAATTGGCAGGTTCCGAATCCGGCGATACCGACCCTGATTTTGCGGTCGCTAACCGGCTCCCATACTTGAGTCTTATCGACGTCGGTTACGGTCTGGTCGAACCCCTGAATTTTTGGCGGCGGGGTTTGTTGACCGCTAACGAAGCCGTTCGCGGTCAGGGCGCCCAGCGACCCGATGATACTTGCGTTCAAAAAAGTTCGTCTGTTCATATTGTTCATAGTTTCTTTCTGCTTTCTATCTTCAACTCCGCCAACGGCGCTTCTTCGAATTAGAACCGCCGCCGAGGAACAACAGGTCATAATCGGGAACTCGGCGACTTGTCGTCGTTCAAAGCCCCGATATGTAGGATTGACGCCCGGTACGGACGAATAACGCCAGATTATCGCATGAGATCTTCGCGGGAAATGTGAACCGCTTCCCCTACGTCGACTTCGATCGGTTGGGGATTCGACGTTTGGATCTCTATGGACAAGGGCGTCGTCGAGACGTCTCCGTATTTACGATCGACGAGATCGAAGCCCTCCTCCTTAATGCCTTCGGAATTAAACTTTTGAGCTTCGTCGTAGTTGGTCGGTCGGTTCTTCCATTCAATTTTAGAGACGAGGACTTTACACGCGCCGGCAGGAGCGCCGTCAAAGCCCATTGTCTTTAACTTCACGACGCCGTTCTGATCAGTTATCCCGCCGCACGGAAAACGCATAATCTGCGGATTGGTCGAAACGGCGGAGACGTCCGCGTCGGCAAGGGGCGCGCCCCCTTGAAGGACTTTAATTGAACACGGATAAATCTCCGGCATGCCGTCCGGCCGCTTTTCCCTTTTACAGGACGTTCCAACGATCAGTACGAGGCACAGAGGCAATAATAACAGTTTTTTCATTTCTCTGCTTTAACCCTTGTTTTGACGTTCGAGATTAAGAAGCGTCTCCGCGTCGCAACGTCGCGGAGGCGCCTGTGTTAATTTCAGTTGGAACTGGTCGTTTCCCCGCCCTGAGGCGAGCCCAAAGCGCCCCAAACGCCGTAGGGACTGGGCCCGGCCAGGACTTGGTCGGCGGTCAGATCGCCCGTGTCGATCGTATCGGAAACGAAACGGACCGAGCCGTCGAGCATGCCGACGTTAACGCCGCCGGAATGGTAGCTTTGCGCGCCGCCGGCAATCCAGGGGGTGCCGTTGTCCCAAATACAGGCAGGGGAGTTTGGCGGGAGGTTGCTAGAGAAACCGGCGCTTGGAGCACGGCAGTCCGGCCAGTGGGTTCCGCGCCACGTATTGGAGGGAGTATTGATAACTCTCGGATTGTCCGAACGTGTCGCATAGAGCAGGCAGTTGCCGACGTTCGTCGGTCCGCCATGTCCGGAAGGCGAGATTTGACTGACGACGGCGAGACCGCCTTTGACGTCCTGTTCAAAGTTATCGCCCGAGCAACATTCGGAAATGGCCATCGTATTGCTGGTTCCGTCAACCGCGAACGAAAGGTTGCGCCACTGCTGAATGCGGAACATGCCGCGCGCGGACGTTCTGTTGCGGTCGCGGCTATCCCATTTGTCGAGATAGCAGCAAG
>CAMNJU010000056.1 GCA_946541595.1 uncultured Planctomycetales bacterium
GGCGTTCGCCGCGCTCCGTTCTTCCCGGCGTTAAAACGGTTATCGCGGTCGCACTTTCGGAAAAGCGGCTGCGCGAAGAATCGGCGACGGCGGCCGACGCGCTACTCAACGCGCCGGAACTCCGCAGCTCAGACGCAGACGCCCAGCCGTCCGACGCGCGTCGCGGCGCCGTACTCGGATACGCGACGTGCCTCGATTATCACGACGTCTTGCGCAAAAAGCTCAAAGAGCTCGCCGCGTTCATTAAGAAACGTTTTCCCGACGCGGCGACGCGCGCAACCGTCGATACGGCGCCCCTTCTGGAAAAAGACTGGGCGTCGGCCGCCGGCCTTGGCTTTGTCGGGCTCAATTCGCTCCTTGTTGCGCCAGGTTTCGGTTCGCGCGTCTTTTTGGGGGAGCTGCTCGTTTCCGTCCCGTTTGAAACGCTCAGCGGATATTCGACTCAGGCGGATTATCTCGCCGCGAGAACGGCGCTGCGCGCAAGCGAAGGCGAGAAAACGTTCGACTATGAAAAAGCGCGCGACGCTTGTCTGACGTGCCGGCGCTGCCTTGACGCGTGTCCTACCGAAGCGATCGTGGGCGATCGGACAATCGACTCGCGGAGATGCCTCAATTACTGGACAATCGAGAATCGCGGAGAAATTCCCGACGATATTGCTCAAAAGCTGGACGGGCGGCTCTTCGGCTGCGACCTGTGTCAGCAGGTATGCCCTTGGAACGCGGAAGTCGATCGCGCCGCGCCGAGACAACTGCCCCTCGACGCCGTTGAAAGGCTGGACGACGCGACGTTCAGAAAGCTCTTTAAGAAGACGCCGATCTTCCGCGCGACGGTCGACGGCCTCAAGCGCGTCTCCTGCGCGCTCCGAAAAGAAGAAGAACAGCAAAAACAATGACGCGGAAATAAAAAAAGTCCGACGACCGGAAAACTCCGAATCGCCGGACTATTCCCCCCCTGGGAACGTACGAAAATAAGAAGCGAAACCGCCCTTTACACGCAACGACTCTAAAATCAGACTCCTTTCTGAATTTAACCTCGCCGCATGCATATATTCAATCCGTAGGACTCCTTTCCAACGGGCAAAAGAAAAATCAAATCTGAAATCCTTTCCGATCTGTCAAACGCCTGCGCGACGTTTGTTATTTTTCTCTTGTATTAGAAATATCGGCTACTCCGATTATACGCATTAGTTTCATTCAGCCTTTTCTATTTTTTTTTTAAAAAAACGTCATGCCGCACATAACTCTATTGCGCAGGGGAATCGAGCCGGAACGAGCTCGCATGCGCCAAAACTGGGAACGCTCCTTCCGCGGCAAAAAAAACTCCCGGGTCGACCGTCGCGGTCTTCCCGGGAGTATAAACCGAACTTCTATTCGCAGAGCGCTAAAAACGCCCTCGCCGACTCACGGACGCCCGAAACAGGCGTCCGGTTTAGCGGCCCGTTCTCAGAGCTGCTCCAATTCGTCGAAGAGATCGTCGTCGAAGACATTGAGCTCGTCGCCAAAGTCGACGGTCAGGTCGTCGGCGTCTTCGTCGTCCTCAACGAAGAACGTGAACGCTTCGTCCAAAACGGCGTTGGCATCGTCGATTACCCACTCCTGCTTGACGGTCAGATTGCCGACCGCCGCGCCGACGAACGGCTTGATCGGGTTGTCGGCGGTTCCGACGCGGTTGTTGTCGACGCCGTCGTACAGCGTAATGTTGTCGGCAACGTAACCGACGACGTTATTCTTGCTGTTGACGTAGTTGACAGCCGCCTTACCCCAGATATCCGCGCCCGCGTTCGGGTTGGTGGAAACGTTTTCGGCAACGTAGCTTCTGGTAAGAACCGTCTTGCCGAACTCGTTGACAATACCGCCGTAGTATCCGGCCGTATTGCCGCCGATACGGCAGTCGTTCACCGTCAGTTCGCTGTTATAGGCGTAGACCGCGCCGCCGTAACGCCGCGCCTCGTTGCCGTAAATCTCGAGCGCGCCGAGATAAACGTTGCCGCTCTGAATACTGATCGCGCCGCCGTCGGTCGTCGTAAAGCCGCCGGTCAGCGTCATATTGCGGAGGTAAACGTTCGGAACGTTCGCCTGAACGCCAGGAATATTGATATCGAAGATCGTATCGTTCTTGCCGCCGTTGAGCGTGACCGCGACGTCGCCGCCGTCGAAGTTAACGTTTCTCGTCAGCTTCAACGCGCTGTCAAGATCCAGCGTCATACCGTCGAATTCCGAGCTGAACCGAACGGTTCCGCCGACGAGCGAAGAACGCTGCTGCGCGTACGCGAGCGCTTCGCGAATCGAGATGTAACCGTCGGTGTGATCGACCACGTCGTCGAACGTCGTTACGGTCGCCGAAGGAATATCGACGAAGTTGACGCGTTCGTAGCAGCCCATATCGACGACGCCGTTGAGGAGACGCGTATTGCCGTTAAGGTCGACCTCGGCGTCCGCGTGCGTAGGCGCAAGCGTAAACAGGTACGCGTTGTCGCCCATATTGACCGCGAGCGACGCGTCGCCCAGACGGTAGTCGCCGTTCTCGTAATCGACGAACAGGTCGGTAATATACCCGCCGGAAATGCACCTGGAATCAGTCGAGACTCGCGTATAGAATCCGCCGACCGCAATCGTCGAATAGCAGTGAATCTGCGAGTAATTGCCCGAGTTCGTGTACGTACCCGTAATGGATCCGGTTACGATCGAATTATAGAAGTAGCCGATGCCGGGAATCGACTCGTTTCCGACAATCGTCGAGCTGTACACATGAATACAGCCGGTGTTGTCGTGTTCAGTGTCGATCGCCGCAGTTACCGAATTTCCGTACCCTTCAAAGAGGCAGTTTCGAACGGTAATCAATGCGCAATCGTTGGCATAGAGTGCGGTCTGAGATCTGGATCCGATAAAGTGAATATTGCGGACGTCAAGGTGCGTAATGAACCAGTACGGAACGTTCGGATTGAAGCCTCCGATCATGTTGAATACACCCTCGGCAGGAATAAACCCTTCGTCCACAACGCCGGTCGTATCAATCGTAATTCCGCCGAGACCGTTGAGCGCGGACGCGTCGATCATGTAATCGTACGTATTATTAGGCCCAATGTTACCGTAATTGAGCGTGATCGGGCTGGTCAGATAAATCGTCCCGCCGGCCAAACTCGGATCGAAAGTAACGGGCGAGTAATACGTCGCGCTGTAGTTCCCAGCGTTGTTCATCGCGTTAACGGAGTTGTACGCGTGATTGTACATTCTCGTGCTGAACGTATTGCCGGAAATATTGTCGCCCCAGTAGGCCGCATAGTCGAGCGCTTCGCGCAGCGAAATCAGACCGTCGGTCGGATCGACAATATCTTCGAGCGTTGTAACCACGCGAGACGGAGCCTCAATGCCGATCTGGTACGCGCCCATCGAAACGAACATGCGACCGGGCAGATAGTTGCCGTCCAAGTCGAACGATTCGCTGTAGACATACCCTGCGGCGCCTGCGTTCTTCGCGGGACTCTGCGTCGCTGAGATACGGAAATTCCCACCGGACGCGTTGATAAAGAGCGGATCGATCGAATTGTCGATACCGTATCCGATCTTGGAGTTAACCGCGTATCTAGACAGGATAGCCGCGTAAGCGCTCGTACCCGCGTTCCCGATCATCGAGTTGTTGATCGAAAACGCTCCGTTAAAGGCGACGTCGTAAGAATCGGCGCCTGTAACAGACGACCGGTTCGTAGCGACAATCGTATTATAGAGGTTAACGTTCGTTCCTCTCGTGGAGTAAATACCGTTCCCTTCGACCGACGTATTCTTAGCGACCGTCGTGTTGTACAGGTTCAGCGTTCCGGTCGACGCGTCGTAGATCGCGCCGCCCTTGCCGGACGCTTCGCAGTTGTAAATCAGGCAGTCGTCAAGCGTCAGATTGCCGCGCGTAAAGTGAATACCCGCGCCGTCGCCGCTCGTACCGTTGGCGATAATCAGCGTCCTCAGTACGACGTCGCCGTCAGTAGCTACGTTGAGAACGCAGCCGGCATGGTCGGCGTCGACGGTCGCGCCGTTTCCGACGATCGTCATCGGCGAGTTGACCGTGAGCGTGCCAAGCGTATTGTCGACGAAAATCTCATAGTTGCTGGCAAATTCGACGATCACGTTGGAATAACCCAGCGCGTACATCTTGTCCGCCATCTGGAGCGCTTCGCGGAAAGACGTAACGCCGTCGGTCGGATCGACCACGTCGCGGTACGTCGATACGGTCAACGTCGCGGAATTACCGGAGACCGACGTAATCGCCGAGTCGCGAGCCGTCTGGTTCTCGAAGGCGCCCATGTCGATCGTCGTGTAGTAGATACGCTTATTGCCCTGAATATCGAACGAATCAAAGGTTCCGTTGATCGTGCCCTGATTGATGTACGTGTTATTGCCGCCGTTGGTCGCGAGCGAGCCGTCGCGGAGCCGGTAGTCCGCGTTGTCGACGTCGACAAACATCGAGGCGACTTCGCCGGAAAGATCGAGGTCGCTGCTCCCAATGTACGAGCCGTTGCCGGACGTCTGCGCGGCAAGCGTGTCGGAGAAGCCAACAAACGTGTTGAAGACGTTCGACGAAACGCGGGTCTTATAGTCGTAAGTTACCGTGTACGTGAACGTAACGTCGTAGGTTGTCGTTCCGTCGGCAGTATTGCTCGAAATACTTGTGCTCACTCCAGTTACCGAAACGGTTCCGGAAACGATCGGATAAGAGACCGTTACGCCGTTAACAACCTTCTGGTATTCGGTCTGCTGCGCAAGTTCTGCCTGCAGCCGCTCGGAAAGCTGATCGGTATACGCGTTGAGAACGGAGTTTGTTACGCGATAACTGCCGGACCAGCCGCCGCGACTCGAAATATTGAGCGCATAGAACGTCCCGTCTTCATAGATATAGTATTGCGGTTCGCTAAAGGTCAGTTTGTCGCCTGTACCCAGTTGGACGGTACGATACGACGTCGTGTAGAATGTGCCATAGTAGTAGGTCACTTCCTCAGTGGTATTTGTTGACGCGTCATACCACGTCGCCCTATCGCCGGCGCCTAATTCAAGTTCGTAAGCGACTCCATTTTCGTCGTACCAAGAGTCTTCAACGTACTGAATCGTCTTACTCTTCGCAACGGAAAGACATTCGCCGTTGGTAAAAGTATGCACGTAACGGTTACCGGAACTGTACACTTCATAGAACACGCCGTCTTCATAAACAACGTCCCAACCGTAACTCAACGCGTTCGAATTGAAATATTCAAGCGTGTCGCCGGAAGAAGGCGTGTACGTATTCGTCGTGTCGTAAAGAGGCATGGTAACCGTCTCGCTGTCACGCGTAACGACCGTGTCGCTTGAAAGCTGTCCCGAACCTTTGTAGACGTCTTGAGCAACGCCGCCGGTAGCAAGCGAAGTCGACGCTACAACCGTGTTCCACATATTGAGGGAGCCCTTGTCGCCGTAAATCGCCGCGCCTTCGTTCGCGTCGGTCGTCTGCCCGACGTTGGAGACAACCGTCGTGTTGATCAGGTTGACCGTAGCGCCGTCGATATCAGGATTGATATAAATCGCGGAACCGATCGCCGCGGCGTTGTCGGCAAGCAAGCAGTTGTACAGCGAGATCGAACCGGACCGCACAAAAATCGCGCCGCCCTTGTCGACCTTCGGTTCTCCGCCGGCGCGACGACGTTCGGTATAGCGGTTCGTAATCGTCAAACCGTTGATGACCGAGTCGCCCGCGTTGGCGTAAATAACGCTCTGATCTTCGACGTCGTCGGCCGTGGTCAACGTTATGCCGGTTACGCCGTTGGCAAGACCGTCGATCGTAATATCGTTGGAGAGATTCAAAGACTCGTTGAGGTAGATCGTGCCGCCGCTGAGCCGCTGAGCGAAGACAATCGTCTGCTTGAGGCCGTAGTTGTTCGCGTACCGCACCGCCTCGCGCAGCGCGATGAGCCCGTCGTACGGATCAATCACGTCGTCAAGAGTCGTAACCATGAGGCTGGGCAGTTCCGTCGGGCCCATCGGGGACTCGAAAGCGCCCATATCGACCTGACTGCCGATAATACGAACGCTGGCTCCGGCGTCGGTTGCGGGCACGGATCCGTCAGGCAGAACGGCCAACGAGTTGTTGCCGCCGTTGATCGCGAGCGAAACGAAACCGTCGTCGCCGCGCGTCAACGTATAGTCGCCGTTCGCGGAATCGGTAAACGCGGGATCGACCGGCGAATCCGAACGGCCGACGTAACTGAAATTGACGCCGTCATAGGTTCGCGCGAACGAGGCCGGCGCGACGGAGATAATCGAGTACTCGATCTTATCGACGTTCGAAATGGAGACGTCGGTCCCAAGTTCGCCGTTCGTCGTATTTTCGGCGATAATCGAATTCGCGATATAGACCGGGCCGCCGACGCTCCACAGACCCGCAAAGCCGCCGGTCGCGTCGTTGCCGGCGACCGTGGTGTTGATCAGCGAGAGCTTGTTGTCGGAATCGTCGGAAACGCGCGCGACAGAAGCCACGCCTGCGCCGAAGGTTCCCGTATTGCCGGTAACAACGCAGTTGAACAGAGTCGCCGCGCCGCCGATGTGGTACACGCCTGCGCCGTAGTCCGCGTCGCCGCCCGTTACCGTAACGCCGCAAATGAAGATTTCGTTCTGAACCGAATCCGCCTTGCCGTTGAGGATAATCGCGCCAAATTCGCCCGCCGCGTCGATCGTGAGCGTCCCGACCAAGTCGGTCGCGTCGATCGTAACGCACTTCTGAATTTCAAGCGGTTCGGCAAGCGTAATAACGCCGTTCGCGAGTTCTTCCTTAAAGGTAACCGTGCGGCCGACTCGCGTCGTAACGCCGTCGACGTGGATCTGGGATCCGGCGTAGTCGATGGCCTCGCGCAGCGAAATCATGCCGTCGAACGGATCGACGACGTCGGCAAGCGTCGTAACGACGACGCTCGGCGTCTCCGTTACCAGCTGGAGCTCGTAGGCGCCGATATCGACGGTGCCGCCGACAAGACGTTCGTTGCCCGCGTAGTCGGTTCGGATAACCTGAACGTTCGACGCTGTTTGGAGAATAGACGCATAGTAGCCGGGCAGACCGATCAGGCGGTTAGAACCGCCGTTGACGGCGATCGAATCCTGGCTGAGCGTGAAGTCGTTCGAATCGGGATCAGTGAAGCCCGGATCGACAATCGCTTCGGCGGTTCCGTACGTGTTGCCGTTGTAGCCGTCGAACGCCGAGGCCGTAGCCGCGTCAGCCGCGCCGACAATACTGGCGATCGACGAAAGTTTGCCCGCAACGTACAGATCGAAGTTGTGCTCGGCGGACGAGTTCTCCGTCGCGTTCGCGGCGACGACCGTATTTTGCAGCGAGACAGCCCCTGCGCTGTACAGACCGGGGTAATCCTCCGCGGAGTTGCCGGCGACCGTGCAGTTGAGCATCGTAATCGAGCCGCCGGTCGCGTAAATAGCGCCGCCGACCTCTTCCGCCGTATTACCGTAGATCAGGACGTTCGTGAAGTTAAGTTCGCCGCCGTCCATGATAATGGCGCCGCCGCGCGAGGCGTCGCCGCCCGTTAGAGCGACGTTCTTGAGAACAAGTTCGCCCGCGACGCTCGTAACCGAGCCGTCTTCAAGGATCGTGCCGCTCTTGTGCACGTTGAAGATACGGTCGTCGTTTCCAACGATCGTTACGCCGCCCGGGACAGAAGAAGCGTCAATGACAAGCTTCGAGGTAACGTCGATTGCGCCGCCGTCAAGATAGATGATCGCGTCGTCTTCGAAATCTTCGCCAAAGTCGAACGTGATCGGCGTGCCGTACTGATTCGAGTAGGCGATCGCTTCGCGGAGCGTAATGTATCCGTCTTCCTGATCAATATTGTCGCTGAGGCTCGTAACGACGGTCGACGGAACGTCGGCCATGCCGGATTCGTAGCATCCCATATCGACCACGCCGCCGATAATACGTTCTTTCGCGTCAAGGTCGAGCTTGAGGCGGACGCCGTCGGGCCCGTACGCGTACGCGTTCAAACCGGAGTTGATGGCGAGCGAATCGGATTCGAGGTGGAAGTTTTCGCCGAATCTCGGATCGACGACGTTGGTCGGCGTGCCGACGATATTGCCGTTCATGCCGTTAACCGAACGCCACGCGTCCATCGCGCCGATGAGGTTCGAGGTCGCTTCCAGGTTGGTCGCGTAGACGTCGACGCTCTGCGCGCCGCCGTTTTCGGCCACGATCGAGTTGGCGAGAACGAGCACGCCGTCCGACGAGAAGACGCCGCCGTAGACCGCCGCGTCGTTCGCCGCAATCGTCGTATTGTAGATATAGGCCTGACCGCCGTTCTGGAAAACGGCGCCGCCGTAACCGCGCGTAGCGTCGGCGGAGTTGTCGTTGATCAGGGAGTTCACAACGAAGAGCGAACCGCCGGTAATCGCAATCGCGCCGCCGTTGCGCGCCGCCGTATTGCCGGTAAGGACGCTGTCGACGAGTCGGAGTTCGCCGCCGCGCACATTGAAGGCGCCGCCGTTCGGATTTTCGCCGGACGCCTTGCCGTTCGTGAACGTCAAGCCGCGCATTTCAGCGTCGGCGCCGTCGACGAGCATGAAGAGCGACGTGGCGCTGTTCGTTCCGTCGACCGTGATATTGCGATAAGCCGTTTCGCCGAACTCGTCGGTATAGGCGGCGGTAACAATAACGCTCGTGCCGATAACGATCGTACCGAGCCCCGAATCGAGATAGACGGTCGCGTCGTTAGTAATCGGGAACAGGTCGTTCGAGAAGGTAACGGTGCGTTCCGCGACGGTCGTTCCGGTCGAAGCGTAACGAATCGCTTCGCGGAGCGAGACAAGTCCGTCGGTCGGATCGACGATATCGTCGAGCGTCGTTACGACGGTCGACGCGTCTTCGGAAATCTCGCTGGCTTCATACGCGCCGACGTCGACGCCTTCGCCGCCGATTCTGGAATTGCCGAGGAAGTCGACGGTCAACGCGGTCTTGGCGCCGTTGAAGTTGTAGTAGTACGCGTAGTCGATCGACGCGGCGTCAATCGCGGCAGATCCGCTGCCGGGCATGAGCGACCAGGTCGTCCAGTCGGCGGCGGGATCGTAGCTCTTGAAGTTCGGAGCATATTCGAGATTCGTCGACGACAGGCTGTAATTGGTCGTCTGGACCATGCTGTACTGAACGTCGATAACGCTTCCGGTAAATCCGAGGTCGGTTCCGTTGTTGTCGCCGAGGATCGTATTGTAGATAACGACGTTCGCTTCGTTAGCGAAGACGCCCGCGTACATGTTGCCGGCGACCGTGTCGTTGACGAGCGTCAGTTTGCCGCCGTTCCACGCGTAGAGAACGTTCTTCGACGAGGTCGCGTCGTTCAAGCCGTTCGCTTCGACGAGCGAGCTCGCGACGGTCGCGTTGCCGGTGGTGTAAACGGCCGCGCCGGTTACGGTCGCGCTGTTTTCCGCAAAGACGGTTCGAACGGCAAAGAACTGAGCCGTATCGTAAACGGCGCCGCCGTAAGCCGCGCTGTTGCCGAACGCCTTCACATTCGAGAAGGTCGCTTTTCCGGCGGCGTTGTAGAGCGCGCCGCCGTTCGCCGACGCGCTGTTGCCCTGAAGCGTAGAGTTGGCGACGGTTACCGTATTCTCGTTGTAGATCGCGCCGCCGTACTGCGCGGACGAGTTGGAAATGTTCGCGGACTTGGAAACGTTCAAAACGCCGGTATTGTAAACGGCGCCGCCGTTCACGGCCGCAGTAGCGTTCGAAATCTTCGCGCCCGCAAGGCTGGCGGAGCCGGCGTTGTAGACCGCGCCGCCGTTCACGGTCGCGGAAACGTCGGAAACCGTCGCGACGGAAAGCGTCAGCGAACCCGTATTGTAGACCGCGCCGCCTTCTTCCGCAGATACGTTGGTAATTGCGGTCGTCTTGCTCGCGGCTTCGACCGCCGTCTTACCGGCGTTGTAGATCGCGCCGCCGCGCGTCGCCGTCGCGTTGGAGAGGGTCGAATCGGTAATCTTGAAGTTTGAACCTTCGGCGACGTAAATCAGACCGCCTTCTTCCGCCGCGCCGTTGACGATCGTCATGCCGTTGAAAAGGACGGTCGCCGACGGATTCGCTTCGCGGTAGGTATTAACGGTAAACGCGCGGCTTGCGTTGTGCGCGTCGACCGTCAGGCCGGAATTGAGAGCCGCGTCGATTGTAACGGCGCGTTCGACGGCGATAGCGCCGCGGTCGAGCGTAACCGTTCCGCCTTCAAGGCCCTTCTTGAACGTAATGTTCCGTCCGAGCGTAATTTCTTCGTAAAGAGTAATCCCTTCTTTGTACTGCCGCGCGACGCCTTCGGAGTCGGTAAGTACAGCGCCTTCTTCAAGATTCGCGGGGACAAAGTTAGAGAACTGATACGCGACGGTCGCGCCGGTCGGCGCGGTGAACTGGGTTCCCTTGGGTACGGCGACCTTGTAACCGTCCGCGTCGGTAAACTCGCCGTCGGTAAGGGTAAACTGGGCGCCGGCCTCGTAAATGGTAACCTTTTTCCCGTCGATCGTTTCGGTTATCGCGTTGAGCAGGACGTACTTGCCGTTTTCAAGATCGACGGCGCGGGAAGTCGCGATCTTGCCAGTCTCGGTTACGGCGTCGTTTTCGTCGAGGAACGAGAACGGCGTGTTAGCGACAAGCTTAAACGTCGCTTCGAATTCGGTCGTCGTGGAATTATTGGACGAATCGGTCGTGGTAACGCGCAAAGTCGCCTTGAACGTTCCGTTGGCCTGATAGGTCAGCACGTAAGTACCCGAATCGAACGTGCCGACAGGAGTGCTCGGATCGATAACAGACGGGGTCAGCGCGACGGCAATCCGCGCGTTGCGCGCGAAATCAACGACGGCGCCATAAGAGAGCGTCCCAACCGAGCCGTCGGCGCGCGTAATCGCCGCGCCGCCTTCCACGGGCACGCCGGACGCGTACAGCAGTTTCGTTCCGACGACGGTCGCGGAGGATCCGTTGGCAAGGGTAACGACTTCGCCTTCTTCAAGCGCGGTCGAATCGCCGTAAGCGTCGACAAGATAGACGCCTTCGATCGTGTAGTACATACCGTACTGAACGGCGGAAACGCCTTCGAAGCTGACAAGTCTGCCGGCCTTGACCTGATAAATATTCCCTTCGGCGTCGACGACCGAGTCGCCTTCGTTCAAGGTGGTCTCAACTTTGTAAGTCGTTCCGGCGTATGCGACTGCTTCGCGGAGCGAAATCTCGCCGTCGGTCGCGTCGACAATATCTTCCAGAACGGTCACGACGGTCGAAGGCGTTTCGCGGTCTTCCATCGGGACGGTGTATTCGAACGCGCCCGCGTCGATCGTGCCGCCGACGGCGTAACGTTCGGCGCCGGACAGGTCGTAGTCAAGAACGACGCCGCAGCGCAAATTGACTGCGGTGTTGTCGCCGATATCGATCGCGTCGGAGGTCTTAACGAGCGTGTAGTCGTCGTTTTCCGCGTCAATGAAACCGGGATTGACGTCGCTTCCGCCGACGAAGCTGTCCGCGCCGTATTCAAATCCGGAGAGACCGGCGACGTTAAGCGCGACGATCGAATTCGTCAAGACGGCAGTTCCGCCGCCCATGAACATCTGGTTGTTGACGTTGTTGTTGGCGATCGTAACGTTGGTGAACGTCATATTGCCGGCGTTGGCAAAGAGGCCGGCAAGACCGCAGTTATTGCGGTATACGAGCGAGTTGGCAAGCTCGAAATCGGCGCCTTCGTCGACGATAATCGCCGCGCCGTTGGAGTTCGTAATCTTAACGCCAATCAGTGAGACAAGCTTCGTTCCGGAAATCTTGAGGAGCGAATTCTCGCCAAGGCCGTCGAAGGACAGCTCGCCCTTGAGCGACGTGGCGTCGATAATAGCGCCGTTCTCGAAAACGATCGCGCCCTTGCCCGTATTGACGGTAATCGCCTGACCGGCGAGCGAGTCGTCGAAAATGATCTTGGTCATTTCGACGTCCTGATCGATTATGGCGTAGGTCGAAAGGGTAACCGCTTCGTAAACGTCGGCGCCTTCTTCGTCTACCGTCTTGCGATAGAGACCGGTCGTCTTATTGTAAACGACGCCGTCGACGACGACTTTGTACGTCTGGCCAATCTTCGTAACGACGCCGACCTTGCCGCTCGCCGGGGAGGTGTACAGCACGTCGCCTTCTTCGAGATCGACAACCGTCGCGAACTCTTCTTTATCGACGATGGTCGAGCCGACCGTCGCGCGCAGTTTGAAGGTAACGTCGACGACCGCGAGCGCGGTTGCGTCGGCAAGCGCGACGTTTCCGGCTTCCCAGTCTTCCGCGGTCCAAGAGACGGCGACGCCGCCCTTGGCGTAATCGACGGTCTTCGTTCCGACTTCAAGGGAAGCGGGTCCGGCCGTCTTAAAGGAGCCGTTGGCGTACGTAAGCTCGACGTCCTCGTTGAGGATTCCGGTATACGTTCCAACCGTAACGACGGAACCGGCGCCCAGCGTGAAGCGGTCGCCGTTGGCGAGCGTGGTTTCACGGTTGAGGAGCGTGCCGATAAGATTGGCGGCTTCGCGGAGCGAAATCTTGCCGTCGTGTTCGTCGACCGTGTCGACCGTCGTGGTAACGACGATCGCGTTGGCGTCGAGCCAATCCTGCGCGTACGCGTCGTTCTCGCTCCAGTACCCGTTCATCATAATCGCCTGATTCGGCGTCGAGCAGAACGTCATCGCCGACATTTCATAGGCTTTGAAGCGAATATCGGAGTTCATGTATTCGGCGAGTTCGTCAATCGCGACGCGGCCGTCGGAAACGATCGGCTGATGATCGGTTACGGTGAGCTCGGCGTCGGTCGCGGCGTCAAGGTCGTCCTGCGTAACGACGGCGCTGTAGAACTCCATCGCGTCGACAAGCGTCTGACTGAAGACCGAGCGGCTGCCTTGACCGACGTGGGAAAGAGCGCCGTTTTCGCCGGACGTCAGGACGGCGACCTGCGCCGCGCGGTCGGACGCGCCGTTGGCCGTCATGCCTTTGAGAGAATTGATAAAGGCGTCGTAGTTAATCGAAGTTTCTTCGAGGCCCGAAGTTACCTGCCCCGCGTCCAAAATGAACTGCTTCGAACCGGCGGCGACTTGCGAAACGGCGGCGGCGAGCTCAGAACTCGAAAGATAAGCCGAGCGCGTGCTGCCGTACGTCTTGAGATAACCGACGGTGGAGCCGCCCGTTACGGCGTAAGTTCCGGATCCGGCGAAGTAGAAGACGAGGACGTCGTTGTCGTCGGATACGTAGCCGACGCTGGCAATCGCGTCGAGAACGTTCGACTTGGTCGCGTTGTCGTTGACCAAGAGCGTGATATTCTCTTCGGCCCATTGCGGGTCTTTGAGGAGCGCGTCGCGGAACGCGTTCGCGTCGTTCGCGGCGGCGACGAGGTCGGCGCTCGCGCCCGGATAGTCGGAAACGCCGACGATAATCGCGCGGTAGACGACTTCGTTGAGGTAATCGGCCGTCTTCTTCGTTACGGTCGCGCTGAGCGGATCGTCCTGAACGAAGTAGTTGGTCACGGTGAGTCGGAACTCATATTCGGTATCAGGCGCAAGTCCGGCAATTTTGCACGTTGTAACGGACGGTTTGTACTGTCCGGCTTCGATCCATTCGTCGGTTCCGGCGACGCGGTAGGAGATAATGACTCTCGAAACGTAGTCGGTCGTAGGAACGCGCCAGTTGAGCGTGGCGACCGAATTGAGAATCTTCACGGAATCGTCGGTGAAGTACTCGTTCGGATCGGTCGGCAGGATATCGCCCGCGGCGGTGAATCCGCCGATTTCGAGCGAGTAGCGGTTCGACGCGCCGTTAAATCCGGACACGCAAACGAAATAGGTTCCGTCGTCGATATCGTAGTCGGAGAAGTCGATACGTTCTGTCGAGGCGACGTCTTTGCTCTGCGCGACGAGAACCAGACGGTAGGCGCCTTCGGCAAACGCTTCGTCGAAGGAGATCGTGTCGTCGGTCTGAACGACTTTATACAGATAGAGATCGAGGTCGCCCTCGCGGCTCGGATCGATGAAATCGTCGCCGTCGCTCATATTAATTTCAACGTACGCGTCTTCGTAGTTCGTAACGCCCTGGGCCTTGTCTTCGTCGCCCGTGAGCAGATTGAACTTGAACCAGTCGGAGATATACGCGCCGTTGGAATCCTTTTTGCCCGTAATAACAAGGTTGTCGATGTGGCAGACGCCGCCCTGGTCGAGATATTCGATATTGACGACGCCAAGGTCCGGATTCTCTTCCAGAACGTTCGTATTGTTCATGACGTCGGTGACGCTCGCGTTCGGCGCGAACACGTCCTCGCTCAGATTGTCGAGTACGAAGTAGGCGCTCGCGAAGTTGTTGTCGACCATGTATTCGAGCGTTCCAAGCACGCCGTCGTTGACAACGTAGTCGGTCGTATTGACGCCGTAATTGTGCTTGACAATCTCGGTAACAACGGAGTCGCCGTTTTTGAACTCGAACTCGTCGACGCCGTAGACCAGCGTCTTGACGAACTTGTTATTGCGGAAGACCTTAACCGTCGCGCCTTTAGCCACGGACGTAACGATCGTGCCGTCGTAGAACTTGCCGTCGCGATAGGTCAGCGATTCTTCGGTAACCGTAAAGTCGTCGACGACTTTCGCGAAATCTTCGCCGTATGTGTAGTTGTCGGGATTGATGACGATTACGACCGAATTCGCCGCCAAAACGGAGGAATCGAAATAGGTTCCGGCGAGGGACGCGCTGTCCGCGATCTTGCCAATATTGAAGTTAATGAATTCGAACGCTTCGCCCGCTTTCATCGTCATTCCGCCGTTGCAGAACAGATCGAGCATCTGGGTCGCCTTCGATTCGACGAGGCCGGAATTGAGAATCGCGGCGCGGAGATCGTCGGCCGAAACGCGGACGCCGTTGATGAACAGGCCGAGTTCGACGTTTTCGTAAGTCGCAGTCTTCGTTTTCGTCTGCGCGCCGTAGACGGCGAACGAGTAATTCAGATATACGTTTCCGTCAATACCGACGTACGATTCGCTCTTGAACTGTTCGGTGTCGCTCGGAACGTAGCGATCGACGGCGACGACCAACGGGCCTTCCCAATTGTTCGTCGGAAGGACTTCGGCGCGGAGATCCGGCGGGAGGTTCTCGTCGACGCCCGGCAGGATTTCAAGTTTGTATTCGACGTTGACGAACGTGCCGTCTTCTGCCGCCAGGTTGCCGACGACCTTAACATAGTAGACGCCGGCTTCGAGGCCTTCGAGCGAGACTTCTTCGACGTCCGTCATGACTTCCCAGCTGCGGTCGACCATGGTATAGCCGCGTCCGTAGGGATCGTCCGGATCTTTCTTGTAGAGGACGAAGTCCAAGTCGGCGTCGTTGATATCGTTGGTCGTCGAGTTGTAGTAGACGCGCACGTAATCGCCGGCCTTACCGGTCGCCGCCATTTCGAAACGGTACCAGTCGGTTTCGCTGATATTCGGGTCGTATTGCTTCAAGACAAGGTCTTCGACGAACTTACGGCCGTAAAGTACGCCAAAGTTCGAGCTCGGCTTGTTCGGCGCGTCGACCGGAAGCGACTCGACTTCCTCGAAGGAGTCGTTCGATTCGTAAAGGTCGTCGTAGCCAGCGTTGAACGTAATCGAGTAGCCGCTGTTGACGCCGCCGACGACTCCGTCCGCGAATTCGACCTTGAGATAATAGTATCCGGCGGTAAGTCCCGAAATATCAAGTTTAAGCTGATTGGTATTCTTGAAGTAGGTCTTGCCGTCTTCGCCGACGAAATATTCGGTCTTGACCGAAGGAACAGCGTCAAAGTGGTCGCCGACATACCCGTATTCCACAGGGTCGATCGGATAGGCTTCGCCGTCGTCGCCGCAGACGAACAGGGTCGCCTTAAGAGGCGAATTCAGGTAGCCTTCGTTGAAGGAAACGACGATCGAGTCGGAGTGAGACGCGGTCTGCGTCAGTTCGAATTTGTAGAAGTCGACGGGATCGGCGGCGATAAAGCCGTCGATCGAGCTCTGCGCGTAGAGCGTCAGATTGTCGAGCGTGAACGTATTGCCGTTGGCGGTCGATCCGGTCGTGGAGCTCGGAACGAGCACGTCGACCTTGCCAAGATCGGAAACGGCGTCCGGGGTTTCAAAGTCGGCGGCGGAGTTGTTCGGCTCGTATTGGTCCGGAATGAGGACGCCGTAGCCGGGCATGCGCTGCAGAACGGTGAACGAATAGATGTAGGGAACCTGACCGCTGACGTTGTTGCCGAAATTCGTAAGGACATAGGAATTCAGCATATTGTTCCACTCGATCGTCATACGTTCCGTCGCGCCCGTATTCGGATCCGACATGTAGACGGCGGTGTAGTATTCCGGATCGGTCGGCTCGTAAGAGGAGTCGTAGTCGTATCCCCACAGGGTAAGCCACGTCGCTTTCGCCTGGCCGGGATTGCCGGTCTCAACGTCGTTTCCGAGCGGATTCATGTAGTGAATTTCGCAGCCGACCGCCCAGTTGTTGTCGAGGTAGTCGGTCGAAATGCCGTAGAGAGGCGACGCGATCTCGGCGGCGCGGAATTCCTTGCAGTAGTAGGAAGGATCCTGATATTCGCCGGACGAAGTCGGGAAGAGACCGCCGTTCGTGCAGTTGGGCAGAATCTGAGCCCAGATATCGACGTCCTGATACGAGTACTCGCTCGGACCGCCCATGAACCACGCGTAAGCGAGAGCCAGATTAGACGGGTCGTTGGTGAACGAAGAAGTGAAGTAGTCGAGCGTCTGCTGCTCCGGCGCTCTGTCGACCGTGTCGTCGACGACCGAGGTAACGCTCCAGCCCGTGTAGGTAAGCATGTTGGCAAGCGTCGCCGCCCACGTCATCTGGTCGCAGCTGAGACGGTCGAAAATCGTCGCGTTCAGGTCGGCTTTAATGAGCCGCGTGCCGGTCGTGTCTTCGGACGCCGCGTTGGAAACGTCGAGCGTAACCGCGTAGTCGGTCGACTGATTGAGCAGCGTCTCTTCGAATTTGCCCTCGCCCACGGAGAGCGTCGCGCCGGCGCCAGTCGTCGCTACGACGTTGGAAGCGTCTTGGCTGATCGCCGAAAGATCGACCGCCGGGGTTGCGGCGGCAAGACTGACTTCCGCCTGTGAAGCGGCGCCCAACAGAGTCGGATCGACGGAGAGCAATTGCCTGTCTTCCAACGGTTCCATCCCGAGACGGCGCGCCGAAAGCGAACGTTCGCGACGCTTAGCCGTCGCGCGCGATTCTGTATTCGAGCTAAAAACGCGATTCACAAGATCGGACAGAAAACGCTTACCTGAATGCGACATAGTTTTCATTCCTTCGTTAGTATTTACCGAACGCGGCGCTGCGAGCGAAAGCGGATCCAACTTTCACATACTCGCAAGGAGCAAACGCCGTGGACGACGCTACCGCGAGTCTCTTTCTCTTCGCCGGACGAGCCGACGCACCGTCTATCTTTTGCTAAACTTGCCATACGAAAAAGCGCGACGCTTCGCGCAAGTCGTCAAAATACCAATCGCGACCCGCGCTGGCGCTGCGTCTTGGAAAAAGACGCGTTTCGCGGCGCCCGAATCGACGTAATCGTCAATCCGGCAGAGCGAATTCCAAGCCCGTGCGAAATAGAACGCGCGACGGCGTAACGCCGCCGACGACGCTCGAAACCCGGCGGTTTCGAACGCGCTTCGTCCCGCGTGGGCACAGTCCTCGCCTATTGAGACGTATTTTCATCTAGTTTAATACGGATTGACCGAAATTGCCATAAAAAATTAAAAATTTTTACATACGACAATGTTTTGTTTGTTAGTTGACAAGGATATTCCAGTTATTCTAACAGAACAAAACAAGTCGTTGGCAAAATCTGCCCAAAAACGGCAAGATTTACTTACCTAACCGTTTTTTCAGGATGTTTGGTCTGCGCGAACAGACCTCCGTAAAACCGGCGCAACTTTCCAAGAATATAAAATCCAAAAAATGTTTATATCCTTCTTATTCATACGACGGCTGTATTTTTACAGTTTTGTAAGCGCGAATAAGCGCAAACAGCCGACGATACGCCGTAAGACATTCGACGATTTAAGCAGTCGATTGTTCCCCTCAAAAAGTCGCCTGCAGACAATTTCTGTAAATTCGTTAAA
>CAMNJU010000057.1 GCA_946541595.1 uncultured Planctomycetales bacterium
CGCCAAAGAGCGTTCCCGGCCCTCTGAGGGCAAAATCCTTTTCCGCCAGTTCAAATCCGTCGGTAGTATGCGCAAAGAAATTGAGCCGTTCCGCAACCTCCTCGCGCCGCTTATCTTCCGCTTTTCGCTCTTCGGCCGCTTTTTTAGACCGTTTCGACTTGGCGCTTTTTGCGCGCGTTTTGCCGGTTCCCGGTTTCCTTTCGGGCTCGGCGTCTTGAAACAGAAAGTCAGACGGAGCGACGGCGCAAAAGCCCGGATATTTCCCGCGCGATATTCTACCGCGAAGCTGATGAAGCTGAGCAAGACCGAACCTCTCGCAATTCTCGACGAGCATAAGATTTGCGTTTGGCACGTCGATTCCCACTTCGATAAGCGTGGTTGACACAAGGACTTGTATTGCCTGAGATCGGAAGTCCAAAAGAACGGAATTCTTTTCCTCCGCAGTCATGCGGCCGTGGACGACGCCGATACGGTATCCTTTCAACTCCCCTTCTGACAGCTCTTTATAAACAGACCAAACCGTTTTGAGCGGCTCTTTCTCTTCTTCGTCCGGTTCGGTCTCTTCGGTTCCATGAGCCCGATTGGCGTTTTTTCGCGCTTCCCGCAAATAGGCGCGTTCCTTTTCGGGCCCTTCCCAGTTGTTCCAAAAGTCGAAGTCGGCAGATTGCGAGCCGTCGTTTTCGAGTTTCTTTATTTCATAATCGGCAAAGAGATTGAGTTCGACGTCCCCTTTTCCGTTATCGACCCGCGGAACGACGACGTAAGCCTGTCTGCCGGCGTCGAGTTGTTCGCGCACAAACCGCCACCAGCTCGCGCGTTTGTCCGGAGTGAGAACCGTCGTCGTCGTCTTGCGCCGTCCGCTGGGAAGCCCGCGCATCACGGAGACGTCAAGATCTCCAAATAGTGTCATTGTTAGACTTCGGGGAATTGGCGTTGCCGTCATTACCAGATAATGGGGCTCGACTTCAGGCGCCGATTTAAGAGACGCCCTTTGCTTAACGCCGAACTTGTGCTGCTCGTCGATCACGACGAGCCCCAAGCGTTTGAATTCAATATTGTTGCACACGAGCGCCTGCGTTCCGACGACAATCTGCGCCTCGCCCGAGCGGATCTCGTCGAGTATTTGGGCGCGTTCGGACGCGCTCTGCCCGCCAAAGAGCGGAACAACCTTGACGGAACTGTTGCGCAAATAGAGCTTAAACGTGCGCAAGTGCTGACGCGCGAGCGCCTCCGTCGGCGCCATCACGGCGGCCTGCGCTCCGTTGGCGATCGCCTGAAGCGCGGCGTAGAGAGCGACCGCGGTCTTGCCGGCCCCGACGTCCCCTTGCAGGAGCCGGTTCATAGGCGTCGACTTGCCCATGTCTTCGGAAATCTCTCGAATAGCGCCAAGCTGCGCGTCGGTAAGTTCGAACGGAAAGAGCGCGCGTATTCGCGAATCGATTTTCGCCGAACGCGGGAGCGGAATCGCCTTCATATTGACGCGGCGGCGGATACGGCAGATCGCAAGCGCAAGCTGAAGTACGAGAAGCTCCTGATACGCGAACCGGCGGCGCGCGCTCCGCGCGTCTTCGAGCGATTTGGGAAAATGAATATTACGAATCGCGTCGGCAATGCGCGGAAGTCCGCGTTTGGTCAGCAGGGCGTCGGGCAACGCCTCAGGGAGCAGATCGGGCAGTCGAACGAGCGCGTTCTTCATAATGCGGCGCATGCGGACAGGGCCGATTCCTTCGGTCAGGCGGTAGACGGGCAGAATGCGCAGTTCCTCGAGTTCTGAACCGGGGTCAAATTCCTTTTCCGAACGGTCGAATTCGTCGTTAAGGTAGACGAGCGTCGGATGAGAAAAGGTCCAGACGCCGTCTTTGCGTTTGGGCGAGCCCGTCAGAATGAGGGGACGGCCCGTGTAGAACCCCTTGACGACGTATTCGACCCCAAACCAGGTTCCGCGAACGCGGTCGGCGCCGAGCGAAACCCAGAGCGTCGTTATCATGCCGACGCGCGAATAGCGCGTACTGTAATCTTCAATAACGCCGCAGACAGACTGCGTTTCCCCCTCGACAAGATCGTCGACGGAACGCTTTAGAAAAACTTCCTGATAATCGCGCGGAAAGAAAAAGAGCAGATCGAACGCGCGCGTAATTCCCATTTTGGCGAGGATTTCGGCAAAGTGCGGCCCGACGTTCTTAACATAGGCGACCGACGAGCGCAACGGATCAAAGGCTCCGTTCCCGTTTGCGCCGCGCGCCGAACGTCCGTCTCCTGGCGCCTCGCTCATTGCCGCGTTCCTCCTTCTATTACAGCGTTGCGCGCGGAAAACGTGTTCCGCGCGCAACGAATCATTCAGTCAGTTCCTTTTTAGCAAAGCGTTATTCAACGTCCGGAAGTTCCAGAATCGGAGCGTCGGCTTCGGCCTGCGGTTTGGAGGGAAGTTCAGGCGCGGGCTCGGCCTCGGCCTGAGGTTCGGCGGGAAGTTCAGGCGCGGGCTCAGCCTCGGCCTGCGGTTCGGAGGGAAGTTCAGGCGCGGGCTCGGCCTCGGCCTGCGGTTCGGCGGGCGATTCTGGAGCTGCGGATTCGTTTTCCGGTTCCGGACTGGCGGGCGCGGGCGCGCCTGACCGGGCCACGCGATCCGAATTGAGGAAATCGGGATCGAGTTCGTTTACCCTCGCCATATCTGCTTCGTATTCCTCTTTACGGTCGAGTTTAAGGTAAACTCCGGCGCGTTCAAAGAAGACCGACGGATCTTTATCGAAAAGCGAAATCGCGCGGTCAAAATCCTTAAGAGCTTCGTCCCACTGGCCCACATTCTTAAAATAGACGCCGCGGTTCTTATAGGCGGGATAGAAATTGACGTCAATCTCAAGCGCTTTATTGTAATCGGGGAGCGCGTCGTCCCAACGTCCGGATTCCGCGTAAAGTCGGCCGCGAATCGAGTAGCCCATCGCGTGACTTGGATCGAGCTCGATCGCTTTATTGATATCGTCGAGGGCCGGGCCCAATTCGCCGCGCTTGGAATAAAGGAGCGCGCGATTGGCATAGTTGAACGGCTCGGTCGGAGACTCATCGACGCACTTATTGAGGTCGTCGAGCGCTTCGTCCAATTTGCCAAGGCCCGCGTTGGCATAACCGCGATGACTGCGGATTGCCGTTTGTGAAGGATCGATTTCAAGAGCTTTATCGAAGTCGGAAATCGCCTGTTCAAATTTACGCTGGCCGAGATACGATTCGCCGCGTCCGCGCAGCGCCGCGACGAGCGATTCGTCAAGTTCGAGCGCCTTATTGAATTTCTCCTGCGCGGTCGGGAAATCGCGTTTCCGCAGCGCGACTTCGCCCAGTCCGACGTACGCGAGCGGATTGTTCGCGTCGAGTTCGAGCGATTTATTAAAAGAATCGACGGCGACGTCAACCTCGTTCTGATTCAGTTGTTCCATGCCTTGCTGGCAAAAATCCTCGGCTTCACGGGATTTCGTCGTGCAGCCGGCGCCAACCGCGACGCATACAACCAGAGCGGCGGTCAAGCCGAAAACCGTTTCCTTAAACAAGCGATTCGTCAAACGTATCATTCTTTCTATCCTTATCGCGGCTCTCGCCTTTTGCGGTTTCTTAGGGAATTCAAAGCGATAAGCGCCTTTATCATTTGGCGTTTTTGGGCGTCTCGAACAACTCGACAAGCCCGGGTATGCTATCGCCGAGCGTAAGCGCGACCGCGGCGTCGCCCGCGTGAAAAACGAAGTCGGCGCTCGGAACGAGCGCGACGTTCTCGCGCACAACAGCCGCGATAAGCGTCGGTTTGGGAACGCCCAGCGTTTTGAGAGGCGCCTTCGTCGCGGGCGAGTCTTCGCCCACTTCCAGCTCGACGACTTCAATGGGGCCGCTCAAAAGGGTCGAATTCTGAAAGACGAGCGCGCCTTTGTGCATGAGGCCGTCGACCTGCCGGTTCATAACCTCAAACGGACTGACCGCGTCTTTAATCCCCAGTTTCCAAACGACGCTCGCGTAGTCGGGATGCTTAATAACGGCGAGCGGATCCTTAACGCCAAGTTCCATCGCCTCGACGCACGCCATAATATTATATTCGTCGTCCCCCGCGCACGCAATAAAGACGTCGGCGGAACCGACCCGCTCTTCGGCCAGGAAATTCCGGCGGCGCCCGTCGCCATGCGTTACGCACGTATTCTTAAGCTTGCCGGCAAGGAAGTTGCAGCGCTCTTTATCATGTTCGACAATCTTGACGTTATAGTTCCGACGTTCGAGAACGGAAGCGACGAAATAGCCCGTCTCGCCGCCGCCGACAATAACGACGTTCTGCTTGCTCACCGAGCCGGTGAGGAACATTTTCTTCGCCGCCTCCACCTGCGGACGCGCGCCCAGAAGCGTAACGCGGTCGCCGACCTGAACGCGGTCGTTCGCGGTCGCGATCGTAACGTAACCTTCCCGGCTGATCGCGCCGATCCGAACTTCAGGCGGCAGTTTCAGCTCGGCGAGCGGCACGTCGGTCGCCGACGATTCGCGCGTTATCGCGACGTCCTGCATTTCGAGTTCCCCGCACGCGAAGTGTTCGATGAGCATGGCGCCCGGCTCTCGGATGCAGCGCGCTACTTCCATGGCGGTGAGATATTCAAGGCTCAAAAAGCGGTCGATTCCGAAATGACGCGGGTAATCGAAATCGCTCACGTCGCGGTATTCCTGCGCGTAGACGCGCGCCGCGACTCGACTTGCTCCCATCCGTTTCGCGACGCTTCCCGCGAAAATATTGACTTCGTCCGAGGACGTAAGCGCAAAGCAGACGTCGGCGGTCGACACGCCCGCCTGAAAGAGCGCGGGCGCGTAAGTCGCGTTCCCAACGAGGACTCTCGCGTCGACCTCGGAGTCGACGGCGGCGGCGACGTCGGGTCGAATTTCGACAATCGTTACGTCGTGGCCGTAGTCACAGAGCCTCGCGGCGACGGCCGAACCGACCGTACCTCCCCCTAAAATCAAAACGCGCATATATTGGCAACGCCGAATCGGCGCCCTCGTAAGTGCCGCACGGCTGACACGCCGCGCCTGCGGAACGTTTCCCTTGCGGGTTCATTCCCCCAAAAATTTCCAAATCTCCGGCGCGTCGAGCCGCTCGACAACCGCCGCGGCGCCCGAAAAATCGACGTTCTTATTGTGCTCCGCGCGCAGCATGCAGCAGACGGCGCCCGCGGCGTTCGCGGCCGCGCAGCCCGCCACGCTGTCTTCGAGAACGAGAAGTTCGCAAGGTTCGACGCCTAAACGTTTCGCCGCCGTAAGATAGACCTCCGGATCCGGCTTGCCTTTGGTTACGTCGTCGCATGTCAGTACGAACGCGACTTTATCGATCGCGCCCCCTTTTTTGAGCGTTTCGGACGCGACGCGACGCGCGCTGCTCGTGCAGACGCAGCGCGGAATACCGCGGCGTTCAAGCGCGTCGAGGAGTTCGAGCGCGCCAGGCATGGCGTCGTATCCTTCGGCGAGAAACTCAATAAAATAGCGCTCGCTTTCTTTCTGGAGCGTCAGCCAATCTTCGGTCAGGCCGTAATGTTCTATATACAAATCAAAGCAGTATTTGGGCGGGCGGCCCATGGTAAGGTCGCATATCTCCTGCGTATAGACCTTTCCGCGCCGTCTCAGGAGTTCCTCTGCGGACTTCCAGTAGACGGGCTCGGTGTCGAACATGAGGCCGTCCATATCAAAGGCGACGGCTTTCAGTTTGCCGCGCTCGGTCGACGCCGTTTTCATCGCGTATCCTTTCGTTTCAAATTCCGTTGTGCGCGGGCCTGCGCTCCTGTTCCGCCGCCGTCCCCGAACTGATAAAGCTTCATGAAATGAACAAGCTCGTCGATCTCGCCTTTTGCGCGCTTTTCGGTAAACGCGAAAAGGAGCGCGTTCGGCAATTCGCAGCCGCCGACAATTCCCCACTTGCGCAAATACGCGTTCATACCGGCGGGATCGGCGACCGACACGGCAAACTCATGCAAACAGGGCGCGTCGAAAAGGAGCGGAAACCCCGCCTCGGTCAGCCGCTCGCGGGCGTACTTCGCGGCGCGGTACGAATTGAACGCCGCTCTCTCGAACGATTCGGGGCTCGTATATGCGTAGTAGGCGAGCGCGGCGGTCGCCGTAAGAGCCTCGCGGGACCGCGTAATCGCCGTACGTGCGGCGGGGCTGCCGCCGCGGCGCTGCAGTATGAGGACCGGCCGCACGCCGTCCGCGTCGTTAACGAACGCAACGCGGTCCGGAAGGCTCCCAAGGATGCGCTCGGAGACGGCGATCGTCCCTAATCTCCCTTTTTCAAACGCGTTGCGATCGGGAGTCGGCGCCGAGTCGCTCACGACGATATCGGCGCCCCACTCCGCGGGCGATTTGATCGCCGCGAGCGTTACAAGCTCGACCGACATAACGACGGCGGCCCCGCGGGCATGCGCCGCCGATTCGAGCGCGGCCATGCGTTCAAGATTTCCGTAAAAATTAGGATACTGCGCGACGGTCGCGGCGATCTCCTCTCCGCGTTCGGCGAGCAGCGCGTCAAGCGCGGCAAGGTCGGTCAGTCCTCCGCGTTCGGGGACTTCGTACAGGCGCAGGAGCCCCGCGGCGGCGTAGGCGGCGAGAATCGAGCGCTGCGAAGGATCGAGCGTCTCGGAGACGACGATCCCGGTTCGGCCGGTCGCTTCGCACGCGAGCAGACAGCCGTACGCGAGCGCGGACCCGCCGCAGAAAACGGCGCCCGACGCCGCTTCCATACCGGCAAGTTCGAGCGCGGCGCGCCGATACGCCTCAAACGCGCGCAAAACGGCAAGCCGGGGACGTTCGCGATCCGCGCTGTACGCCGTATAGAGGTCGCATTCGCCGACCATCTTCTCGACGGACGCCGGAAGCAGACGGTCGTAACCGCCCGCGCCCGAATAGATCGGCGAATCGTCGCCGAATTCCGTCGTTTGCGCGGGAAATTTGACTTTGCCGTTCGTTTCCGAGGAACTCCGAGCAAGATACTCGCGCGCCGACTCCGGCGGTTCAATAAAGAGATCCTCAAAGCAGGACAGCCCCAATAATTCAAGCAGCTCTTCAATAGATTCCGACTGACCCAACGACGTTACGACGCCTCCGTTCTTCGTTTCACGCTTGAGCGTCAAACTCCAATTCGCTCGAGCTTTTTAACGATTTTACTGCATGTTTTGGAATCGGCAAGTCCCGCGCGACGCCGAACGACGCGCAAAAAAGCGCGTAAAAAGGCGCGGCGTCAATTTGCGCAAGATAGAGAGTCTTTTTGCAACTGAACAAATAAAATTTTGCCGACCGGATCCAAAGGACGATAAAAGCGCTGTTGTTTTCAAGTTTCAACCTCGGTATAATCGACCGCAGTCTGACGGGCGCGCACACGCTCCGGTTAGACGACGCGGCGACGAGCGGACGTCATAAGGCGCGGAAATGACCCAATCGACGCAAACGATTCCAGCGGATTACGAAACGACCTTTCAGCGAATCGACTCCCAGCACGACGAGCTCATACGCAAACTCGACGAGCTCGACAAACAAATCGCCGACGCGCTCGCGCAATGGGCGCCGGTCGGCGACGCGGCTCACGCAAGGAGCCGGCGCTGACGAAAGGAGAAACGGAATCGGGACCGTCGAGTCCGCTCGCGCGCATTGGCGCCGCGCGCAACGTACTCCAGTTTGAAAGACAGGTCCATGAAAACACTTACTCCGTCTAACCTCTATAAATTCGGCGCGGCGCTTCTTATCGTCTGCGCGTCCTTTCTCCTTCTGACTCCGGCGTCCGTTCAAGGCGCAGACGGACTCACAATCATGTCGTACAACGTCCGCAACGGAAGAGGGCTCGACGACGTTCGCGACCTCTCGCGCGCGCCCGCGATCATTCTCGCCGAAGGGGCCGACGTCGTCGCGATTCAGGAGCTCGATCAGAAGACCAAGCGGTCCGAAGGAGTCGACGTTCTCGAAGAATACGCCAAGCAAACGAAGATGTACCCGTCCTACGGGCCGGCCATCGACTATCAAGGCGGCAAGTACGGCGTCGGTATTCTGACGAAAGAGAAGCCGATTAAATTCGAATATTTCCCGCTTCCCGGTACGGAAGAACAGCGCTGCCTGCTCGTCGTCGAGCTTGAAAAGTTCGTCTTCTGCTGCTCGCACTGGTCGCTCACGAAAGCGGATCGCGCCAAGACGGTCGGAATCGTTACCGCCAAAATGAAGGAATGCAAAAAGCCGGTCGTTATCTGCGGCGACTTCAACGCGGAACTGGACGAAGATTCGATTAAAGAGCTCGATAAAGACTGGACGCGCCTCAATTCCGACGAGTTAACCTTCCCCGCCGACGAACCGACGGTCCACATCGACTATATCTGCGGCGCGGATCCGACGGGCAAACGCTCCGCCGAAGATTGGAAAAACGCGGTCGTTGAAACGCACGTCGTGCCGGAAAAGGTCGCGTCCGATCACCGCCCGGTCGTCGTTACGCTCAAGCCCGACTTCCTATGAGATAAGCCTCGCGCCCTGTTGAGCGGATAGGCGATAAATGGCGCGTGGGCGTTCCGAGAAGTCGCATGACTCCGGAACGCCCACTTTTCTTTTGACGTTGAACCTGTCGCGCGGGAATTATTTCGCTTTGATCTCGTAGAAGACGACCGCGTGGCGCGGGAGGGTCTTCGCCAGATTAATGGCGCCGTCTTCGCCCACTTTAACTGCCGTCACGGTCTCTTTGGGAGGCGTGTTCGCTATTTTTACATAGCCTTCGCGCAGGCTCTTGAAATAGACGTCGCGCGCTTCCGGATCTGTCAGTCCAGAATCCAAACATCCGCTGTCGGGGGACCAGCGAAACGCTTCGTCTTTAATCCCAAGCCGTTCTTTATCTTTCAACCATTGGCAGAAGAAATTGTCGCCGTCGCTTATAACGGTCTCTTTAATTTCAACGTCGCGATTCTCCCAGAACGGCGCGTCTAACGTCAGGGTTACGTCGGCGGACTCGTTGTAATTAAGGTCGAATTTGAAGTTGTACGCCGTCGCGTAGAGGGTCTCGGTCTCTTCGTCGAATCCGGCGACCGCGTCGCATTCGACGCCTTCGGCAAGCTGTTTTTCCGCAGTCGTTTCTAAAAGCTTCGCGTTCTTATAGAGGACCTGCTTTTCCGCGACGCGGTAGGCGAGCATGGGATAGCCGGCAAACGGTCCGGAGCTCGAATAGCTCCACGCGCTGAAATAGTCTATATCGTTGTCGATTAATATTTTAAAAATACGCGCGTCGTAGCCTGCCTGATAGGTCTGCCCGACGATGCGGTGAACGAGATCGGCCGCCGCCTGCCCTTTGCTCGCGCTCAGAATGCGCCCTTCGTCCACGCCATATCGGAGATCGGTCAGACCGAGCGATTCGGCGCGCTCGCGAATTCGCGCGACCGTATCGGCAAGAGAAAGCGGATGCGGCCGGTTCGGCGCGTCGTCGTAAAAAGAGACGGCAAAATATTTAATGGGAATCGGTTTGCCGGTTCGGGCGTTTTTGTCCTTCGCGCAGTGGTCGAGCAGATCGCGCTCGTCCCAGAGTCCTTCTGTGCACGCCATAGCGTGCGCGCCGATAAAGATATCGTCCCCGAGAACGTCGGTAAGCGCGGCGGCGGACTCGTCGTACAATCTCAAAAACGCGTCGCGGCTTTTTTCGGGCGACTTGTCTTTCGCGTGGAACCAGTCGACGTTCTCAAATTCTACCAAAACGCCCCAGCCCCACGTCCTGACCTCGTCGAGCCCAAATTCCTTAACGAGCGTTTCGGCCAACGCTCGGATATAGCGATAGTACGCGTCGTAATCGTCGGGCGGGAGACAATCGGTCCCAAAGACTCCAACGTCGGAGTCCTTCGAGAATTTCGCGGGAACGCTGAGCTTTACAAACGGCTTCGCGCCCAGTGTGAGGACGTCGCGGCACGCGCGAACAAGCGAATCAAATTGATAGTCGTCGAGAACGGCGCCGTCGTTCGGATCCGCGAACAGGTCGCGGGACGGATTGCCGCCCGTCGCCATCATGAACTGAATGTGTTCGACGAATTTCGTAAGATCGGCGCCCTCGTCCTTTTGCGGCGTCCATGTTTGCGCCTGCCAAAGATTGACCGTCGAAACCTTATTGCCAATAATCTTGCCGCGTTTCGTCGCGTCGACGTGAAACGCCGCCGTCGAAGGGCTTGCCGCCATTGCCGCGGTCGAAACCGCCATAAACGCCAGCGCGCAAAAGCCGAATTTCCACAAGTTCATTACGCCGTCCTTTCATATTTAGGTCTGTAAGGGTCGCCGAAGCGAAACTTTCTTGTCGCCCATTATACAGAAAAACGCGCCGAAACGGAAACTGATTCCATTTCGGCGCTTTTGCGTTCTTCGTCTGTCAGACTGTCAGACCGCCAAGCTCACTTTGCGGGGGCAAGCTTTTCCGATTCGACCGACATGGAGAAATCCCACAGATTAAAGTAGAGATTTCCGCCCTTCCATTCCATTTCGCCTTTCTGGAAGTCGACAGGTTCGCTGCGGAAGAATTCCTTCTTCGGCGTAAATTCGCAGCCGATATTGTCGTTAATGACAAGACGGAGCTGATCGAGCGAACTCTTATAGATATTGCGAACGAGCGGATCGTCGCTGTTCATGAGCCCGTAGGACATGTCGACGGGCACCCAGCCGACGCCCTCAAAGTAGATTTCGCCCCAGTCGTGCATGCCGCACTCGCCGTCAAGATGCATGGTCCAGCCGCTCTGCCATTTCGCGGGAATACCTTTGCAGCGGAGCGCGGAAATGAGCGTCAGAGTCAGCATGCCGCAGTCGCCGTGACCTTCCCGAATGACGTATTCAGGAATGCAAAGCATCGTGCCGTATTCGTTCGAGGAGGCCCAAGGATAGCGCGCGTCGATCGCGTCGAATATTTTAGACACGATTTTGACCGGATTCGTTTCGTCGCCGACGATTTCGTCCGTCCATTTCTTCATGGCGTCGGTCTTAATCATGTGCGGAAGATATTCCTTGGTGTACTCTTTATAGACGTCGCTGTTGACGTCGTACGGCTTCACGGCTTCAAGCAGATATTCCTGAGAGAAGTACTGCGCGTAACTTGTCGTCGTGAAAGAAAATTCAAAGACGGTCGGCTCGTCTTTAACGGTTGTCTTTTCCATATAGACGGCGCGCTGCATATCTTCTTTCGGAGCGATCTTGCAGACGTCGGCGTTATGCGAGAGAAGTTTGACGTCCTGCTGGCGAGGGGTCCATTCTCTCGGGAACGGGGCCCAGTAGCGAACGACTTCGCCCGCGGGAATCGTATTGGCGGGGAGCGTCGCGACGCAGTGGAAGACGTTCTTCTGACCGTGGGTGAGTTTCCCTTTTCCGTCGGAGAATTTAATCATCTCTTCGCAGTTGACGATTCGGAAACTGCGCGTTTGTTTATCGGACGCAGAAACGACGCGCGTAGGGCGAAGTTCGGGATCGATACGAGAAAGGTTCGGGACCGCGTGTTTGAAGTATCGGCGTTCGCCGTCGATGGGGCGCATTTCCAGATAACGTTTCGATTCCCATTCGCGCATTTTCGCGTCGCTGGTATCTTTGCCGTCTTTTTTGAGAAGTTCTTTGATCTGCTCTTCGTTATAGGGGAACTCGATGCGGATACGGCGCATAAGTTCGTAATACCATTCCTTTTGCTTCTGTTCCGGCCCGGTCAGGTCAAGTTTGTCGAGCGCGGCGGCGGCTTCGGCAAATTTACTTTCGGAAATCGCTTCGCGAATCTTCCCTTCCCATTCGTACTGCTGCGCGGAAAGGGTCTGACAGGACAAAACTACGGACAGAAGTCCTGCAAGCCAAAGGCTCGGACGTAATTTCATTCGAAAATTCATGTTCGGTCCTTTATAGGATAATAAACGGATTCTAAATACGGACGTCGACGCTCAAAAGGGACGTTCCTCTTATAATATACCGATAGCGCAAAGAATAGCAAGGACAAACCGCACGGCGGCCGAAACGCGCCCTAAGAAGGGCGGCGATTTGCGCCGACGGTAAAGATGTGTATAATAGACGGGAAACAGTTCGCCACGTCCCCCTTCTACACCTCAGAGGAACGAACCAAACAATGCGTAAACGCCATGTCATTTCCGCCGCGATAACCGTCGCGGCGTCGCTATGCGTCTTATTTTCCTCTTTCGCCCGCGCGGCCGACAGGAAGGAAATTACGGATTTCATCTCCTCCGTTCGGGCGGAGTATGCGCCCGATTTGAGATTAAATTTCGTCGAAATCAGATTTGGCCCGGACGACGACGAAGTTGAAGTCGTCACGACGTCGTTTCCGATGTTTGCCACCTTGGCCAACGCGAAAAACGCGTTCCCCGACTGGCGCTTTACCGCCAAGCTCTATCCCGAAAACAATACCCATCAGGTTAAAGGGCGCCCTATTTCGGAAACGTGGCGCGCGCTCGTGAATTTTTCGTCGATTCAGCTGCAGAAGAAATTTGATCACGCGTCAGAATGGGGCACGCAGGCGGTTATGGGAACACCCGTTCGCGTTATCGAACAGGTAAACGGCTGGCTCCTTATTCAGACTCCGGACGGCTATTTGGGCTATACGCCGGCGGGCAGCGTTACGACGCTTACAAGAGAAGAATTCAAGCGGTGGCTCGATTCGCCGCGCGTCATAACGCTTGACAACTACGGCTTTATCTATTCGGAACCGAGTCTTGATTCCGCGACGGTCTCCGATCTTACCGCGGGATGCGTCCTCGTTTGGAAAGAGAAAGAAGTTCGCGACGGATTCTACCGCGTCGAAACTCCGGACGGCCGGCTCGGCTGGATTCCGCAGAAGAGCGCCTCCGAATGGAACGAATGGCTTGACTCGCGAGAACTTACGGCAGACAATATCATTTCGACGGCGCGCCGTTTTCTCGGCTCTCCCTACGTTTGGGGCGGAACGACGAGCAAAGGCGTCGACTGCTCCGGGCTCGTTTCGCTCACGTTCCGCCTTAACGGCTATACGATACTTCGCGACGTAAGTCAAATTCAGCGCGAAGGAATCGACGTCGATATCTCGCAGGGATACGGCGCTTTCCAGCCAGGCGATCTCCTTATTTTCGGTATTCCGGAACGCCCAGGAACGCCAGCGCGGTATCGGCACGTCGGAATCTATATTGGCGACGGGCTCTTTATTCATTCGGCGACGAGCGTTCATGAGAGCAGTCTTAATCCCGATTCGCCTCTATACGACGAGTACAACGCCCAACAGCTCATTAAGGTCGTTCGCATGATCGGCGCCGAATACACGGAACATTTTCGCCCCATTAAAGACAATCAATTTCTGAAGGAAGAATGGCGCTGATTTCACACGCCGTTCCCGGAAATATACCCATATTATTTACAAGGAATCTGTTATGACTAATCGCCGCACTTTCCTCCGCAGCGCGATCGGAACCGCGCTCGGCGCCGGCCTGTACGCCGCCTCCGGATCGAATATTGCCGACGCCGACGAGACCCCTGCGCCCGGCGGCAAATCGGGCAAACTGAATTTGACGTTCCGCCCCTATCTTCTCACCCTGCGTCATGCGTTTGGCGTCGCGGGCGTAACGCGCACGACGACGCAGTCGGTACAGGTAGAAATCGAATACGAAGGCGTCGTCGGATATGGCGAAGCGTCGATGCCGCCGTATCTTAGCGAATCGACCGAATCGGTCCTCGCTTTCCTCGCGCGAGTCGATCTCTCGCAATTCTCCAATCCGTTTGAAATAGACGATATTCTCACGTACGTCGACGGTATTTGCGAAAACAACGCCGCCGCGAAAGCGTCGATCGATATCGCGCTCCACGACCTTGTCGGCAAACTCATTGGACAGCCCTGGTGGAAAATTTGGGGACTCAATAAGGAAAAGACGCCGTCCACGTTCTATACGATCGGAATCGACGCCCCTGACGTCGTCCGCGAAAAGACGAAAGAAGCCCTCAAATTTGACATACTCAAAGTCAAGCTTGGCCGCGACAAGAAGAGCGACCGCGAGATGATTGAAGCGGTTCGCGACGTTACGGACAAACCGATCGCGATCGACGCGAATCAGGGCTGGAAAGACAAAGTCTACGCGTTGGAAATGATCGAATGGCTGTACGAACGCGGTATCATTCTCATCGAGCAGCCAATGAAGAAAACGAAGCTCGACGATATCGCGTGGATTACCGAACGCAGCCCGCTGCCGGTTATCGCCGACGAATCGCTCCAGCGTCTGACCGATATTCCCCGTCTCAAGGGCGCGTTCTCGGGCATTAACATCAAGCTCATGAAGTGCACGGGCATGCGGGAAGCGTGGAAAATGCTCAATCTTGCGCGCGCGCTCGATATGAAGGTTATGGTCGGGTGCATGACGGAATCGTCGTGCGCGATTTCGGCGGCCGCGCAGCTCTCGCCGATGGTCGACTGGGCGGATTTGGACGGCAATCTGCTCGTCTCGAACGACATTTTCGACGGCGTTAAAACGGCCCCGAACGGCAAACTGATCCTCTCCGACAAGCCGGGTCTGGGCCTCACGAAACTCGACGCGCCGATCAACCGTCTCGACACGCTTCTGTAACGCGTCTGTCTCGCCGCGTCGCGACGTTTTCGGGAGGGAGGTTCGCGCCTCCCTCTTATTATCTCAACGGGGCGCGAAGCCGAACGCGCGCGACTTCCCCTTGACGCGAATTGTCCCCGCGGTATAATGACGCAAACATTTGACGCGTTCAACGCGTTCGATAATGCAGGTCCCCATAGCTCAATTGGATAGAGCGTCGGCCTCCGAAGCCGAAGGTTGCAGGTTCGATTCCTGTTGGGGACGTTCGACGCGCCGCAGTTTCATTGCGGCGCGTTTTTTAACCTCTGTTCGTTCGCTCCGGGGAATGTGGGATCGCGAGCGCAACGGAGCGCAGACGCAAGAGCGTCCTTTGACTTGAAACGCGTTCTCTCTAGCGTATTTCTCGACATTCGCCCTGTCGCGTCGGCCAAGACGGTACGATCGACCCTTCGACGACGAAGACTCGGGCAATCTCTGTTTGGTTGCGCCGCAAGCATTTCGCGCCGTTCGCGACTTTGTTCCGTCTCTTTCCGAAGGCGCTCCTTCGGCGGTTCCGTTTTCAGGAACCGGATATGTTTCGTCACCGGCGGATCTCTCAGTCTGGGATCTAGCCTCCGTTTTTTCAAACACATTCCAAAGGAGATATGCAATGGAAGAAGCTGAAAAGACTTTTGACAACGAACAGTATCGCAAGACCTATTGGCACACCTGCTCGCACATTCTGGCTCAGGCGCTCACGCGTCTTTACCCGGGCATAAAACTGGCGATCGGTCCCTCGATCGACGAAGGTTTCTATTACGACGTAGAATTTCCCGAAAGCTTTTCGCAGGAAAACCTTAAAGACGTCGAAAAAGAGATGCGCAAGATTTGCAAGGAGAAAAATCAGCTCGAACGCTTCGAACTCTCGCGGGAAGAAGCGAAAGAGCTCATGAAAGATCAGCCTTACAAACTTGAACTCATCGACGGTATTCCGGAAGGCGACGCCATTTCGTTCTACCGTCAGGGCGAATTCACCGACCTTTGCGCGGGCCCCCACCTCGACGCGACGAATCAGGTCAACGGCGTCGGTCTGAAGCTCACGTCGTGCACCGGAGCCTACTGGCGCGGCGACGAACACAATAAGATGCTCACGCGCATCTACGGAATTGGGTTCCCCACGAAAGAAGAACTCACGGAATACGTTACCGCGAAAGAAGAAGCGAAGAAACGCGACCACAATAAAATCGGGCGCGAGCTCGAATATTTCACGACCGTCGATTACATCGGGCAAGGTCTGCCGATCATTCTCCCGAAGGGAGCGCGCGTTATTCAGACGCTCCAGCGATGGGTGGAAGACGTCGAGCAGAAGCGCGGTTATCTCCTTACGAAGACGCCGTACATGGCGAAACGCGATCTCTATAAGATTTCAGGACACTGGGATCACTACCGGAGCGGAATGTTTGTTCTCGGCGATCCGGACGACGAATCCGCCGAATGCTACGCGCTCCGCCCCATGACCTGCCCGTTCCAGTATCAGGTCTTTTTGAACCGCGAACGTTCGTACCGCGATCTTCCCATGCGCCTGAACGAAACCTCGACGCTCTTCCGCAACGAGGATTCCGGCGAGATGCACGGGCTCATTCGCGTTCGCCAGTTCACGATTTCCGAAGGGCACCTCATTATCCGCCCGGATCAGCTCGAAGAGGAATTCAAGGGCTGTCTCGATCTCGCGAAATATGTCCTCGACACGGTTGGGCTGCTCGACCGCTGCACGTTCCGATTCTCGCAGTGGGATCCAGAGAATAAGAACAATAAATACGAAGGAACGCCGGAACAGTGGGAAGAGGCGCAGGCCGCGATGGCGCGCATTCTGGACGACCTCGGCGTGAAATACACCGTCGGAATCGACGAAGCCGCGTTCTACGGCCCCAAACTCGATATCCAGTTCCGAAACGTATACGGCAAAGAAGACACGATCGTTACGATTCAGATCGACATGCTCCTCGCGGCACGGTTCGGCATGGTCTATACGGGCGACGACGGCTCTAAAAAGACGCCGTATATCATTCACCGTACGAGCCTTGGCTGCTACGAGCGCACGCTCGCGTATCTGCTCGAGACGTACGCCGGCAGTCTTCCGACGTGGCTGGCGCCGGAACAGGTCCGCGTCCTTTCGATTAAGGACAGCGTCGTCGATTACGCGCAGGGCGTCGTCGATAAGCTGTGCGCGCTTGGCGTTCGCGCCGAAAGCGATTTCAGCGCCAATACGCTCGGATATAAGGTGCGCAGCGGTCAGAAAGCGAAAGTTCCGTACATGATTATCATTGGCGAAAAGGACCTCGAGAATCAGACCGTTTCCGTCCGATACCGCAACGGAGAAGACCTCGGCGCTATGACGCTCGACGCTTTCGTCGAGATTATCAAGCAGGTTATCGACAATAAAGAGAAGAAGTAGGTCGACGCAAACGGGGCGCGTTGCGTTATCGCGCCCCTGTCCGTCGAGCGCGCTTCCTCTAATATAAAGCCGCCGCCGATTCGGGAACGTTCCCAATTCGGCGGCGGCTTTTTTATCTGACGGATTTAGCGCGCGCGACACTCGCTTACTCGGTCTTCTTCGGCGGTTTATAACGGAGTGAATCCCAATATTTCACGTCGAGTTCGTAAGGATCAACCGACGTCTTCGGATCCCAATCGGGAGGCAGAACGCCATATCTCTTTAGTTCCCGAACGTAGTCGGCGCGCGGCACAAACCGCTTGGGGCAGTCCGCCCCGTTGTTGGGCGTGTCGAGAATCATCGTAAAGCGATTATTCTCTTCGAGAATATATTTCCGCCCTCGCGCGACGTAAGCGACAATCTTGAGATAATCGGGATCGTTCTTATCGGCAAAGATTCTTTTGCCGCTCTTCTCTTCGCACACGCCGAGTCCGCCCGCTTCTTTCGCGAGCGGCCCCCGAGCGACCTTCGACTGCTCCGGATAAGACAGATCGAAAATCATGTGGCGGTTGAACCGACCGCCGTCCTGAGCCATACTTCTGGCGACAAACATATTCTTCTGATGTACTTCCGGCGGATAGTACAAGACGTAGAACTGAGCGGGCTGAGTATAAGAACCAATCTTCTTCGCTTCGTCGTCGGGAGCGTGGCATTCGTCGCACCGGCGGCGCAAGACGTCTTCGTAGTCGGCAAGTTCAGGCCAGTCTTTATCGTCTCGGGAATTATTATTGAGCACGTAATGTCCGATCGAGCCGTGCGAATTGCACGCATAGGTCGTGGAGTAAGTCGCGCCGGAATCAAGCCAGAAACGAATTATTTTGAGTTCGTTCTCCGGTACCTGCGTTCCGCCGTGCCCTTCTTCCATGAGTTTGAGGAGTCGGCTTGATCCGGTCCCGATTTCGTATGGCTCAAAATTGCTCCTCTCATGCTTGTCGTACGGAAGACAGACGCGGTTGTCGCCGAAAAGCTCGCGCCACGACATCTGCTGATAACCTATCGTATAGAGCGGCGCCCAGTGGCCGGAAATATTGAACCCGCCTTCCTCCCGGTCGGGATTGTGACATTCGAGACAATGCCGATCGAG
>CAMNJU010000058.1 GCA_946541595.1 uncultured Planctomycetales bacterium
TTTGAACAGCGCCGCGGCGTCGGCGTCGGAAAGGGGCCGGTCGACGTACGCGCAAAGCGCCGACTTTGCGAGCCGTTCGCGGCGGATCGCGCGCGGCGTTAAGCTTTCTCCGCCCCCGTACCCAAAGAAATCGGGAAAGGCGTTTGGATCCCCGTTCGAAGCCTGTTCGCGGGCGTCCGCGCTCGACGGCTGTTCGCTAACGCACGGCGACGGCGCGGGCTGCGGTTCCTCAACCGGTTCTTCCTCCTGCGCTTCCTCCCGCTCTTGCGGAACGTCGGGCGCGGCGTTCGGGACGTCGGGCGCGGCGGCGGTTTCAGGCGCGGGCTCCTCGGCGGCGTTCGATTCGTGACGCGTCGCCGCTTCGTACGCGAGTTTCTCGAGCGTGTACGACTCGTACCGAATTTGTTCCCATTCCCGGGCCAATTCCGGCGCGACTATCTTGGAGAATTCTTCCAGACTGCGCGCCGACTCCTGAAGACGCGCGAAATTCGCGGTCAAAATATCGACAAGCGACGCGCGGCGGTATTCGTCTTCCGTTTCGAGCGCCGCGCCGACGTCGCCGACCGTGTCGCGCGCAAGCAGCCGTTCGCCGCGATCAAGCCGATCGGCGGCCGCGGCAAACCGATGCCGAGCCTCTTTAAGCGCGCTCGCGAGCTCCTCGTTGTCGTCGAGAAAGCGAACGGCGTCTTCTACGACGCGCAGCGCCTCGCGGCCGCGATTGGCGGCGGCGTCCAGAATTCGGTATATTTCACGTTTGGACATAATTTACGCCTCAGAACAGCAAGAAAACGGAACGGTCAAACGCGCGCGGCCCCGCCGCGGACGTCCGTTCAAGTGATTGTACCGCGCGCGGCGCGCGCGTCAAACGTTGTATTCAAAAAAACGGTCCCAGTCTTCGTCCAACGCGCGAAGCGCGGCGTCGAGCGGCAGGGCGCGGTACTGCGCGACCCGGTTACCGGAGCCGTCGAAGAGCGGCGCGCCGTCGCCGTCAACGCCGGGCCGCTCTTCGAGGAGCCGTTTTTCGCGCAGTTTACGCAGCGCGTCGGACGATTCGAAGTCGACCGTCAGCCCGAACTGATCTTTGAGCCACCGCTCGACCGTCTCGTCGATCTCGCGTTCCGTCGCCCAGCCGCCGCTCGACGCCGCCGAGAAATAGCCGAGAACAAACTCTTTGATCTCCTGCTCTTCCGCCCCCGTGATCAGCATATTGACGGCGGAGAAATTCGACGCCAGCGAATGAAAATAGAGCCTGTCCGCATACTTCTGCAGATATGCCGTCCGACGGTGAATAAAGCCCAAAAAGCTCTTGAACATGGCAAAGCAGAACGTCGCCGTGAGCGCGAGAAACGCGGTAAAGCTCAACGCGCCCGCGACGATGATTTTAACTATCGACGTCGACGTTCCGGCGACAAACGTACCCCCGATCTTGATTCCGTCGAAAAGGGGAAACTTCATTCTGATCTTCGGCGCGACCATTTTGAGTTCTTCGAGCGAAATATTTTTGAATAATTTCACGACCAGAAACTCGGAATAGCCGTCCTCCGAAGACTCCGCAGCCGCTTTTGACTTTTTGCGCAGAATCCGCGTTCTTAGCAGTTTAACGCGTTTCGGAACCGCTTTGTCGGGCGCTTTTAGACGCGCAAAGACGCACACTCGGCTGAGAATCTCGCTCCGTATCGTCAGAGACCGGCCTGCCGCGCGGTGCGGAGGACGGACGATCGTCGGCTCCTGAACGACGCCGCGCGCAAAAATACGGTATTCGAGAAAATCGTCGTATTTCGCGACAACCGGAAGCGCGCCCGGCAGCTTAATTTGCAGAAGCCGATCGACGACCGAACGCGGTATTTCAAAATAATTGCTCGCCGTGAGCGCGTCTTGCAGGCGCGCGGCAAAGCGCTTGCGTCGTTCCGCGCGTTCTGCGGGGCCGTATTCCGGTTCAAAGAGCGCGTCGGAATCCGGATCGAACGGCGCGAACGACTCGTGCAGATCGTCGAGCAGTTCGAGAACGTCGTAATGGAATCGCGCGGATCCCAATTTAATAAATTCCAAGCGCTTGCGCGATTCGTACGCGTCGCTCTTGTAGGGCGCCAACAGCCGCGCGACGATTACCGGCAGACGGACGGGTATGAAATTCTCGCGCCGATCGGACGTCGGGGGCGTAAAATCGCCGTCGAAGAGCTTATAGTTGAGTTCCGTCGGCTTGAAATAGGAAAAATACCGCCCGAGAAACCGGCAAAATTTATCGAACGGCGCAAACAGAACGTCCGACGCGGAACGGCGTGTTTCTGACGACATACGCTGTATTTTCCACCTTTGTCCTAAACCGTGAGCAGCGTCCAGAGGCCGGAGCGCCTGACGCGCAAGCCGCAACGTGTGAACGCTTCTTCCGCTGTTATTTGACTTGAACGTTTTCGACGAACCCGTTCTTCGTCAAATTCAGCCCGGCGGCCGACGTTATTCTGCGGCCGCCAAGACGAACGTTCTCAAAGAGAACGTTTTTCACCGCGTGATCGGCGTCCAATCCGGTAAGGGAAACAGAGGGCGTTCGAGCGCCGTAAACCTGAATATCCTTAAAAATAACGCCGTCCGCCGTTCCGTTTTCCTTATCGAGGGAGTAGTGCGTCGAATTGATAACGATTACGGCAAGCGCCGGGCAGTAATTCGGATCGGCGTTCGGGTCGTAGATCTGTTCGTCGCTGTTCTGATAAACGGGCGTAGGAATCTTGTCGTCGTACTCGACGCGGACGTTTTCGAAAACAACGTCATGTATCTTCGCGCGGTCGCCGTGCTGAATATCCATGGCGATATGAGTCGTGCGGATAATATCGCTGTCCTCAAATCGGATATTCGCGAATTCGGGCGCGCGCGTCTCGGCGCCGAGCTCCATAGCGCGGCCCCAGTCGCACCAGACGACGTTCTTGCGGAACGTTATGTCCTTAGACGGTTTCTGAGGTCCCTCGGCGCCCCCGTCGACTCCTTTAACGACAAGTCCGTCGTCAAACGTGCGCAAAAACGAATTCTCAACGAGAACGCGTTCGCAGTTGCAAACGTCGATTCCGTCCGCGTTATACCGCCATAATCCGACGAGTTTTGTATTGCGGACCGTCATGTCGTCGCAGCGGATAAACGTCGTCGACCAGACGTCCGTATCCCGCTGCACGGTTCCGTCAATAGTAATATTTTTGCAGTCGATAAACCGAAAAACGCCGCCAAGTTCGCCGCGCGCAAAGGGCGCCGCGTCGAGAATACCCGGCCCGGAAATCTTGACGTTTTCTACGCCTTGACCGTGAACGCCGCCGTAAACGACCGCGCCGGCGTCAATAAAGATCTCGTCCCCGCTCTTAACCTCAATTCGGCCGGGCCGATGAACGCCCGGGCCGAAATAACGGAGATTTGGCGCTGTTAAATCCTTCGGACGATTATAGATCGGGAATGGGAGGAGATGAAGGCAGTTATGAAAACCGCCGAGTTCAAGAACGACGGGCGAACCGTTGGGAACCGTAAAGGAAATCTCGTTCTTTTCGGCGTCGATTTTGGGCGTTATTCCGAGAGACTGCGGACGGACGACCGCAGCCTGAAGCGCTTCGGGCCCGCGCGACGTCTTAACGACGACTTCCGTCGACGCGGCGTCGGTCTCCCACGTCGCAAAGCCCGCCAGTTCCGTCTGATCGAGAGAACGCTGATAGCCGGGCCATATCCGGTTGAACGGGATCGCGCTCACCCGGCACTGCCAGACGGGCGTCGGTTGACCGTCGACCCAGACTTCGAAGTCCGGATAGAGCGCTTCGGCGTCGGGCGCGACGGGAACGACCGTCTCGGCGTTCACCCGGCAAGTTGCGGCCAAAAGAACCGCCAGCAGACAGTACAGAACCTTTTTAGTAAGCATCTCGGTCGCCTCCGCAATAAATCTTTCTCTGTGCGCCGCCGTTCGTTTTTCAAGCTGCGTAAAACAAGTCGGCCCGTTTTACGGCGCAAGAGCGCGGCGTTCGACGGCGCGGCGATTCTATTATAGCAAAGAGAACGCGCCCGGGACAGTTCGATATTTCTCTTTTTTAACGCGGCGCGATGAAAAGCCGCTGAACGCGCCGCAAAAAAGAAAAACGCGCGACCCCAATTCTGGGATCGCGCGCTTTAAGTTCATACGTTCCGCACGGCAGTTACGCCGCGCGGCGCAGGAAATTCATCAGTTAGCGCCGGTGTTGCCGTCGTCAACCGTAGCAAGGCGGCCAAGGATAACCTGGGTCGTGGTCGAGCTCATGAAGGAGACGGAGCCGTCGGCGCGGAGGAAGTTCGCGCCAGAGGCGTGCCAGCTTCCAAGACCGCAGTTGATGGACGCATGGCCGTTCGCGGCGAGGTGGTCGTACGGGCCGTCAATACCGTTGGCAAGGTTGCTGATCGGGGTTTGGGCGTCGTTCCAAGCGTTCGCAACGCAGCGCCAAACGTAACCGCAACCGGTGGACGCGGCGGCGCAGAGGTACGAGCAGTCGTGGCACTGGCTCCAGCCGTTCGTGGACGGAGCGGTCGTATTGCAGACGTTCAGGCCGTCGATCGGGATGTGCTTTTCGCCAATGACGATCTGGTTGGAGGTACCGTCGGTAACGCGGGAGAGCGTGTCGCGAGGTTCGTCATGCGTATTCGCTTCGGAGTTGGTCGTCATCTTGGCGCCGCGGAAGAAACCTCTCTGGTAGGTCTGGCAGTTGTCCGTGAAGACCTGGGTAACGCGAACGTAGTAGTGGGAGTCACGGTCGCCGCCGCCGTAGGAAGCGCGGCCGCTCTGGCTGCCGTTCGAATCGGTCGACGCGATCGGGCAGTAGTCGGACTGAGGACCGGCGGAGTTGTCGCCCGTCGAAGTCTGAACGTACTCATAAGCCGCAGGAGAAGAACGGCGGGACGGGCAAACCATGTACGGAACGCCCGCGAAGCCCTTCTTTTCTTCAGCCGTCAGCGTGACGCCCTTCCAGGTCGCGCCGGTGTTCCAGAAGTACTGGCCGAGGGTAACCGGGTCGGTACGGTTGAGAAGATCCCAAAGGACGGTATGTTCAGCGTACGGATAGAGGTACGCCCACATCGTCATGCGGTGCCAGGAGTGGCATGCCGGCGGGATACCGTTGCGGGTGTCGTGGAAGTTGTGAATCGCAAGACCCATCTGCTTGAGATGGTTCGTGCACTGCATACGGCGAGCCGCTTCACGAGCCGCTTGAACGGCGGGAAGCAACAGACCGATAAGAATACCGATAATGGCGATAACGACGAGCAATTCGACAAGCGTGAAGCCCGAGCGTTTGGCGGAACGAGTCATAACAACCCTTTCGTTGAATGGGAAAACTATAAATAAATAACCGACGACGCGACGGCGCGGCGGCGGGACCTGTTCGTTAGAGCCGCGGAACGGCCGTCCGAAAAGGCGTTATTTCAAATCTCGCTTCGCGACTGGATCAAGCCCGTTCGCGGAGCTATTACTGAATTCTTATTGAATTATAGGAGGTTCGGATTGACCGTCCGACGCTTCTTATGAACCGGCTGGTCAGGATCTTCGCCGCGTTCGAGAGCCTGCTTTCGCTGCATCTCTTTGCGGTATTCGGGATCGAACAGCATTTTCGCTTCTTCGGTCCGTTCCTCCTCCGGAACTTCGCCGGGAGGATAGACGACAAGATCTATTTTGCAGTTCTTTTTGACCTCAAAAACCCATCCGGTAGCGTAGGGATTCATGTATTGGTCGTCGATGAGCTGCACGGGCTTGTCGAAGCGATAATTCTGGAGCGAGTCTTTAATCTCTTCCGTTTCTTCAAACCGGAACGCGCTCACGATATAAACGCGGTACGTCCCTTTGCGAATCCCGTCGTTCCGGCGCAGCGTGTGAATCGAGTATTCCCCGTTCTTATCAAGGTCGCTGCGACCCATGTAGTAGTCGTCGGTGAAGATAACCTGCCCGATCGTCAGCGGCTGACCGTTTGCGTAGGTCACCTTGCCCGTTACGTGAACGTTGCCGTTGCACCCCGCAAAAGACGCGGCAAGAAAGAGCAACGGCAGAAGGAGCCAACTTCGGGAAAGTTTCATATCGAGTCTCGCGCCGACGGACGACGGTTCAGTCAGTCTCACCAAGCAATCATTCTCCAGGCGCGGCGGCGGGAGCGCTGGCCTCGATCGTGAGCGTCAAGTTCTTAATCGTTCCCTTGACGGTAACGGGTTCGAACGGACTCAATTCGGGAACCGAGTATTCGTTCGGAACGGTGTTCGTCGACTTGCCGATAAGCGAGTATTCGACGGCTTGAGAGTTCTTATCGGTCGTGTTTGCGGTTTTAGCGGTCGCGGCGGGTTCGCCAAACTGAAGCGTGTCGGTAATGAAGACCTTGTAGGTTCCGGCGGGAACGCCGTCGCCCGGCTTGAAGGTACGCATCTTAAACGTGCCGTCTTTTTCAATCTGGCCTTTGCACGCCACTTCATTGTTCGTGAAATTAACCGTGCCGTACGTCAGCGGCGTGCCGTCGGAGAAGACGACCTTGCCGGATACCTGAGAACGCCCGCCGCAGCCGGCGCACGCGACCATCGCGACTACGCAAACAAACGCCAAGAGTTTGGAAACGTTGTTTTTCATTAAGAGAAACCCCTTTGTTTCAAGTACAAATTAAAGCCAGCCTCGCAAGCCTCAAAAACCGAATCGAATACCGAAAATAAGCGGCGCCTGTTTACCTGAAAACAGGACTGAGGACAAGCGAAAAGCCAACGCGCCGCAACACTCGAAAACATGATTTCGCAGCGCGCCGCGGTTGGAAAATCCCAAAACCTCACAGTCTGACGACCAACCGACATACTGTATTGTACATTCCCGTTTTTTTTTCGGCAAGGGGAAAGAGATAATTTCACTGAAAAAAAACAAATTTTTGCAGAAACTATCCCCCGTTGCTATTAGATTAAAAACAGATACAAAGGTTTCGTTTTTCGCAAGGAAAAGCTCGTTTTCAGTAAATATTATAATATCATTAATCTTATCCCCATCTTTCAAATCACAATGGAGCGGAACGCTCCCAAATGCCCGTGTAATAAAACCGATTTTTATACCTTTCCAATAATTTTTTAAAAAAAACTCATTTTTGTATAACTTCAAAAATCAACTTCTTCACAGAAAAAAATCTTCACATTTTATTAAAATTCAATTTGTTATTAAATTCTTTTTGCTTGCGGAACAGGGGGTTGACAAAATTTTTACGCAATGTATAATGGAGATAATGGCGGCGTTTTTCGTCTTTTCATTGCAACGGCGTCTTTAAAAACGCGCCGCGCCAGATAGAATCCGAAGAATGCCGCCGAAAAAAAAGTTTTTTGGCGATTTAATTTTGCGGCGTTTTACAAATTTTCTGCGAAATAACGTCGTCAACGCTTGTTCGGAGACTTTCTTGATGGCAACTCTCATAAAACATTTTCGTGCGCTCTCGCTTTGCATATCGGCGCTCGTCCTGGCGACAGGTTTAGCGTCAACTACAAACGTCTACGCTTTTGTTCAGTCCGAATCCGCGGAGCCCGTCGCGCAAGCCGTAATCGAAGAAGCAGCTGCCGCCGTCGACGGCGCCCCTGCGGCCGCAGAACGGCTCGGATTCTTTACATCCCGCTTTGGATGGCTTTGGCTGCTTACTCTCGCCGGGGCTGTCGCGGCGCTCGCTTACGCGGTTAAGTTCTTCAGAACGATGCTCGCCGCCGACGAAGGGACGCCCGAAATGATTAAGATCGCCGCCGCCGTCCGGAAAGGGGCGAACGCGTATCTGAAGCAGCAATACAAGATTGTCTCGCTCTTTTTCCTCGTGATCTGGGCGCTCCTTATGTTCCTTGCCTGGGGCGTCGGGGTGCAGAATAAGATTGTTCCATGGGCGTTCCTTACGGGCGGTTTCTTCTCCGGTCTTGCAGGCTGGTTCGGTATGAAGACGGCAACCTGGGCGTCCTCGCGTACTGCGTCCGCCGCGCGCAAATCGCTCAACGACGGGCTCCAAGTCGCGTTTCGCTCGGGCGCCGTTATGGGTCTTACCGTCGTTGGGCTTGGATTGCTCGACGTCGTTCTTTGGTTCGGCGCGCTCTACTGGATTTTCCCCGCCTTTAACTGGACGATGGAACTCACGGAAATCACCGTCGTTATGCTCTGCTTCGGCATGGGCGCGTCCTCTCAGGCGCTCTTTGCCCGCGTCGGCGGCGGAATCTATACGAAAGCGGCGGACGTCGGCGCCGACCTCGTCGGAAAAGTCGAAGCGGGAATTCCGGAAGACGACCGGCGCAATCCCGCTACGATCGCCGACAACGTAGGCGACAACGTAGGCGACGTCGCCGGCATGGGCGCCGACCTTTACGAATCGTACTGCGGATCGATACTTTCGTCCGCCGCGCTCGGCGTCGCAGCCTACTCCTCGATGGGCGCCGATCAGAAGACGCAGATGTGCGCGCTCTTCCTGCCGTTCATTCTCGCCGCTGTCGGCATTGCGCTCTCAATCTTTGGGATCTTTCTCGTTAGAGCCGACGAAGACGCGGATCAGGGCGCGCTCCTCAAGGCGCTCGGCAGGGGCGTCAATCTTCCGTCCGTCATAATCGGCGCGATCGCGATCGTTCTCTCGATGCTTCTGCTAACCGGCACGGCGCGCTTTGCGGGGTTCTCGGTCGTAACGGGCCTGTTGGCCGGATGGCTTATTGGCAAATGGACAGAATACCGCACCGCGTACGAATATAAGCCGACCCAACAGATCGCGCGCCAAGGCAAAACCGGTCCGGCGACCGTTATTATCGCGGGTATCGCGGAAGGAATGTACAGCGTCTGGGCGCCGGTCGTTATCGTAGGCGTGGCGACGATTCTCGCGTTCGGTTGCACGACCGGTTTCGATTTCACGAACGTTCAAGTCTTCTCGCTCGGGCTATACGGCGTCGGAATCGCCGCCGTCGGCATGCTCTCGACGCTCGGCGTCACTCTGGCGACCGACGCGTACGGCCCAATCGCCGACAACGCCGGCGGGAACGCGGAAATGGCGGGGCTGCCGGAAGAAGTGCGGCAGCGAACCGACGCGCTCGATTCGCTCGGCAATACGACGGCGGCGACCGGAAAAGGATTCGCGATCGGATCAGCCGCGCTGACCGCGCTGGCGCTCCTCGCGGCGTACGTCGAAGAGGTCCGCGTCGGATTCGAAAGGTGGGGAGCTTCTGCGGTAAAAGTCATTGAGACGGATTCAAAAGCTCAAGTCGGGTACTACAAGGTCGCCGAAAACTTTGTCGTATACTACCCTGGCAAAGAGGAAGTTGACGCGCAAAGAGCCGCCTATGAAGAAATCGGTCGGGAATGGTTCCCGAAATCGTGGCTCGTTATGCCGAATCAGGCTAAGAACCCGAACGAAAATCTGCCCATTTACCGCGGCGCCAGAGAGACGTGGGGAGAATCCAATAAACACTGGGCGAGTCTCAAGCCGACGCCTAAACCTGCCCATATTACCGCCGAAGTCGCCGCTGCCTGCCCGTTCGTACCGGAAAACGAGAACGAACAGACCGAAATGACGCCCGTCGAAACGGCGAATATGGCCGACTGGATGAACTTCTATTCCTGCAATCTGCTCAATCCGAAAGTCTTGGTCGGAATATTCCTCGGCGCCATGACCGTATTCGTTTTTGGCGCGCTGACAATGACCTCCGTCGGCCGCGCCGCAGCCGGGATGGTCGAAGAAGTGCGTCGCCAGTTCCGCGAAATACCCGGAATTATGGAATACAAAGCGGAGCCGGACTACGAAAAACCAGTCGCTATTTCAACGAAGGCGGCGCAGCGGGAAATGATTCTCCCGTCCCTTTTGGGGCTCTTTATGCCGATCGTCGTCGGCATGACGCTCGGGGTAACCGGCGTAATCGGGCTGCTCGTCGGCGCGCTCACGACGGGATTCTGCGTCGCCGTCTATATGGCGAACGCGGGCGGCGCGTGGGACAACGCAAAGAAGTACGTCGAAGCGAATATCGATCCGGAACTTGGCGGAAAGCATTCCGAATGCCATAAAGCGACCGTCGTTGGGGACACCGTCGGCGACCCCTTTAAAGACACGACCGGGCCGTCGCTCAACATCATCATCAAACTCATGAGCATGGTCTCCGTCGTCGTGGCGGGCTTTATCGTCGCCTACGGCGGCTGGTTCTGACGTCGCGGCCGCGCGGCCGCGCAAACGCAAACGTCCGGATTTTTCGTTCGACTGAACGGGAAACCCGGACGTTTTTCTTTCCCTCAAACGCTCGCGCGATTCGCAAAATTGGCGCGCGGGGCCGTTGACGCCGACCGTAAAAATCGTTAAATGTAGAGTGATTTTAACGTCTTTCCGCGCGCTGATTCAGGCGGAAAGACAGACTTGAAAACGGAAGTTCATTATCACAGGCGACGGAGAATTCCTTTGAGCGCTATACCATCGGGACCAAGACGTGCTTTTGACAGTTGCTTTCCCTTCACGACGCAGGGACGGCTGGCGAAATGGTCGTATGAGCTCGAACGCGTCAATGCGCTCGAGCCTAAATTTCAGAAACTCAACGACTCCGAACTGCGAAAATACAGTCTGTCTCTGCGATACCGCGCGCGAAGCGGCGAGCCGCTCTCGAAACTCCTGCCGGAAGCGTTCGCGCTCGTCCGGGAAGCGGGCGCGCGCACGATCAATATGCGTCACTTCGACGTTCAGATTCTCGGCGGGATCGCTATCTTCAACCGCTCGATCGTCGAAATGCAGACGGGCGAAGGCAAGACGCTCACCGCAACCGCGCCGCTCTATCTCCGCGCGCTCGCGGGCAAAGGGGCGCTTCTGGCCACCGTCAACGACTACCTCGCCGCGCGCGACGCCGAGCTCATGGGCCCGATCTATAAGGCGCTCGGCATGAAGGTCGGCGTTATTCAGACGCAGCAGCAGACCGACTCGCGCCGTCAAGCGTACCAGTGCGACATAACCTACGGAACCGCGAAAGAGTTCGGATTCGACTTTTTGCGCGACAGACTCCTTTTGCGCCGTATTCGCGAGGGCCAGACGGACCTGCTCGGCGCCATGCTGCGCGAACAGCGCGAGAAGGACGAACAGCCGACTCAGCGTTCCGAGCCGTACTTCTGCCTCGTCGACGAAGCCGACTCCATTCTCATCGACGAAGCGAGCACGCCGCTCATTATCAGCGCGCTCCCCACCGAAGAGCAGAAGCAGGAAGTCGAAGCGTACAAGTGGGCCGCCGACTCGATCTACGAATTCATCGAAGACGAAGACTATACCTACGACCACGAAAAGCGCGAAGTAGAACTCACGCGCGAAGGGCGCCAGAAGGCTCGGCGGCTCCCCAAGCCCAAGGCGATGGAGTCGACGGGGCTATACCACATCTACGAATACGTCAAGCGCGCGATCAAAGTCGATCGGGAATTCCACCTTGACCAGCAGTACGTCGTTCGGGACGGCGAAATCGTTATCGTCGACGAATTTACGGGCCGGCTCGGAGAAGGGCGCAAATGGCGCGAAGGGATTCATCAGGCGGTCGAAGCGAAGGAGCACGTCGAAATTACCGTTGCGACAGGGCAGGCGGCGCGCGTTACCGTTCAGGACTTTTTCCTCCGATTCGAGCATCTCGCCGGCATGACGGGAACCGCGCGAACCTCGAAACGGGAGCTCTCCAAGATCTATAAGTGCCACGTGATACCCGTACCGACGAACCGGCCCCCGCGGCGCGTCAAACTGCCGACACGCGTCTTTGCGACCGAACGCGCGAAGTGGGACGCGATCGTTCAGGAAATCGCAGAGCTTCATTCGCTCGGCAGGCCCGTCCTCATCGGTACGCGAACGATCGACAAGTCGGAAATTCTGTCGAGGCTCCTTGACGAGCGCAAAATGGAGCACAACGTCCTCAACGCGAACCGAATCGCCGAGGAAGCGGAGATCGTCGCCGACGCCGGGCAGCTCGGGAAAGTTACCGTCTCGACGAACATGGCAGGACGCGGAACCGACATCAAGCTCCCGGAAGACGTGCTCGCGATCGGAGGACTCGACGTCATCTGCACGGAAGTGCACGAGTCCGCGCGGATCGACCGGCAGCTCATCGGGCGCTGCGGACGCCAAGGGGACCCCGGCTCCTATCGCCAGTACCTGTCCCTCGAAGACGAGATTCTCGAAAAGGCGTACGGGCCCAAGAAGGCCAAAAAGATTAAGGAAAAGGGAGAAGCGACGCCTGATAAAGAGATGCCGGAAAAAGAAGCGCTCTTCTATCGCGCCCAAAAGAAGGTCGAGAAGAAGAACTACCGCAACCGGAAAACAATGCTCTATTACGAAAAAGAGCGCAAAAAGATGCAGCGCGGCATGGGCCAGGATCCGTATCTGGACTCCACCAACTAACCGCGCTCTGTCCGGCAGAACGCGCGCCTCGGTTTACGTCCGAATGAGGACGGAAGCCGAGGCTTTTTTCTTTGGCGCGTCAGGCTTATGCGGGGGCCTTTTATTCCGACCTATCTATGGTATAATGCGTTTTTTGGGTCGTTTTGTATTAACCGTCGATTGAAACGCAGGTCGGCGGCTGGACGAACGACAGGCTATCCGGCGCGGGTACAAACCAAGACGCGCCGAGCAAGCGCAATACGGTTTCATTGCGCGTTAGAACAGTAAGGGGTTGATTATGGCCGCTACATGCGTTATCGGATTACAGTGGGGCGACGAGGCGAAAGGCAAGATCGTCGACTTTTTGACCGCTCAGAACGAGATCGTCGTACGCTATCAGGGCGGCGCGAACGCCGGGCATACCGTCGTCTTCGGCGGCGCAAAGTACAAGCTGTCTCTCATTCCGAGCGGAATATTCCGGCCGGAAGTCCGATCCTGTATCGCGAGCGGCGTCGTTATCGATCCCGCGTCGTTGCTCGCCGAAATCGATCGGCTCCGAGATTCCGGCGTCGAAATCGAAAAGAACCTTTTTATCAGCAATCGCGCGCACGTCATCTTCCCGTGGCACAAAGAAGAAGACCGGCTCATGAACGATTCCGGCGTGCGAACCGAAGCGATCGGAACGACCGGACGCGGCATCGGGCCGTGCTACCGCGATAAAGTCGGTCGGTCTACCGCCGTGCGCATTGGCGATCTCTACCGCGACGACTTTCCGGAAAAGGTCCGCAAAATCGTCGCGATTAAGAACGGCTACCTCCCGGGCATGGCCAAAAACGACGAAATCCGCGCGACTGTTAAGGCGCTCGACGCCGACGAAATTATCGCCGAATACACGGAATACGCCAAGCGTCTCAAGCCGTTCGTCGGCGACGTCGTCTCCTACCTTCTCGACGCGGTCGACGCCGATAAAAACATTCTGCTCGAAGGCGCTCAGGGCTCCATGCTCGACGTCGATTACGGCACGTTCCCGTACGTAACGAGCAGCAACAGCTCCGGGGTCGGCGTTATCGCCGGTTCCGGGCTCCCCGCGCGCTTTATTAAGCGCGTGGTCGGCGTAATTAAAGCGTACACGACCCGCGTCGGCGGCGGGCCCTTCCCGACCGAGCTCAAAGACGACGTCGGGCAGCGCATTCGCGACCGCGGCCACGAATACGGCACGGTTACGAAGCGTCCGCGACGCTGCGGATGGTTTGACGCGGTCGCCGTGCGCTATACGAGCAGGCTCGGCGGCGTCTCCGAGCTCTCCGTCATGCTCCTCGACGTTCTGAGCGGATTCGACGAAATCAACGTCTGCGTCGCGTACGAACTCGACGGCAAACGGATCGACTACATGCCCGCCGACGTCGACGAACTCGCGCGCGTTAAGCCGATCTACGAATCTCTGCCCGGATGGCAGGAAGAAATCGATCAGGTCAAGACCTACGACGCTCTTCCGGAAAACGCGAAAAAGTACCTCGAACGCATCTCGCAGCTCGTCGGCAAACCGATCGCGTTCGTCTCGGTAGGACCGGGCAGAGAACAGACGATTATCCTCTGACGCCGCAGGCCGATATCCGCCGAATAAAAAAAGACGCGCATGAACGTTTCGTTCACGCGCGTCTTTCTTTTGCGAGCGCCACGCGTCTTACGGCGGCGTTAAATTACTTCTTCGATTCGCAGTACTTCGCGATAACTTCCCGAGCTTTCGACGGGAAATCGGTCGCTATCGACATAACGCCCGCGTCCAGCAGCGTCTCATACGCGAAGTCTTTATCGCCGTTTTTCAGCAGATACGTCTCGAGATTCACGCCATGTTTGCGGCACGCGTTCGAGATTCGGCGAAGCGTTTCGACGTCCGGCCCGACCTTGCCGGGCCCTTCCGGCAGCACGTGCACCTGCACGAAATCGAGCCCTTCGAAATTCGCGTCGCGCAGAACGTTAAACCGCTCTTCCAGATTCTCGACCGTTCCGCTCCACGTGACGGGCATCCATATGAGCGTATTCGACCGCGGCGCGAGCTTCTTCCACCGTTTGAGCGGTTCATATTCGCAGCCGGTCAGGCAGATCTGCGGATGAACTTCGACCGTTTCGCGCGCGAACTGCTCCATATCGATATTTTTGAGATCGCAGAAGATAAAGCGGCTGCGATCCTCTTTGAGCGCGGCGACGATATCGGCCAGACTCGCGATACGCTGGCCCTTGAACTGCTCCCCTTTATAAACGCCGACGTCGATATCTTTTACTTCGTCGAACGTCATGTCCTTAACGCCCTTCTTTTTGATCTCGTCCGGGGCGCCCGGCAGGAGCCGCGCGAAGTTGTCGTCGTGCAGCGAAACGATAACGCCGTCTTTCGTCGTGCGCACGTCCGCTTCCGGACAGACGCCGTTCGCCCACGCGAGCTTGAACGTTTCCATCGTACCTTCGGGCGCTTCGTTCCCCATGCCGCGATGGCCCATAACGATAATTTCGTCGGGGGATATGTGATCGGCGACGTTCCAGTCGTCCGGAGCCGCTGCGAAATATTCGTCGAGAACCTCGTAGGCGACGTCGGGACGGTCCGCGCCGAATCCCATCGCGCCAAGTTCGAGCAGGCGTCGGAAGAGCGCTTTGTCCGTCTTCGCGCCGGGACAGGTCGGCGTCGGCCAAGGCATCGCTTGGAATTCGATTCCGCGGCGGCGCAGCTCGTCTCCGTGAGATCGGATAAACGCCGGGGTCGGGCTAAGCTCGCCGTTCGCGTCGCGCGTTACGTGAAGGTGGAACCGGTTGATTCCGCGGAAATTCTTTTCACGCAGCGTCTTAAAGCGCGCCTCCAGCTGTTCGTCGGTCATTTGGCCGAGCCCCATCCAGAGCGTTCCGTCGGCGTTCGGGCAAATATCCGCCCATTTCGCGAGCAGATCCTCGTCCCAGGTCGTGAGCGTCGTTTGGAACCGAACGTCGTAAATCGCTTTGGCGAGTTTCTCTAAATCGACCTCTTTAACGTCGATAACGACGTGGCGGCGATTGTCCTTTTTGAGCGCCTCGACGATCTCTTCGATCGAAACGACCTTCTCGCCTTTGAACTGTTCTCCGCGGAACGAACCGATATCGAGCTGGCGAACTTCCTCAAACGTCAAATCTTTAATTCGCTTGTTCTTTAATTCTTCGGAAGCGTTCGGAAGAATCCGCTTGAAATTCCCGTCGTGGAACATAACGATATGTCCGTCGCTCGTCTGCTGAACGTCGACTTCGGGCGTCGCGCCCATGCCCCACGACAGTTCGAGCGACGTCATGCAGTTTTCAGGAGCGAGATCGCCCGCGCCGCGGTGCGCGATCATGGTAAAACTGGTTCGCGGCCTGCTGTACGTCGTCCATTCGGGCTCGCCTCCGACGGCGTCCGGCGCAGCCGACAGAATAAGCGCAAACGCCGCGCACAGAACGGCAAAAATCAGTCTGTTTGGTAATTTTCTCATTAAAGCAGCCTCTTCAGGTTTAACTGGCAGAATCCGGCGTGAAACCGGAAGTTGCAATATTAGGAAAGGCGGCGCGTTCGAGCCCGGCAAGCGGGTCGCGCCGACGCGGTTACTTCTGTTCGCGATAATACTTCCTCACGGCGCCGCGCGTCGCGGTCGGATAATCGCCGGACAGCGCCGACGCTCCGAAGTCGAGAATCTTCGCGTACGCAAAATCTTTATCGCCGTACGTGAGCGTCATGACTTCGAACCGAACTCCCGCCAGACGCGCCGCGGCCGCCGTTTTGCGGAGCGTCTCTTCGCTCGGCGTAAAAGAGCCGCGTTCGTCAAGTTTGACGTGCGTCTGAACGAAATCGAGCGCGGTAAACTTCTGTTCCGCAATCTTTTGGAATCCGGCGTTCCACGCCTCAGGACTGTCGGTCCAGGCGCGAGGCGTCCATAGCCGCGTCTTGGACGTCGGCGCGAGCTCTTTCCAGAGTTTCAACGCGCTGTAATCGCTCGACGTAAGGACGATCTGTTTCCAGACCGGTTCGGTCTCTTGCGCGAACTTTGCCAGATCGACGTTCTTAAGATCGCAGAAGATCAGCCGCCGAGGATCTTTACGCAATTCTTCGATAATCGCGGCCATATCGACCGGCCGCTGGCCGCGGAACTCCTCGCCCATGTACGCGCCGACGTCAAGTTTCTGAAGTTCGGCAAACGTTAAATCTTTAACGCCAAGCCGTTTAATCTCTTCGGGCGCGTCTGGGAGTATGCGCGCGAAATTATCGTCGTGGAACGATACGACGACGCCGTCTTTCGTCGTGCGAATATCCGCTTCCGGATCGACTCCGAGCGCCCACGCCTGCCGGAACGATTCTAGCGTCCCCTCAGGCGCCTCGTTCCCCATGCCGCGATGTCCCATAATAACAAGCTCGTCCTCCGGAACGTTTTGTCGAACGTTCCAGTCGGGCGTCGGCTCGCCGTAGAACGCGTCGACCGCCTCTATCGCACAGTCGAATCGGTCGGACGCAAATCCCGTAACGCCAAGTTCCAACAACTCGCGATAGAACGCGACGTCCGCTTTTACATTCGGACACGCCTCCGAGCCGCGGGCAAATACGCGCAGCTCGACTCCGCGGCGCCGAAATTCGTCGGCATATTTGCGAATTAACTCGGAAGACGGACTGAGCGCGCCCGACGCGGTCCGCGTTACGTGCAGACTGACGCGCGTCACGCCGCAAAAATTCTTTTCGCGCAGCGTCTTAACGCGCGCCTCAAGCTCTTCGTCCGGAGCCTTGCCAAGCCCTATCCAGAGACTCCCGTCTGCGCAGGGAACCAGCTCCGCCCATTCGGCAAGCTGCTCTTCTTTGTTTGTCGTCAGGGTAACTTGGCGCCGCACGTCGGCGACGGCGGCGGCAAGCTGTTTAAGATCCACGTCTTTGACGTCGATAAAGACGCGCCGTTTCCGATCTTTTTTGAGCGCGGCGACGACCTCTTCTATGGAAACGACCTTCTCGCCTTTGAACTCCTCGCCGCGGTACGAACCAATATCGAGCGCGCGGACTTCGTCGTAGGTCAAGTCCTTAATGCCGAGCTGTTTGAATTCTTCGGGCGCGTTCGGGAGTATCCGTTTAAACGTGGCGTCGTGGAACATAACGATTCGGCCGTCTTTCGTTGAACGGACGTCGATCTCGCAGCCCGCGCCCATGCTCCACGAAAGCTCAAGGGACGCAAGGCAGTTTTCCGGGCCGAGATCCCCCGCCCCGCGGTGCGCGATAATAAGAAACGATTCGCGCGGCATATTGCGAGCGGTCCAATGCGGCTCCTGAGCGTGCGAGAAGAGCGCAAAAGACGCCTGAAAAAGAACGGCGAAAATAAGCGAAAGCTTGACGCGGAACGCCTTAAACATAGGTTAATCCTTCAGGTCAACGAGCGTTGAACGTTCCCCCGCCCGACTCGGCGGATAAGGAACCGCAAAGCGCGCGGTAAAAGCTGCGCGCGTTCATAGCGTCCATTTTACCCCTTTCCGTTTCA
>CAMNJU010000059.1 GCA_946541595.1 uncultured Planctomycetales bacterium
ACGCCGCGTGCGATCCGCCGCGAGCGGCTCGCGAAGTCGGCGCTGTGCGCGTACGTCGACCGGCCCCTTTCCGACGCCGACGCCGCGGCGCTGTTCAAAGTCAAAGTCGATATGTTCCAGCTTGTTTTCGACCCGAATAAGCAGGCGGAATCGGCGGAGACGGCCCAGCTCTTTTTAAGTCAGTATTTCAGCGCGTTTCCAAGCGAAACGAACGTTATGCGCCGGCCGTTGCTCCTCTCGCGCGGATTTGCCGTTTGGGGCGCGGCGTTCGACGGGGGAGTCGCGCTCGAACAGAATTACCGCGAGATTCGCGAGGAGATTGGCGACGATTTGATTCTCGGCGCGACGGTCTCGACGCTAGACGAGGCTCTCGCGGCTCTCGCGGCGGGCAAGGAAGGGGTTCTTGATTTTATCGAGGCTGGCCCGGTCTTTCCGACGGCTTATCGCGCCGAAGGGACGGGGTCGGCGTTTTTGCGCGCCATTATGGAGGCGGTCGACGGCCGGTCGCCGATCCCCATTTTTGCTTACGGGGGTATTACCGCGGACAACTGCAACGAGATCTTCGATTCGGGAATCGAGCGAATCGGAGTCGGCGCGGCTATTCTCGACGCGCAGGATAAGCGCGACGCCGCGATGCGCCTGACGAGCCTCTTCTGACCGAGCGCGTCCGTCCGCCTTTTCGCAATCCGCAACCCCGCAAGGGCTGCGGATTTTTTTTGTTTCGCACGTAAATTAAATTTGCTCTTGTTTTATACGCGCGAAATGATTATTTTCGCGACAAGGCAGATAATTGGGCGAAACGTTTGCCCATGGTTTTAAGGACGGACGCAAGGCGGCGTCCGTAGAGAAATGGACTTTTCAATCACCACGCTCGAAGCGTACGTTAGGAATGGAGCCGCGCTGTGCGTACTGTGCGCGATTACGGCTCTTGGGTCCGCCGCAGCCGCAGTCGACGGCGCTTCGTATATCTCCTCTTACGCCAGTTCCAGCGAATCGGCCGCGCTCGGTATTTCTCAGTATCAGAACAGCGACGGGGCCGCCGCGTATCAGTATGCTTCTTCTGTTCCTCAAAACGGTTCGGCCGGAATACTCTACTCGTCGAGCCGGCGTTACAGTTCGCTCAGCTCGCCCGCTCAACAGCCAGTTGTAACGTCTGGAAACTACGTCGACGCTCAGAATAGGCCGGAATATGCGTATCCTGTCGGATCAGACGCGTACTTTGAGGCCAAGACGGCGGAAGCGCGCCGGCGCGGAACCGCGTTCGGCGAGGGCGTCGTCAGCGTCGACTCCGGGCTCGGTTCCCAACGCGCGCCGACGAAGTCGCGCGGCCTGTTTGGCTACGCGGTGGAAACGTCCGCTCGAGAAGGAGATACATTTAGCGAACGCTGGATAGCGCCGGACGTTCCGAAAGAGGGCTGGACGTCGCAGCTTCTTCCGCAGGGCGTTATGTATCCGACGTATCTTGCGGGCCGTAAAGAGGCGCGTTTGCAGAGTATTATCGACTATACCGACGGGTACGGAACTCTTTGGGATATAACGCTCGGCGGCCGCGCGCCCGTTTGGCGGTTCGGCACGACCGACGCCGTTCAGCCGGAGGGCTGGGAACTTGAGATGGAAGGGGCCGCCCTGCTGCGGCTCGACTGGGAACGCCATCGCAATCTTGCCGCGACCGACTACCGCGCCGGTTTTCCTCTCGTGTACGGGACAAAACGCTGGCAGTTCAAGACGGGCTACTATCATGTCAGTTCGCACTTGGGCGATAATTATCTCCTCGATAAATTCCGAAATAAAGTACATTACGTCCGCGATTCGATTATGTTCGGTCTGGGATTCAAGCCTGTTCCCGACGTCCGGCTCTATACGGAAGTCGACTACGCGTTCCACTGCGGCCAGACGACCGATCCGCTCGAACTGCAGTTCGGCGTCGAATATTCTCCGCAATTTACGCCGAATATGTCGAACTGGGTCGCGCGTCCGTTTTTCGCGTCTCACGGGCATCTTTTCGAAGAACTTGATTTTGGCGGTTACTGGGCGACGCAGCTCGGAATTCAGTGGCGCAGTCCGACGAATTCGACGATGCGCGTGGGGGCGGAATACTATATGGGCTGCGACGACGAATATCAGTTCCACACAATGTATCAGCGCAAATACGGGGTAGGCTTCTGGTACGATTTCTAAAACCGAACCGCCGGCAGACCGTCGGTAATTCCGCAAGGCAGAGAAAGACGGCGCGTTCCGCGGCGCAGAGAACAATATGAAGAAACTTTTTATCGGTTTAGCAGGCTCGTCGGTCCTTTGGGGCCTTGTCGCGACGTTTATCTTTTATTTTGGCGTCAATACGGGCCTTGTTCGCAACGAGACGGTCGTTCGCTACAGTACCGGCCATCCAGTCGAATACGCGACGATCGCCATGTTCTGGATTGGGGTCGTCGATATCGCGTTTAAACTTCTGGCGACTCGCCGTGAACGGCGTGCGCTGAAGCGGGGCGCGCTCTTTCCTCCGAAGCGCCGCGAAAAGGAATCGCTCGAGAAGGTCGACGACTATCTCGTTACGATTAGAAACGCGCGCGACGTCCGCGGTCAGTCGACCTATCTCGAACGGCTCGAAGACGCGCTGAACTTTCTGAAATACGGCGGTTCGCCCGACGATTTGGATCAGGAGCTCCGTTTTCTCGCCGACGACGCGGTCGATCGCCGCGACGTCGATTACGGTATGATCCGCACGTTCGTCTGGGCTATTCCGATCCTCGGCTTTTTGGGAACCGTTCTCGGTATTACCGTCGCGCTCGGGAGTCTCGATTTAACTCAGCTTGAAACGACGGGCGAATCGCTCGCCGCCGGGCTGAAGGTCGCGTTCGATACGACGGCGCTCGCGCTGTCGCTCGTTTTCGCGCTCTACTTCCTCCAGTTCTTCTCGCGCAAGCAGGACGGCGCGCTCGCGGCGTCCGTTTCCCGGCTCGTCGACTCGGAGCTCAAAGGGCGGTTCCAGTCGGAGAACGCGTCCAGTTTCGCCGCGAACGATTTGGACGCGACGCGACGCTTTCTGCAGTCGGTCGCCGGCGCGTTCGAAGAAGCGACGCGCGCGCAGACGGATCTCTGGGGCGAAACGATGGCCAACGCGGCCCAGAAGAGCGCCGAGCTCGCCTACGGGGCCGCGAACCGATTCGGGGAAGCGCTCGATAAGCGGCTCGCCGACGGGAGCGCCGAATGGACGCGAACGCTTACGGAATCGCAGCGCGAATTCGTCGAAAAGACGGTCCGCCCGGCCCTCGAAGAGACCGCGCGCGTTACGGCGCGAATCGACGCGCTCGAAGCGCGAATCGCCGACCAGGCGGAGGCGCTCAACAACGTGCTGCAGGCGTCCGCCGACGTCGTCGCGATCGAGGATCGGCTCACGCGAACGCTCGAAAAGATTGCGGAAGTCGGCGAATTTGAAAAGACGCTCAATAATCTTTCGGCGACCGTCTGTCTGCTGAATTCCAAACTTACCGGCGCGGCTTCTTCTTCGCCGCGTCCGGACGTCGTGCCTTTCAGCGACGGCCTCGCCAGACGCGCGTCCCGCCGCAGCGACGCGCTCGCGGCGCTCGATTCGCTCGAAAATTCGCTTACGGAACTTGACGCCGATCCGAAAAGCGAGCCGTTGACCGTCGTCGACGGGGAAGAGCGCGAGACGCCCCCTATGCCGGCGCTCGACGGTTCCGAGCCGCCCGCCGCGCCCAAACGGCCGCGAGCCTCCGGTTCAAAGAAACGGTCCGCGTAACGCGGCGCCCTTTTCCGCTGTTTCAGTTTGCTTTTTACGCCTAATTAACGCCGGTTGCAACAGTACGCACGCTAATGTCCCGCCGTTCCCGTTCCTCGGAAGAGACGTTTACGCTCTTTCCGTTCCTAGCCGTTCTTCTCTGCACGATGGGAACGCTCACGATGATCTTCGTAGCGGTCGCGCAGAAGGGGAGCGCCGCGCCCGAACGGGAAACGGCCGCCGAACGCGTTGATTTCGATCCGGCGGCCGGTTTGGGCGACGGTTCTCAATACGGCGCGATCGTCGACGCGCAGACGCTTGCCAATTCTATTAACCGCAATAAGTTAGGGCGCCGCTCTTCCGGCGTCTCCGCGCTCGAAGAACTCGACGAATCTGACGCGGACGTCCCTTCTCAGAATCCGCTCGACGCGGAGTACGAACGCGCGCGCAAATTTGTCGGCAACATCGAACTAGACGACGTCGTCGGGGAGCGCGAATCGGTCGAATGGTTCCTCGACGAGCTGCGGAGCGTGCGCAAACGCACAGAAGCGTCGCTCGACGAGCAGCGCGCGCGGCTCGCGAACGCCGAAAGCGCGCTGGCGCGTCTGCGCGCGGAACAGGACGTTCTCAAAAAGAAATACGACGCGCTCAGCGCCGAATCGGTCGCGTCGCCCGACGAAGACGCGGTCGCGCTTCAGGATAAAATCAACGCGCTCGACGACGAGATCGAGAAACTGCGTCGGGAAGCAGACGAGCTCCGGCGCGAAGGTCAGAAGGGCAAGCGCTCCTACGCGATCGTTCCGTATCAGGGCAAAAAAGGAACGTTCCGGCGGCCCATTTTCGTCGAATGTACGGACAGGGGCGTCTTTTTGCAGCCGGAAGGAATGCGGTTCGACGACGACGATTTCATGCTAGCGTCGTTTCCCGGCAATCCGTTCGATTCGGCGCTGCGCGCCGCGTCGCGCCATTATCTCGATACCGAAGGGGAGAAAACGGCGTCCGGCGAGAAGGTCGAGCCGTACCCGCTGCTCGTCGTCCGGCCGGGCGGCGAAAAATACTTCTACGTTGCGCAGGCGGCGCTTGCGTCTTGGGGCGACGTCTTTGGATATGAGTTTGTCGACGAAGGGCAGGAGATTCAGTATCCCGAGCCCGATCCCATTCTTCTGCAGACGGCGCTCGAGCAGACCGCGAGGGCGCGCAGCCGTTTGGCGGCGCAGCTTGCCGAGGCGCGTTCCCTTCAGAACGCGGTTATCCGGCAGTACGGATTCGGCGGGCTGCCGTCCGGCCCGTCGGGCGCCGCGCCTAAATCCGCGCTGCAGTCGCAGCTCGGTTCGAACGTGAAATTGGGCGCGGCCAAGGTCGGCGGGGGTAACGGCGGCGCCGCGTCCGGTCCGGGCCGATTAGCCGGCGCGGGACGGCAGGGATCGGCGCCAACCGCCGCCGACGGGATCGCTATGGCGTCAGGGCAAAAGGACATAAAAGACATATCCGCGCCGTCTTTTGAAGCGACCCCCGCGTATAACGGCGCGTTTGCGAAGTACGTTACGAAGAATCCCGCGCCCGACGACCCGGAAGACGCGTCCGCTTCCGACCCGTTTGAAGCCTTGCTTACCGGCGCGCCGGAGCCGTCCGCGTCCGGCGGAACGGCGCCGTCCTCTAATAACCCGTTCGCGCAGGCCGGCGGTTCGGAAAACGCGTCCGCTTCCGACTCGTTTAAAGACTTGCTTATCGGCGCGCCAGAGCCGTCCGAGCCCGTAGGAACGGCGCCGTCCTATAACGGCTCGTTCGCGCAGTCCGGCGCGCAGAATTCCGCGTCCGGCGGTTCGGAAAACGGCTTATTCGGCGGCTTGATGAACGCGCAGGCGCCGCAGCTCGCGCAGGACGCCGGAGGAACCGCGCCGCTCAGTACGACCGGATCCGCGCTCGCGAGCGCGTTTCCGTCGGCGGGCCAGAACGCGCCCGCTTCTTTCGGCGCGGACGTACGGGGCGCGAGCGGATCCGACTCCGACAATTCGGCGTATGTGCAAACCGAGAACCAACTTCAGTATGTTCCGACGACCGGAGCGTCGGAGAACGCCGCGGATACGCCGCGATATATGGAGCGGTTAGTCGCGTCCCAAGAGGTCGGCGCGGGCGAATCCGGCCCGGTTAACGCGCGAGAGACGCTTGGAAATACTGCCTACTCGGCGGGCGCGACCGGAACGGCGCCCGACGGAACGGACGCCGGCGACCGGTTCGTTACGGAGAACGACCCGGCGCCGAAACAGGAAGGCGGCCATCCCGAGGCGATTCGTCTTTCGCAGATTACGCCGACTAATTCCGCGATCGAGCGCGGCGTCTTAGCGCGCTGCGAGGCGAACGCGATCGTCTTTCCGAAGCAGCCTGGCGTTCGCGCGGCGACGACCGTCGCGTGCGACGCGTCGACTGATCCTGAGCGGCGCGAAAAAGAACTGCTCGACGCGCTCCTGTTCTGCATTAAATCATGGGGTCTTGCCGGCCGCAACGCGTACTGGGCGCCGTTCGTCAAAGCGGAGGTCGCGGAAGGGGGCGAGGAACGGTTCCGCGAATTATCGGAATTTTGCGAGCGGCAGGGTCTTTCGGTCGTTTCTGTTAAAACGAAGGCGCCGGCAAAATAGAGAGGCGCCGATTCAAGAGATTAGAACAAAGAAATGGGAACGTATGGTTGACCGCTGAGTTGCGGTAGTTTTAATTGGTGGGATTTTTTGGTATTTGCAGAATTCGAACCGCTTAAATTTTTATTCCCACCCCTTTTCTACAAAAAGTTTTCTTGAACTTTCTTTCCTTTCCATTACACTAGAGACCGAGAAGGAAACGTCTCTGACAGAGACATGCCAGCCGGCGCTTGCGCGCGTCGTGGGGGTTACCCTTTCGGCTCCCGTACCGGCTTGCTTTGCTCCAGTCCCCCCCTGGGGCGTCTTTGTCGACGCCGAACCTTGACGAACGTATTTGCGTTGAGAACCCGCGCGTTGATCGAGTTTGTCCGCGCGCCGCGCCTCAGTGCGCGCCGCTTGCGGTTTGGCGGCTTTTGCCGTCGGTCGATTTTCCGCCGCCTCTCTTGGCGCGTTTGCGTTCTGTTTCTTCGTCGTTTATCAGTCGTCCTTTCCCAATCTTCGTTCGCGCGTTTCGTTGCGCGCCGAACGATTTTTGTTTTGTATTCCAAGACGCCTTCGCGCGAGGCCGGATTTTAATAATGGACGATCGATTCAGAAGAAACGAGACCTGCGAATCGAACAGCGAGATAGTCGACGCGTTTCTCGAGAACGTCAGACTCCGCGACAAAATAAGCGATCTCACAGGCGACGAGTACAATCTTCCCTTTGCCTGCAGTTGGTCTTACAGCTTTGAAAACAAATATCTTCGCGATATGTACGAGTGGGATCGCGCGCCCGTGATGACCGTGGCCGAGAGTCTCGATCACGACGCGCTCCTTGCTTCGGTGAGCGCCCAGAGCGACGAAGAAATCAGCGCGGCGCTCAAACGTCTCGTCGAAGAACTCCACCGTCTGAATCATTCCCTTCTGTACGTAGCGCACCTGTCCGACCGGCGGCTCTATTCGATTATTGTCCGGCACATTTTGCCCGCCGAAATCAAAGTTCTTCCGAACGTTCATTCTCCGATCTACTGGAACTTCTGCTCGTTTAACGAAGGCGTTTGCGCCGGGCCCGAGCCCGAGCCCGAGCCGAGCTGTTCCGGTTTCGAATGCGAGTCGCAGGAAGAGATGATGAGCGAGCTGAACTGGCTGACGTACTACGCGCAGGATTCCCAGCGCGAACTTTGGCAGTCGGCGTGCAGCAACAGAACGCTCCCGCAGAAGCGCGTCGCGCCGTATCCGCGCGCGTACATTACCGAGACGGCGGATTTCCACTGATTCGCACAGAAACGGTCGAAAAGCCAAGCAATACAAAAGCGGCGCGGCGGTTATTTCCGCCGCGCCGCTCGTTTTTTTATGGGACGTGCGCCGCTTTTATTGGGGCGTTTTCGGCGCTTGAGCCAGCCCGATCCATTCGCCGACTTTGACTTGAACTTCCGTGTCCGGGGTCAATTCCGCCGTGATTTTCGGCAAGAGCGCGACCGCGTCCTTCTTAAAGAGCTGGACGATCGTGGATCCGCACAGCTCGAACCGGCCCATCTCGCGCCCTCTTTGAAACGCGCTCTTTTCGACGTCGTTAACGATCCCGCCGACGGCGACCGCGCCGACTTCAATTTGAACGACCGGTCCGAAATTCTCCGTCTCCAGAACGGTCCAGCATCGCCGGTTGAGCCGAAAGACCGGAACCGCGGCGAGCGCGATCGGCTGAACGCAGTGCAGTTTTCCTTCGATGAAATGATTGGCGTCGACGCGCCCGTCGTCGATAAAGACGTACCGATGATAATCGGACGGCGTGAGGCGAAAGACGAGGCACAGACCGTCTTGATATTCGTCGGCGATATCCGCGCCGCCGACCAGATCGGCGACCCGATAGTTCGATCCTTTGATTTCAAAGGAGGCGTTCTGCCGAATCGGGTATACGCTCAGCCAGCCGTCGCACGGGCTAATTAAATGCGACGGTTCCGAATCGAAAAGAACGCCGTTCTTCTTTTGGCGAATAAAGAACTGCGCGAAGGACTTATAGGGCCCCTCTTCGTAGCCGCTCATATCGATCCCGTGCTTCTTAATAAAGCCGGGAATCATTCCGCGCGAGAAGGGCGAGCGAAGATACAGGGCGATCCACTTTGGCAGGCCGGCCCCGAGCAGGGCTTTGAAGAGAAGACGGCCCGCCGCGGTCCCGTAAAAGAAGCGCATCATTACATACCGCCTTTGGAGATCAGGCAAACGAGCACGGCAATTCCGATGACGGAGAGGACAAGTTTCCCGAACAGGGCCGGTTTTTTGAGGTGGAACGGGGTTAAAAAGGCGATCGCCATAACGAGCATGACGCAGGGCGCGATTTTCTCAAGGGACGCGGGCGTACTGTCGCACAGGCAGAAGATAAGGGGTAAAACGAGCGCCGAGGAAGTTACCGGCAGCCCTTGGAAATTCTCGCGGCGCCCATCCGATTTCTCTTGACGTTCCGCTTCGTCGACGTTGAAATAAGAGAGACGTATCAGCGTGCATAGGAGGTAGAGCCCGCAGATTCCCGTTACAACTCGGCTGCCCTGAGTGTCGAGGCTCTGAAGAACGACGATCGCCGGAAGGACGCCGAAGCAGATAAGATCGCTCATCGAATCGATCTGAATTCCAAAGTTCTTCTGGCGCCGCGTGCGGTTCTTCATGGTCGAGGCGATGAGCCCGTCAAACATATCGCAGAAGCCGGAGATCATCAGGCACAGCAACGCATGTTCTATACTGCCGTGAATTGCGAAAACGACGCCGAAAAACGCCGTCAGCATTCCTACGTAAGTGAGAACTACAGTGTAGTTGTAAAAACCGAGCATAACAACCTCTTAACCCACGCTGTTGAGATTACGGCCGAATAACGGGACGCCGCCGCATACCCTACCGAACTATATCATATCATATTTTTTTCAATAGACTATTGCTCAAATAGAGAAAAAGGCGTTAAGATCGGCGAAAATGTGCAGGAAAATGAAAAAGTATTTTGCCTATTTTCTATTATTAGAAAATATTAACGTGAAGAACGCCTGATCGCGCATTTTGCAAGCCGTTTTGCTTGGCCGGAATTCGATTTCTTTACGTCGCGACATTGTTTTTCTTCTCCGTATCGTTTATCCTTTATGCAATCGGTTCCCTCTGGTATTTTCAAATTAGAACGGCGGAGGTCAGACGGCATGGCTTTTTTGAATCGTTTTAAGTTAAGTATATTCGCGATTTGCGCGCTGTTCCTTTCGGCGGCGTCCGGCATAGGTCAGGAATTTGACGCGTCCGCGTATCGGGTCGCGTGGGATTCCCCTTCGGAAACGCTGGGCGGAACTATGCCGCTCGGTAACGGCGAACTTTGCGTCAACGCGTGGTTTGAGTCGCAGGCGCGCGTTCAGCTTGTTTTCGGCCGTACCGATTCTTGGGACGAATTCGGCAGGCTCGCGAAAGTCGGCGCGGTCGAGGTCAATTTCCTGGGCGACGGATTTGACCCGGCGCTGGCGGCCCCCTTTAAACAGACGTTCGACGCGTCGACCGGCATGATCGACGTCGCGTTCGGTCCTGCGGGTAAAGAGACGCGCGTTAAACTTTGGATCGATACGAACAGGCCCGTCGCCGTCGTCGAAGTCGATTCCGATCTGGAAATCTCGCCTCGAGCCCGATTGCGCTATTGGCGTTTCGCAGATGGAGTTACGATTCCCGCTCCGGAAGTGAGCGACGTCTTTTGGCGATCCGCGACCGAGGAAAAGATACACGTCCGGCCGGACGTTATTCTCGAATCGGCGGCGCTCAAAGATCAGAACAGAATCTGCATCTATCAGCGCAATCAGAAACAGAAGTACTTCGACGAAAATATTAAGACGCAGGGACTTGAAGATTATCCCGGTATGACAGACCCGTACGTCGACCGCACGTTCGGGCTTATCGCGGGCGGAACGACGGCCGTCTGGCAGGACAAAGAGACGCTCGCGACGGCGCCGGGCAAAACGCACCGGTTTGAAATCGCGGTCTATGCGGCGCAGACGGAAACGTTCGACGCGTGGCTCGAGCAGACGTCGCGTTATCTCGACGAAGCGGCGGCGATTCCCGTCGCCGAACGCCGCAAGGCGACGCTCGACTACTGGCGCGCCTTTACCGAGCGCAGCTGGATTGTCTTCTCGCCGAATCAGAAGGCATGCGCGAACCTTTCGGACGGGGAACGCGAGGCGGTCGCCGCCGAAACGTACGAACTTACGCGCGGCTACGCGTTAAAGAGATTCCTAATTGCCTGCGAAGGGCGCGGTAATTTCCCGATTAAATTCAACGGCGGGCTCTTTACGGTCGCGCCGCAGGGGAATCCGTCGTCTCACGACTTCCGGCGCTGGGGGCCCGGCTACTGGTGGCAAAATACGCGGCTCCCGTACTACGCGACGCTCATGAGCGGCGATTACGACCTCATGACCCCGATGTTCAAAATGTACTGCGGACTTGTACCTTTGTGCGAATTCCGCGCTAAGAAGTATTTCGGAATCGACGGCGCGTATTTCCCCGAATGCATCTACTTTACGGGCGAAGTCTTTCCGGAGACGTACGGCCTGACGCCGTGGAACGAACGCGAAAATAAATTGCAGTCGTCCGGGTGGCATATGCGCGAATGGGTCGGCGGCCTTGAGCTTGCTTTCTTGACGCTGCGCTATTACGAAGACACGCTCGACGCGGAGTTTTTAAAGACGCGCGCGATTCCGACGGCGAATTCGATACTGAAATTCTTCGACGGGTACTATAAAGTCAATCCGGAGACGGGCAAGCTTTGGATGAGCCCCGCGCAGGCCGCGGAAACGTGGTGGGACTGCGACGATCCGGCGACGGAAATCGCCGGAATGCGCGCCGTTCTCGGCAAGCTGCTCGCGCTTCCGGAAGACATGACGAAGCCGGAAGACCGCCAGTATTGGCGTGAGCTGCTCGCGCGAACGCCCGAACTTCCTACGCGGCTCAACGACAAGGGCGAGCCGATGCTTGCGCCTGCGGCGAGATTCGCGAACAGCCACAACGTCGAGACGCCGGAACTCTATTCCGTCTTTCCGTTCCGGCTCTACGCGTTTGAAAAACCGGGCCTTGAACTTGCGCGCCGCGCGTACGACGCGAGACTCAATCATATGTCGTTCGGCTGGGCTCAGGACGATATCCTGGCGTCCTATCTCGGGGACGCGGAGACGACGCGCCAGATCGTCATGGAGCGCGTGCGCAACGTCGATAAGAATTCCCGTTTCCCCGCGTTCTGGGGCCCCAATTTTGACTGGGTTCCCGACGGCGACCACGGCGGCGTTTTGGCGATCGTTACGCAGAGCCTCGTCATGCAGGTCGACGGAGACGCGATTTACCTAACGCCGTCTCTCCCGAAGAATTGGGACGTCGATTTTAAACTGTGGGCGCCGAAAAAGACGGTCGTTCGCGGACGCGTCGTCGACGGGAAGGTCGTCGAACTCAACGTCGAGCCGAAAGAGCGGCTCAAGGACGTCAAAGTAATTGAACGCTGACGTCCGGCGTGAAACGTCGACTTGATTTTTCGGGCCGCGTCTGATACGCTTAGAGCGTCGGGCGGCCCGGAGCCGTTTTAACGGATTTGCAATGAATAAGGAGGGCGTTATGTCCAATTCAAGACGCGAATTTTTCAAAAGTCTGGCCGGTCTTTCGGCGATGGCGGCTTTGGCGAACGTTTACGGTCAGGAAAAGAATCTTCGGGACGACGTCGAGGAGACGACGCTCATTCTGAAGGATCGGCGTTCCTCGTTTAATATGAAGAATTACGCGGCGCCGGCTATTCCCCATATCCGCGTCGGATATATTGGAATCGGGAATCGCGGAACCGCGTCGATTCAGCGGCTCTCGCAATTTGAAGGCGTTGAAATTAAGGCGATTGCCGACTGCTACGAATATCCGATCGAACGCGCCCGGCAGTGGTTTAAGAGTATCGACTATCCCATGCCGGCGGAATACTATCGCGACGAAGAGAGCTGGCGCGATATGCTCGAGCGCGACGATCTCGATTTGATCTACGTAACGACGCCGCAGTATCTTCATGCGGAAATGGCGTGCGCCATTATGGAGTCGGGCCGGCACGCCGCGTGCGAAGTTCCGCTCGCCTATACGCTTGCCGACTGCTGGAAGATCGTCGATACGTCGGAACGCACGCGGAAATACTGCGCCATTCTGGAAAACTGCTGTTTCGATTTCTTTGAGGCGCTCACAATCAATATGGCGCTCAAAGGGCTCTTTGGCGAGTTGGTTTACGGCGAGGGCGCGTACATTCACTACATCGATCCGGAGGGCACGTTCAAGGAACCCATGCCGCCGCTGAGTAAAAAGTCGGGCGGCTATCGCGGCATGATCGGCACGATCGTCAAGGGGAACCGCTATCCGACGCACGGTTTCGGCCCCGTTTGCGAGGCGATGAGAATCAACGCGGGGGACCGGCCCGTCTTTTTGACGTCGGTCGAGACCGCCGACTTTACGCGCCGTCCGATCTTCGAACGCTATCTTGCGCAGGGGAGCGAATATCACAAGCAGTTTATAGGCGCGGATTTCGTCGGGAATATGAATACGTCGCTGGTAAAGACGGAGCAGGGCAAAGTCGTCCAAATCCAATACTGCACCGGCACGCCGCGACCCTATTCGCGCAGCCACCTTTTGAGCGGAACGAAAGGGTTCGTCCAGAGATTTCCCGAGCCGGCCAAAATCTATTTCACGCACGACACGCCCCTTACGGACGAAGAGATGGAAGCGGTCAAAAAGGAGCATACGCCCGAACTGATTAAATTCCTAACGGAGAACGCCCTGAAGTTCGGCGGCCACGGCGGTATGGATTTCATCTGCGATTATCAGCTTATTGATTCGATCCACAACGGACTCCCGCTCAATATCTCCGTCTACGACGGCGCGACGTGGAGCGCCGTTACCCCGCTGAGCTTATGGTCCGTTACGCACGACTCCAAGCCGATCGACTTCCCCGACTTCACCGGCGGTTCCTGGGCGACAAACGCCCCGTTCGATCTCTCGCTCCGAGGCGGCGGCACGACCGTCGTTACGCCCAAAACGCCGAAAGCGTGAAGTGGACTTGTATATAACCAGTTATAGTTAAAGCCGTTTTCCACTCCCGTAATCATAATATTCGGGAGTGGAAGAGCGCCTCTCGCCAGACGGCCTAAAAATGACATATCAACGATGAAATATCTTATCCGACAATTCTCTCTTTGAATTGAAGTGTTCGTATTAATGGATTACCTCATGAATGTTCTGATAGTGTTTTAACGATGTTGATTGTTCTTGTTGTTTTAGACTATAAATAATCTGATTTAAAAAGTTTTGTTCTGTTTTTGTCTACTCTTACACAATAATACTTGATTTCCCTGTTAGGTAACTTATACTTTCTTGTGTTGTTTTACTCCGTTGTATCTGGCGTGATTTTCATAACGGAACAGTTGTTTTAGCTTTCAGTTTCGAAACGCACGTCCATAATTTTGAACGAAGAGTATCAGCAGGCGTTTTTTCGATTGGGCATATAGTCTTTTGGCTTGGAGGGAGAGATGATTGTCTTTTATAACGGCAGAAAGTATAATTTAACTGAGCATGAGATTATTGATCTTGTGAGGAGGGGACGTCTTACAGCTGAAACAGAGGTAGAATACAAAGGGAAGATACGCAAGCTTGCTGATTTTAAAAGTATCCAACATCTTTTTGAGGATGCTAATAAGCCGAAGGAGGAGATTGTTATTCCGCCTGTTAAAAGTTCCTCTGCAAAAGAAAATGAGAGTCAAGTCGACTCTTCTACTGAAGAATGGGAAAAAGCGTTAAAACAAGCTGTCGATACGCCACTTGAGGTTGACGTTGACGGTTTTCTTGAGAGTGAGAAGACTAAGAAGAAACATCTTTACAAAATAGTTGCCGTATGGCTTACAAGTGTTATTCTTGGCGCCGGGGTTCTGATAGGCGTTTGGGGAAGTTTTCGTAAAACAGAATCTAAGCCCCACCAGCAGGCAAAGAAATCACAAGCCCCAAGTGTCGTTCCGCATGAACCAAAGATTTCTGCTGATAAACCAACAGAAGGAGATACGTCGAAAGAAAGTTCAAAAGACAATATTTCACCGAAAGGTGATTCTGATATTAAAAAAGTTCAGTCAAAAGAGGATTCTGAAGAAGACTTTTCACAAGACGAAGATTCTGAAATAGGTTCTAAAAGCGCTAAGGAACTTTATAAAATGGCGTATTCCCTTATGGTAGAAGGTGAAGAAGAATCGGAGTCATGTTCCGAATTGACGTACAGAGTTTGGTATAATTCTATTCATAAAGAAAGTAGTTCCTTAACGGACAAATATACTAAACTAGAGGGTACTTCTCATTTTTATGATGATTTTAATCTTGCTCTTTTGAATCTCCGAATTGACGAGGATTTTAACAAGAGAATAGAAAAAATCAAAAAGAACCAAGAACAGGTTGCGGAAGTGATGAAGACTCTTCAAAAACGTTCGAGGAAAGATCAGAACATCTATGATTTGTTGCTTAAACAGTATCAGATATACGTGAAAGTGTCAAGACTTGCCGTTGATCCCACAGGATCGTTGTTAGAATACGGTAATGAATGTAATGCGGTTAAAGCAGATTTTAGCGATAACTTGCATATGCTCGAGCTATATATAGAATAGCATTTCTCCTTGTAGCATGGGAAAAGGCGTAGACTCAGTAGACGTCCTTTCTTCTTTGGTTGCGAGATGTTTGAGTGACTAAAGTAGACCGTTTTCGAATGAATACGGTCTGCTCTCTTTTGACGTATCTCAACGCGTCCTCTGTCAGCCCGTTCGTCGAGTTTGCGAACTTTTCTGAAGTCCGCTTTCCTGTTGGCCTTTTTCAGTATATTTTTACTCGCCGCGCCGCTTGGCAATTTTGCGGAAATGCGGTAAAACTCAAAAATAAAAACAGCGGAAATACGGTTTTTCTTCAAAATAAAAGTAGCGGATTTGCAGTTTTTTGCAATTTAAAAATTGCGGAAATGGGGAAGCGAAGTGTTTAAACGAAAGATATACGACAAACTTTTATCGTGGAAACAGGAATCGGACGGACGGACGGCGCTGCTCATAGAGGGCGCCCGACGGGTCGGAAAATCTACCGTTGTCGAAGAGTTTGGCAAAAACGAGTATGAGAGCTATATCCTGATCGATTTCTCCGTCGCTTCCAAAGCGGTAAGGGATTTGTTTGAGGATATATCTGATCTGAATTTTTTCTTTCTTCAGCTTCAGCTTCTGTTTCGGGTCGATCTAGTCGAACGAAAATCGCTGATCATATTTGATGAAGTTCAACTGTGCCCAAAGGCGCGCCAAGCCATTAAGAGCCTTGTCAAAGACCGCCGGTACGACTACGTTGAAACCGGTTCGCTGATCTCGATTCGCAAAAACGTAAAGGATATTCTTATTCCGAGCGAAGAGCGGAAGATCAGTATGTATCCCATGGATTACGAAGAATTCCTCTGGGCTGTCGGCGACAGAACGACATATCCTTTGATACGCAAATGTTTTGAATCCGGCAGGCCGATGGGAGATCAGGTCAATCGAAAACTAATGCGGGTTTTTCGGCTGTATATGCTTGTCGGGGGCATGCCGCAGGCGGTGGACGAGTATTTGTCGTCAAACAATTTTAAGTCGGTGGACGCGGTTAAGCGGGATATCCTCCGCCTTTATGAGGACGATTTCAGTAAAATCGATCCGACCGGCCGAATCGCCATGCTCTTTGACGCCATTCCCGTACAGCTCAATAACAACGCTTCCAGATATCAGGTATCCAGCGTCTTGAAGAATTACCGCGCGGGGGATATCCTTGAACTGATCGCCCAAATGCGGGATTCCAAAACGACGCTTGTTTCCTATCATGCCAACGATCCCGGGGCGGGCTTGTCCGCCGCCAAAGATCTCGCAAAGTTCAAGCTTTTCCTTTGCGATACCGGCCTTTTTACGACGCTCATGTTTAAAGACCGGGATTTCACGGAGAATTTTATTTATGAGAAACTTCTGAACGATAAGCTTCCTGCCAATCTCGGATACCTCTATGAAAACGCCGTCGCTCAGATGCTGACAGCCGAGGGGAACGAGCTGTTTTACTACGCCTTTCCCAACGAAACGACAAAGCGCAATTATGAAATCGACTTCCTGTTGGCGCGGCAAGGGAAGATATGCCCGATTGAAGTGAAATCGTCGGGCTATAAAACGCACGCCTCGCTGGACGCGTTCTACGCTAAATTCTCCTCGAGGATTCTCCGTAGGTATCTCGTTTATACGAAAGATATTGGAAAGGATCAGGATATCTTCTGTGCGCCGGCGTATATGACGGCGTTTCTTTGAGGTTTGAACTGGAGGATGGCGTAAAAACCGGACGGCGGATGCGGAGTCGGTTGGCTATCGAACGTTTAGCGACTGTTTTGTCACTATTGCAAAGAAGATAGACAGACAGTATCATAGACGCCGACGACCGTGTGAAATTCTTTGAGCGTTCATGCCCAAGATAAACGGTAAGAGACCGCTTAAAAGTATTCAACCTCCATTAATGCGGAGGATGTTGCGGAGATAAAAATGATAGAGAAGTACGTTAAACAAGTATATGGAGCCTTGCAGAGCGAGCTTTATTTTCCCGCTTTAGCATTGGCTCTTGCTTTGCCAGACGTATGCGGCGCCGCCGAGTATCCTGAGTATCCGCCGGAAAATTCGACGGGGAAGCGGTATATAGAATGGTATGATAAGTTTGTTAAAGAGTACATGTCTAACGAAGACGGACAGTCGTCTGGGGGAGACGGTACTTCTTGGATAAGCGGCGAAGTCGTTTTCAATCTGAGAAATACGTTTCTTCACACAGGATCTCCGAATATTGACAGCAGTAAAATTAAGAATAAAGAAAATCAGTTTGATAAGTTTTTACTGGTCCTTGGAGACGGTTCTGCAATTTGGAGTATTACTAATCTCATTAGTACGCCTCATGCTACGGTTCGAACGCTTACGGTAGATATTACTTATCTATGTCGAACCATTTGCGAATGTTCATTATGGTATTACAAGCACAATAAAGATAAGTTCAGGTTTGATTTCAGGGTTGTTACGCAGGAGAAACTCCTGAATAAACTTCTTTCTTTCGGTAATGAAGAAGACACTCGAGAAGACGCCTCCGATCGGCCAAAAGAAAAGTCTGTAAGCGTAGACGTCGGCGAACGGGTAATTAACGGGCCAGAAGACAATCCGCTTGATTTAATTAGTAAAGGCTTGTCTCATATTCAAGCAGATGAAGATCTAAAACAAAAAGTTAGCGAAAGTAAATCAAGCAATTCGGCAAAAAATACGCCAACACAGCCTTTGCCGAAATCCGATTCCGAAAAGAAAACCGCCGCTAATAACCAAAAAACAGAGCCTAAGACTAACGCCAAAAAGAAGCAACCTGATAAAAGAGAACAGGAGATACGTTGTTTCTTCGGCCAAAATTTTAA
>CAMNJU010000060.1 GCA_946541595.1 uncultured Planctomycetales bacterium
GCTCAACTGAACGATACGTCCGGGACCGGACGGTCCGGGGATTAATTCCAGACGCGCGTCTTTGTTTTCCACGAATTCATTAAGCGCGGCAGGCTCGGCGCCTGTGGAATCAGAAGAGCTGGAGGAACTCGACGAACTTGAAGAACTTGAGCTCGAACTCGAACTGCTGGACGATTTGGAGGAACTCGACGAACTTGAAGACGAGCTCGAAGACGAGCTTGAGCCGGATCCGCCCTTCGTGTCAGAGGCAGGAACGAACGGGAACATTTCTTCAAGGGTATACTTAGGCGCCCATTCGGCAGGCTTGCCGTCGCCGGAGCTTGACGAGGTTTCTGAACCTTCGGAACCCTCCGCGGCTTCAGCGCCGTTCTCCGCGTCGCCGGAAGCGGCGGCGTCGGCAGGAGCGGCGGCCGCGGCTTCCGCAGTCTCTCCTTCGGCGGGAGCCCGACTCGCGCCGGTCGCGTCGATATCGAACGCTTCAGCTTCAACGTCGTCGATATAGTACCAACGCCGGACGAGATCAAACCATTCGCTAAGCTCGGAAATATCCTGAACTTCAATGTTGTTGATATAGACGCGGTTTTGATGCTGAATCGCGGATTTCTTAATTGCGGAAACGCCGTCGGAGAGAATCTCCTTGTTCGGGGCGTCTGCCGGAATGGCGGCGTTAATTGCCTTGAGCAGTTCCATCCACGTGAGACGACCTTCAACGCCGCTTGTCAGGTTGCGCCCGATGTCGTCGAACTTCTTAAATTCGGTAACGGCGGCGGTCGCCTTCGCGATGAGGTCCTTGGACTTGCTTGCGACAGATTCCGCCTGTTTTTGGGCGGAATCAAGCGCGGGATTCTGAACGACGTTGTACGTGTTGGTCGTTGCGAAATACTGCGCTGTCAAGCCAAGTCCAACGAGAGAGGCCGCGGCGAGCGCCCACGGCTTTTTACGGTCGATGAGACGCTGTTGGACCAAGTCGCGCGGAACCAGATTGATATTCAACGGCGCTTCGTTAAGAAGCTGGAGCGCGAGGCCGTACGCGACGCTAAACGACGAAAGATTGCTCTTAAAGACATTGTTCGACAGAACTTCCTCGCCGCGAAGTTTGGCGAACTGCGACGGCACGACGACGTCGATTCCAAGACTCTTCGAGAGGAACTGCCGCAGGCCGGGCAGCTTCATCGCGTTGCCTAACGCGTAGATACGTCGGATATTAGCCTTCTTGTTGAGGCTTTGATAGAATTTGATGGAGCGGTCGATTTCGGTCAGCATATCGTTGAAGACCGGTTTCATCGCAAGGACGACCGCTTTCGGATCCTGAGCCGTGTTCGTATTGCGCTTCAGATGTTCGGCGTTCGAGAACGTCATCTTCATCTGCTTGGTAAGCGCTTTGGTGAACAGATTGCCGCCGACCGGAATATTACGGAGCCAGACGGTTACGCCGTTCGTGATGACGATTTCCGACGCGTCGGTTCCCACGTTGAGGACGACGTCGAAATCGTTCATCGTGTTTATGTCTTGTTCGAGAAGCGCGTCGTAGTCGTACATGTCGTGAACGAACGCGTTGTAGAGCGCGACCTGAGCGCCCTGAACGCAGTCGACGTCAAGCCCGGACGCCGCGTAACGTTCCAGCATGCGTTTGCCGACGTCTTTCTTCATGGCGTACATGAAGATGTGGAGATCGAGCGCAAGACCGCCTTCGATTGTTCCGCCGACTTCGCGATAATCCCAGATAACGTCTTGGAGGTCGAAGGGAAGCCACTGTTTAACTTCGTATTTGATAAGATCGGGAACCTTCTTAGGATCGATCGGAGGGAGCGGCTGGAAACGCCACAACGCGTTCTGACCGGAGACGGAAACGGCGACTTTCTCGCCCCTTACGTCGTTGCGCGAAAGAAACAGCTTTAACGATTCCGCGAGAATTTCGTTGGCGTCGGCGCCCGGCTGCGACATAATTTTGCTGTGTTCGATGTAATCAAACTGCAAAACTTCGAGCGTACCCGGCTCTTCGCCTTTGCGGCAACGCAACGCCTTCAACGACGTATTGCCGACGTCGATACCCCATACGGTTTGATTTTTTGCCATAGTTAATTCGTCCCGTGCTTCTTTTCCAGCGCTGCCGGCGAAGGCAAGCCTGCCCGACGTCGCGCTCTACGCTCGATTGCCGCCGACAGCGGAAATTTCCCGCGTGCGCAGAACGTTTCGCGGCGTTTGGAAGTCTAAAGTGACGCCAGACGGCAAAACGCCCACTGACAACGGCGTTCCGACCCGCGTGCAATTAAGCGCGCTTCGGCTTCGTTTAAACGGTGGTGAAGTAATTCTTTATTAAGCTGCGAAATCCAAACGCGACGCTGGCGCCCGTACGCCGAACCCATACGGAACCCCCGCCAACCGGCGAATTGCACGCCGGAGGCGCTCCTCTTGAAAATGTCTTGCGTAGACGTGCGAAAATACCGACAAAAAATCGGAACGCGCCGCCGCCCGCGTTTTTATAGCGCTTCTTCTCTATTGTAACACGAACAGACGCATCCGGTCAAGTTTTTTTTTCATGATGACCGATATTTTTTGAATACAGTAAAATTTTTCAGCATTGGATATGGATTTTCACTCTTTAGCGGGCTGCCGTGGCGCAAAGAAGATTTAATTGTGACGATTATTCTGATTGGACAATGTCTTTTTTACGGTAATTTGAGAAGTCGTGCTGAAAAAATCTCAAGACGACGTCGTCGTTTGCGCTCTGAGGAGCCAAACAGAAATAAAAAATTTTTGAAAATTTTGGTTAAATTTAACGATTTTACTAATCATTCCAGATGTAAGGACGAAAATAGAAATTAGCAGCGGCGTTGGAACGCGTCGCCGACCAAACTTGTCCTCTCCTTTTATCCAAGAAACGGAGCGTGTTCGATGACGCGTATTATCGTAATGAGTATCATTATGGCGTTTGCAGTCGGTTTTGTGGGGTGTCGGTCCTGTCTTGCGCCTTACGATCACTGCCAGCCGACTTTCTTGCCCGAGCGCGGCGATCAGTGCATGGGCGAGTTGTATCGTTGCGGGTCGATTCTCGGCGGTGCGGAACAGGCGTCGAACGTGAACGGCGACTGCCCCGAATGCGGCGGCGGAACGACTGAATACTACACACCCGAGGGAACCCAGATTGAGACCGCGCCTGCGACGAACGTCGGAAGCGTTCAGTCTGCCCCTGCTTACGCGGAGAACGTTATTTCCGCGCCGTATGGCTCCGATTTTTCCCTTAACGACGACGCCGGCGAGGCGTACTGACCACAATCGATTGAAAGCCCCCATGACCTTTCGTCGAAACACAAAAGACGCGCTCGAATTCCCATTCGGAACGGGCGCGTTTTTTTTACCTGACGCGCCTATGCAGAGGTGGACGCGAGAAGACGGCGATCGCGACGAGTTTTTTATGCGCGCCGCGCTCGTAGAAGCGGCTCTCGCTGCGGAAGAGGGAGAAACGCCGATTGGCGCCGTTTTAGTCTGCCAAGATCGAATTGTCGCGCGGAATCACAATCGCCGCGAGCGCAACTGCGACCCGACCGCGCATGCGGAGACGCTCGTTTTGCGCGACGCGTCGACGTTTTTTCCGTCATGGCGAATTGAAGATTCCGAACTTTTTGTAACGCTCGAACCGTGCGTTATGTGCGCTGGCGCGTTAGTTCAGGCGCGCGTCGACCGCGTAATTTTCGGCGCGCGCGATCCGAAAGGGGGCGCGGTCGTTTCGCTTTATGAATTGCTGTCTGACTCCCGTCTAAATTGGCGTTGCGACGTGTCGGAAGGCGTTTTGCAAGAGGAATGCGCCGAGACGCTGCGCGCTTTTTTCCGCGAGCGCCGAAACGGACGATAGCCCCGTTTTTTCTTCTGACGTACAGATTCCCTTCAGCTCCTGTTTTCCTTTCCCGCGTCTTTAATCGTCGGCGCCGAAATTAAGTCTTCGAACGGCGCGCGCCTTTCCTGAAACGGGATCGACGTCGACGAACGTTCCGTTGATTCTGACGTCTTTTGACGCGACCTCAAAGGTTGTGGGCCGGCAAGTTCGGAAATTCTCGAGTACGCAGTCGACTTTGCGGCCAATTATGCTCTCGAACGGGCCAGTCATTCCAACGTCGCATTGAAACGCCAGACCTCCCGGGAAAATCTGTTCGTCCGCAGTGGCAACGTGGGTGTGGGTGCCGAGAACGGCCGTCCACCGTCCGTCAAGATAGCGGCCCATAATCTGTTTCTCGCTGGTCGCTTCGGCGTGGAAATCCAGGAAACGAACGCGCGTGTCGGCGAATTTTTCGACCAGTTTGTCGGCAGCAAAAAGAGGATTGTCGCCGGGAAGATTCATAAAGACTCTGCCGATGAGCGCGGCGACGCCAACTTTCAGGGCTGGCCGTTCTTCACTTGCGGGGATTTCCAGGACGGTCCACCCCTTTCCCGGCGCCTCAGGAGACAGATTGTTTGGCCGAACGATTCGCGGGTCTCCCGACATGAGAACAGGCATGATCGCCTTCTGACGAAACGCGTGATCGCCAAGCGTTACGCAATCGACGCCCGCGCGTAAAATCGCGTTGTAGATTTCGGGCGTAATTCCCGACCCGCCCGCGGCGTTTTCGGAGTTGGCTATGACAAAATCTATTTGAAAGCGGCTCCGAATCTCTTGCAGTCGTTTAATGAGGACGTCTCTGCCCGGTTTGCCGACGACGTCGCCGATCATGAGAACGCGCGCCGCGCCGTTTTTATTGAGTATTTCTTCTTTTTCGTGTTTTGCCATATTGGGTAATCTTGCGTTTGGAACCTGTCGTACTGACGGCGCTAGTTTCTACGCGTCGTCACATTATCGGAGATTTGACGTTTTCAACTTTCGCCCTTTCGCGAATTTATTCGCCTCCACGCGTTGGAATGCACGTATCGAGGCTCCCGGCGGGACTTTTGCGCGTTCCTTTAATCCCTGCGCGCCTCCTCGTTTATGCGCGCATGTTGCGTTTTTCGGCATTTTTCACTTAAGTTTTCGTCGACACGTCCGATTACATAGTTAGACGCAGGGCGCGGTAAAGTCGGTGAAAGCCGTAATAATCGCCCTTTTTGACAAAATTAACCTTATCCTTTTTACGGTTAACTCCGGAAATCGGAGTTAATTTTTTTCGTCAGTTTAGAAAAGATAGGAAACTTTGGCGAACTTTGTCGCGTCCAAACAGCAGTCCCCCTGAAGAACATGATTTTTTTGAAGCCGCGCATTGGCGGTTTCGGTTTGATAAAGGCGTTTCCGATGAACCAAGAAGTCAACGTCCTGGCGCTCGTTAAAGGCAAAGAACGATACGTGTTTATGTACAACGGCAAAAACCGCGACGCGGTTTTGGAGTCGTTTTCCCGCTACGCGTCTGACTCCGAGTTGAGTTTTAGCTGGTACGACGCGGCGCTCCTTACTCAGCGCGTCCGCCGCGAACAGCGTCAGGCGGAGATTGCGGCCGCGCGCGCCGCTAACGGAAGCGAATTGAATAGCGAAAAACAGTCGGCGAACGAGATCCGTTCCCGCCGAAACGCCTTTAAAAACGTAGGGGCCGATTTTTTCGACGAACTCGAAGATTGATTTGAAATTTTGCGCCGCTCTGCGCGGCGATACGTTCACTCCCTGTCGAAACCCGGTTTCCGACGGGGATTTTTTTTACCTTCGCGCCTTTGCGCGGATTTGCTTTCATGGACGCAAACGAAAAGTATTTACGAGTCCCGATCGAGCGCTATCTTCGCTATCTTGCCGTCGAGCGAAATTTTTCCCCATATACGGTCAAGAGCTACAGCGAGGATTTGGAGGCGTGGCTCGAGTACGAAAAGGCCTGTCACGACGGCGTGTGTCCTCGTCCCGACCGTATCGGCGTGCCGGAGCTGCGCGGCTACGTCTTGGCCATGAGCGAGGCGGAGTACTCGAAGGCGACCATCGCACGCCGTCTTGCGTCGTTGCGCGGGTTCTATAAGTTTGGCGAGCGCGAGGGCTGGGCGATTGACAATCCCGCGCGCGTTTTGCGTAATCCCCGCGCCCGTCGGCCGCTTCCGTTTGTTCTCTCAACGACCGACGTCGAAAAGCTGCTCAGCCGTCCCGACGCCGAGACCCCGCTTGGAATCCGCGATCGCGCCATACTTGAAATTCTCTATTCCGGCGGTCTTCGCGTGAGCGAATGCGTCGGGCTTCTTTTTTCCGATCTTTTGCTTGACGAAGAATTGCTGAAAATACGCGGTAAGGGGAAGCGGGAGCGTTACGCGTTTATCGGCTCTTACGCTCGAGAAGCGCTTCTTAAATATCTTCTGGAATCTCGCGAGTATCTCCGTCAGGCGCGCGCGCGCAGTCAAAGCGGTCGAGGGCGAAATCGCGCGGTAGAACCGAGTCGCGAGACCCAGCGCTTTATCATGACGTATTTTCCTAACGGCCTGCCTTCGGACGCGGCCGAGGTTTACGGATTCCGCCCGACGTCTCCCGAGGAATTGCGCGACGCGGGCGCGACGAAACGCTGGGAAGAATTTCTCGGCGACAGGGTCTTTCTCAATAAGAACGGCGGTCCTCTTTCCACGCGGAGCGTAGGGCGGAAATTGGACGACTACGTTCGCGAGGCGGGACTTGATTCGCGCGTGAGTCCCCACACGCTTCGCCATTGTTTCGCGACGCACCTTCTCGACGCGGGCGCGGATATTCGTTCGATTCAGGAGCTCCTTGGGCATAAAAATATCGTAACGACGCAAATCTATACGCACGTTTCGACGGCGACGCTTCACGCGGCGTATGAAAAGGCGCATCCTCGCGCTCACGCCGCTTACGGCGTGCAGGAATGAATTAAATGACGGAACAGACGGTTCTTATAGAGCGTAATTCGGCGGGTACTGTCGAGACGGTTCTCTTTAATCGCTATGAAAAACGCAACGCGCTTTCATACGCCGCGCTTCGCGCGTTGAATGAGGAGCTTCGAAGATTGGCGCAAGACGAATCGGTTCGCGTCGTCGTTCTTCGCGGTTCCGGCAATACGTTTTGCTCTGGGCTTGATCTGCGCGAGGCGACGAACGGAAGCCCGATTAGCCGCGACGAGGCGCTCGAATTCGGAATAGAGGCGTTTGAGCGCGAGCCTGATCTGATTCCCCGCGGGCGCGTTATGCCCCGGCTCGTTCAAGAGGCGATGAAGCGCGTTAAACTTCTGCCGCAGATTGTCGTCGGGCGCGCGGAGGGCGCCGCGTGCGGCGGGGGCGCCGGTCTACTTTCGGCATGCGACTACGTCGTCGCGGAACGCGGCTTTCGATTCGCTTTTACCGAGACGAAACGCGGTCTCTATCCGACGCTTCTCTTTCCGTTTCTCAAGCGTAAGTTCCCGATAACGCTCCTTCAGGAAGCCGTCTTTACCGCTCGGCCGCTCGACGCCGAGTTCGCTAAGGCGGCCGGCTTGGCGAATCGAATCGAATCGCGCGAGCAGTTCGACGCCGCGGTCGACGAGACGGTCGCGCTCTTCTTATCGAACGAGCCGAACGCGCTCCGTGAGGCTAAGCGTCTATTTGCGCAAGAGACGCTCCCGCCCGACTCAGAAATTGACAGGGGCTGGGAAGGGCATTGGGCCTCGTGGAATTCTGAACAGGGCCGAGAAGGGGTCCGCGCCTTCTTAGAGAAACGTTAGCTTCCTTGTCCTTAAATCGCGAAACGCCTATATTAACGTCGCGGCGCGGGCGGATTCTTTTATTTCGGACGTTCATTTTAAAAATTGGCTCGAACGCCGAAACTCAATGTTGATTCTCTTTGCCAAAATTTGTAGAATGATCGGCGCCGAATTGTATTTCGAGTTTCGAAGTCTGAATTTCTGCGGGAACTCGTTCGGCGTCGTCATGATCCCGCGTGACGCCTGTATTTTTTTAAGAAAACGAGGAACCTTATGATTCGTCAGCTGTATATTACCGGACGGACGCGTATTATCGCGACGTTTTCCGCCGCGTTGGTTTGCGCGGCGCTTCCCGCCGGCGCCGTCGTTTTTGGACAGACCGCGGCCGCGGTTTCCGGCCAGAACGTTATTTCGCCTCAACCTGCCGCAGCTCCGGCTCCGACAGCCCCGGTTCCCAGCGCCGCGATTCCCGGCGCCGCTCCGACGCCCGTCCTTCCGACGACCGGCGCGCCAGTTGTTCAGCCGGTCACGCCCGGCGCCGTTCCCTCGGCTGCCGCCGCTAATCCGACCGCCGATCTCGCCGCGCTTCGCGCGCGCGCTCAGGCGCTGCAAGCTCAAATTCAGCATATGCCCTCTAGCTTAGCGGAACAGCGCGCGCAGCAGGAAGCGGCGAACGAGCTGATTTCCGTTCAGGGGCAAATACAGCAGCTGGAGGCTCAAGGCGATCGGTTTTCCGCTTACCGTCAGGCGCGCGATCAGCAGGCGTTGGGCGCGTTTCCGGGTCAGGGACAGCCCGCCGCGACCAATCCGCTTGCGGAAGCTCAGGCTCAGAATCGCCGTCAGACTCTTGCCGAATCCGGTTTGAATTCCGGAGCGCCTGCCGCTCGCACCGCGCAGGGGCCTTCGCTTACGGCAGGCGAAGCGGCGCTTTTGCGCGAGCAGAAAGAGGGCCTGACGCAGCAGTACCGTCAAATTCAGCAGACGTTGCGCGCTCTGCAGCCGAATGAAGCGGCGCTCGCAGAAAATCTTCGCAAAGAGCAGGCGACGATCGCCGCGCAACTCTTGGAAATCGACGCGCGTTTGGCCTCTGCGCCTCAAGATCCGCTTGCCGCGCAGCCGATTCAGCCGAACGTTCCGACCGCCGGTCAAATTCCGATTCAGAATCAACTCATGCCTGTTCCGAACGCTTTTGACGCGGGAACAGACCTGAACGTCCGCATTCAGAAGGTTAATCAGGCGGCTCAGCTTCTGCGCGAGGCGGGCCTTGTTCAGCTTGCAAATTACGCGGCAAACGAAGCGCCCCGTTTGGCGGATCCGAATTATACGGAACAGAATCTCGTGCCCGGTTCCTGGGCGGAGGGAGAAGGGCTTGCCGAAGCGCGCAATAATCCTTTCCAGCAGGTCGGAAAAGACGATTTGGATAAAATTACGTCGAACGTCGACGATCTGAAAGCGCGAATTGATAAACTGGCCCAGACCTTGGCGGACGTTGAGACTCAGCTTAAGTTGCTTACCCGTAATTCCGTGTACGCTCCTCCGGCGGGCGCCGCCGAAGGCCTTCAAGAGACGATGGAAGCGGTTGAGGACGTTCAGCCCGCGCCGTCAGACGATATGACGGCTCCTGAGACCGAACCGGCCGCGACGCCTGAGGCGGCTCCTCAGGACGAAGGCCCGCAGCCCGCGACGCCCGACGGTTTGAAGGATCTGGAAGAGCTTGACGGGGCGACGGCCTTTATGTAATAAGGCCTTTCCAGCCCGCGAGTACGCGGAGCGCTTCTCGGTTTTTTGACGCGGCGTCCTTTCTTCTAAGGACGCCGCGTTTTTTTGTCTGTAAATCCCGCCATGAACAGCTTTTTTTGCCTTAAAGAGAACAAAAACAATCAATTGCCGCGCCGACGGCTTGACTCTAAACGCCGACGCGGACACATCGAACGGTTTCCTTCAGCAGAAAATCGCAAGAGAAGATAAATTGGCGCGCAACACAGCCGGAACAGAATACTTTTTCCGAGTCCGCGTCATCTTCTTCGGCGGGTCGACTAGATCGGCGCCGCGATATTTTGACGCAGAGTTAAATCTCCTCTTCATCGGCGTTAAGCTCCGCAAGAATAGCGGCGGCGTCCGCCGTTTCGTATTCGGCAAAGCAACGGTCTAAAACAACGGTCGACTGAGCGGAGAGGACGGAGGATTTTGGCGCCAAAGCGATGAATTCCGCCAACCAGCAAGTTCCGGAATAGTAATTCGTTAGCTTATAACGGTTGTATTTGGGGACCCACTCTATATTTACGAGCGAACGTTCGTTTGCGGCGCTTCTGCCGGCGTAGGCGTCGTTGTCGGAGTCTGAGATGTAAATTCCGGTATAGTAGTTCGGATCGCTGACGGACAAAGTCGAGTCGTACTCGAATCCCCAGAATGTAACGGTATGCGCTAAGGTAACGCTCGAGCCGGGATTAGAAGAATAAAAAGCCAACGAAATCGTGGAGCCCCAACCCTGTTGAAGTTTGGAGGCCACCGTTGTAAAAATCGACTTATCCGAGGATTTGCCCGAATAGGAGTAATATTTCGCGATATCGTCGAAATTGGTTACCTGGGGATAGAAGCCGCCCGAATTTGGATCTGGCTGCGCCCAGCCCGAAACGCCTTCGACGTCGTATTGGCCGGTAATGAACCATTCGTAGCCGTAGAGCGCCGAACTTCCAATATTGGTAAACGTATTTGCGAAATAGTCAAACACGTCGTCTTCCGTATTGAACGAGACCTCCGTTCCGCCTTTGTCGCGCGTAAGGGAAGGATCGGCCCATCCGGTGTAGAACAGCACGTTAGCCGTTCCCGCCGCCCAGCAGATTTTCGACTGAGAATACTTTGATTTCTCCGCGTCGTAAAATCTGTCGGTAAGATACTCGGAGATGGGATCGGCGGCCGGAACGACAACGGTCGTCAGCTCATAAACGTCTTCGCACACACGCCCAAACGCGTCGACGGCTATCATGGAGACAGTATACACGGCGTCTTCGTCGGACTCGGCGTAATAGTGCGATACGGTAATCGAATCGCCCAGTTCGTCTACTTCCGTAATTTTGTCGTCGCCCCAGTCGATCGACCATTTTGAGATCGGGTATTTGCAGTAACTGTCGACGGACAGCGTTATTCCGTTTCCGTTAAGAGACTGCGTCGCGCTTACGGAGAAGGCCGGCTGCGCCGGTTGCACAACGAGGGTTCCTTCTGCGGCGGCGCTGAGAACTCCCCTTCCGTCTTGGACGATAAGGCGGATTGGGCTCCTGCCTGCCGTTAGATTAAAATCGTCAGGCGAGAGCCACACTTCGCGACCGTATTCTCGATAGTCGGCGTATGAATCCGTACTGGCGCCGCTGAAATTCCAGAAGTAGCGTAAATTACCGACGTCTTCATTTGCGCTTGCAACTAGGACGCTGGCGCCTTCGCGTACATAGTAGACCGTCTGTTCGAGGACGGCGACGGGCGCAGCCGTCGTCCTTGCGACGCTTTCGTTCACGTCGTTTTCAAGCGCCGCGATTTGAACTTGTTCCCCGGCGTCTAAACAGGCGCACGAGGCGACTTCGTTTGTTTTGAGGTCGAGAATGGAAACTTCTACCGGAGAAACCGTTACGCTCAATACGGTTCGTTCGTCTAACGGTTCGAAGCGCGCCTTTCTTAGACGCCGTCCGTGCGTCTTATTGCGACTCTTGCTGAAAAGTTGCTTGATCATTATTTCTTCCTGAATATTCTCGCGATAACGAACCGTACGAGACAAAAGGACTTTGCGATTATTCCTTTACGATGCGAACGAGCGCGGCGCGTCCAATGAGCCCGGACGGCTGCAGCTGCTCGTCTCCAGGCCCCCACATTGGATTCGACGTGCGCGTAAACCGTTTCTCGACGGGTCGGCTTGCGTCTCCGATGAGGCGGTTGCACCACAGGTTCGCGACGGTGATCTTGAGCGTGTTCCCTTTTTCTTTGAGTAATTCGCCAGGCGTCGAAATACGCCACGGCTTTACCCACATGACGCCGAGGTCGCGCCCGTTGAGCTCGACGCGCGCCATGACCTGAACGTCGTCAAATTCAAGCGCGTAGGAATCTTGCGCGTTTGGCGCCTCCGGAAGATCGAACGTCTTTTCGTAGACGCCCAGCCCGGAGTAGTAGCGCAGGTACGCGTCGTCGCTCTTTGACCAGTCGGCAAGCGTTGTAAAAGTCAACGTTTTCGGGGCGCCCTCTTCGAAATCGCGATTAGTCGGCGCGTTTTGATCGAAAGCGACCGTCCAGTCGTTTGATAAATCGACGACTGTTTTGAATTGTTTCGGGGCGAAAAGTTCCGACGCCGGCGGCAAGTTGGATTCGGAATCCGCTTTTGGCGTGAAGACGACAAAGAAACTTTGCGACGGTTCAAACCGAATGGAAATCGCGCTTCCCGTCGGAGTTTCCCGCAACTGATCGGCTTGATAGCGTTTGCCGGAGACGGGATCCCAGATTTGCGCCGTCTTGCCGGAAACCCGGAAGAAGCATTCGGCCGTTTGCGGTTCGTCGAGCCGGTTGCCGATGTAGTACAGATCGGCGTCGCCGTCGACGCGGCGGATCCAGCGGACGTCGCCGGTCGATTCGAAGTCCGGCGTGATTTTAAGTTTGCGGAGCGTCGATACGACGACGTCCCATTCGGGATAGGTAGCGGATGGATTGATTTCGGGCTCCAACGCGAGCTTCCACGGCCCCATGTCGTAATCGCCGAGGGCCGCGACGTTAGAGCCGTCTTCGTTCGTCCAGCTTGCGTCTGTTACGATATTGATTTCTTTGGAAACGTGCAGGCACGCGACGACGCCGGCGGGGTTGGGCGCGGACCCTTCGTTGAGAACGTCGAGCGTGAGGACGTTTTTGCCCGGTTTGAGGAGGTTGGCGGAAACAGCGTGAACGTCGGCGGCGTGGAAGTTATTTCCGGAACCGACGCTGACGCCGTTGAGCTTCGCCGTATAGACGTTGTCGGCGGTCGCGACGAGGTAAACGTCGTTAAGATTAGAGACGTCAACGGATTCGGGGAGTTCGAACGTTTTCGAAAAGACGCGGCGTTCGTTTGCCGGCGCGTTGTATTTAGGACTAGCCCAAATCCATTTCGCGTTCGTAAGATAAGAGCGCCGATTGACGTCCGGAGCGGGTTCCTCGACGGCCATAGGCGCGTTATCGCCAGACCAAATTGCCTCTACCGTTTCGCGCAGCCGCGCGTCCGCGCTGGGATAATCGACGAGCGTCGGCGTTCGTTTAGGCGCGTTTCCGATCATGGGCACGCCGGCGTCGGCGAGTTCTTTGAGCTTAAGCGCCAACTCAAGCGTCATTTCCGTCGTGTTTGGCAGTACGAGAACCGAATACTGAACGCCGTCGGGAAAGACGATTTTGCCGTTTTCTCCTCGCGCCGTATCGACGAGAACTTGCGGACAGCACGCGTCGAAACTGTATTCGCGCTTATCTTTAAACTCGCCGGGCAAAAACGCGGAATTCGGGGCGACAAAGACCTGCGGCGCTCCCTCGCGGTCCAGATAGAGGACGTCGCCGGTCGGTTTGCCGCGCTGTAAGAGCGCCTGCGTTCTGGCGACGAACTGACAAAAGTCTCCGACGAGCGGGAACCACGTTTCCGTACGGTCGAAGTGAGTACCGTGCGGGCCTAACGAAAATCCGGGCGCGTCGTCGTTGGGCTGCGCGCACATGCGATGAAAGACGAGTCGATTAACGCCCGCGCAGAACGCCCAGTCCGCTTGGCGCTTCATGAGACCGGGATGCTGGCGCCAGCGATCGTTTGCCGTGGTGAACGACTCGGCCCCAACGACCGATTTGCCGGTCGTATGAGCGCTTGAAACCGCCTCAATTACGCTGAAGCTTGTTTCAAATCCGTACCCTTTCGCCCAGAATTCGCACATGGGGACGTCGGCCGCGCGGAACAGGTAGAGATCGCCCGCCGGATTGAGGTCGTAACATTCCTCGGAGAAGGAAAGGCCGTACTCCGCGCCGAGTTTCTTCATGCGTTCGACGTTATTCTCGTAAGTCAGCTCCTGAGCGGTTCTTCTCAGGTCCCAGAGGAACCTTTCCGACTTTTCGACGCTGTCGACCGGAATTCCGAACATGACCGGCGTCCATAAGAGCGGATCATAGCCCCGTTTCTCAATGAAGAGGGTTCTGAAATTCTCAGACCAGTTTTGCGAACTCATCTCCCAACTGTCGTGATGAAGGGAGGTAAATTTTGCCACTTGATAGAGTTTCGAGTTGAAATTCGCGAAATGTTCGTCGATTCCCGTCGGCTCGAATTTGTCGCTTTCAAGCCCTAAGCCCGCCTGAGGCGCGGGCCGCGTCGTTTGGCCCGTTATGCGTCTGCCAAGTCGAACGACCGTCCACTCGCCCTCGGGAACGTTCCAGCGCAGAACTCCTTGCGAATCCATGTGATCTGTTATATCGACAATCGAGTCGTACGGGACGACGGAATCGGCAAGCGAAGCGACTGTTTCCGGATCGTCCGAGCATGTCGGGAGATAGGGTTTAACGCCCGCCATTGAGGAGAAGGGAGGACGGTAGAAGAGCGCCTTTTCTTCCCAAAATGGGATTTTCGCGGTGTTTTTAGGCGTGGGGAACGCGACGACGGCGACGTCGCGATAGAAATTGCGCCAAACGTCTTCACAGGGGCCCAGCGACCCGAGGCCAAAGAACGGAACGCGCGGTTCCGGTTTCGGCAACGCAATTTCAATTTCTTTTGCGCCCGATACTTGCGTAAACGACGCGCGTAAATGCTGCATTGAATGTTCCGGTTTAATCCAAGGGCCGCCCGCACCGCACCAACCCGGCCCGACGCTCATAGTCAGTTCGACGCCGAGTTTTTGCGCCTCTTCTGTTGCAAACTTCCAGCAGTCCAGCCATTCGGGCGTCATATAATGCACGTTTCCCTTAGGTCCGCCGAGATCCGCCTCCATAACGACGGCGCGTCCCAATCCGGCGTTCTTCATTGCGGATAAATCAGCCTTCATGCCCGACTTCGTGAGATTGGAGTCCATAAAGAACCAGTAGACGCCGGGTTTCGCCGAGTCTGGCGGGGCAGTAAAGTCGTTTAAAGCGCCTTCTTGCGCAAAGCACGAGACGGAAAACAACGTCAGTATTGCCGTAATAATAAAGGCGTACTTTCTTTCTGTTTGCATGGCGTAACGACCTTTGAAAAGAGACGATATTGAGGAACGCGCGCGGCCTGCCGACCGCGCGTACGGTTTCGTTAGGAGTTTGGCCCCTTAAAGAGCGTTTTGAGCGAGCGCGCGATTTTACCGAAAAGACTTTCGGTTTTGGGCGCGTCTGCCGTTTCTTCGCCGTCTTCCCGATACTCGTCGGCATATTCGACTGATTTCGGCGATTCTTCGGCGTGTTTATAGTTTTCACCCGGCATAGGAAGCGTCTTATGGCGTGAACCGTGTCGATTTTCCACCGGGGCGTCGACGGTGAGCGTGAAGTGGCTGTCTTTGCCGTCGGCAATTCTATGGAACGATTCGTCCAGCGGGAAAGAAGTCGGCTTAAATACGTCGTTCTCTGTTTCCGGCATATCGGGCGGAACGACAAGCTGCGGGGGTTCGTAAGGCGCCTCTTCCTGCTGAGACTGCGGTTTTGACGCGGGTTCTTCCTGAGGCGCTTTCCTGGGCTCTTTTGCCGGCGCTTTTTCAGGTTGGTTCCCCTGCATAATTTCCCTGATCTGATTCAAATTCGCGCCGTTGAGAACGATCTTTTTTCCGTCGGCGGTCGTCGCGGTAATCGAACCGCCTTCCGGTTTCGATTCCGATTCGCTCTTCTTTGGCGCCGCGGACGCGCGGTTTTCTGCGTTTTCCGGCTCTCTCGGCTTTTGCGGCTGTCGAGGCGCAACTCGTTCGGCGGCTCGCGCGGCGCCAGTCGTCTCTCTGGGTTTGTCAGGCGCGTTTGACGTCTCGACGCGCTCGTCAAAGGACGGAACGACAAGCTTGGGAGGAACGATTGTGAACGAGTCGACCGAAGGATTGATTAGGACCGGCTCGTCCTCTTCAATCGGATTGTCCTTGACGACGGACTCGTGCAGGTCGGCCTCTTCCTTGACTTGTTCGATCTGGGGGCGGTCTTCATTCGGTCTTTCCGCTCGAGTTTCGGGAACTCCTTGGAAAGAGAGGGGGAGTTTGAAGGAATAAACCGGCCGCGGTTCCGGCTGGGGCTTCGGCGTCGATTCCGGCGCGACGACCGGCCGCCGAGACGCCGTTTCTTCCGGTATCGTCTCGCTTTGCTTCTGGCGGGCGTCTGACGCGTCTTCAACTTCGCCGGTCGGGGCAGAATCGGAGACGGGCTCCGCGATTTCTTCCACGTTGGAACCGTTTTCGACGCGAACGCTTTCTGAATGATAAGCTGCGTCCGGCGAAACTTCCTCCCGATTCGTCGGTTCGACCTCCGCGTTTACAGCTTCTGGCGCGTCGCTTTCCGCGGCGTGTTCCGTTTCGCCGTCTTCACGAGGAAGTTCTTCGTCCGCGGCCGGTTCAGATTCGTTCGCCTCTTCGTTCTGTGCGTCGTGGAGTTCTTCCTGAAGGTCTTCTTCGCCGCCGACAGCTTCGCCTAATTCGGAAACAACTTCTTCCGAATCGGTTTCCTCCGTTTCTGCCGAAACCGTTTCTTCTTCTAGTTCGCCTGTCTCTTCCGGAAGTTCTTCGTCTGATACCGATTCAAAAACTTCTTCCTCTTCTTCGGTTTCGTCAGAGTAATCTTCTTGGAGTTCGTCTTCTAAGCCGTCGGTTTCTTCGTCTTCTTCGAAGTCTCCACCGTCTTCCGATTCCTCCTCGTTGGGAATATCTTCCGCTAATTCTTCGTTCGATTCGTCGGGCTCTTCATCGACCTCTCCGGTCTCCTCGAAGTCTCCGCCGTCTTCCGATTCTTCTTCGTCTATTTCCTCGTAACCGTCTGCGCTTTCGCTCTCTCCCTGCTCGTCAGAATCAGTTTCTTGCGGGGATTCTTCCTCTTCAACCGCTTCGTCAGCGTCCTCTTCGCTTTCTTCCGCGATTTCCGATTCTTCTTCGTCTATTTCCTCGTAACCGTCTGCGCTTTCGCTCTCTCCCTGTTCGTCAGAATCAGTTTCCTGCGGGGATTCTTCCTCTTCAGCCGCTTCGTCAGCGTCCTCTTCGCTTTCTTCTGCGATTTCCGATTCCTCTTCGTCTATTTCCTCGTAACCGTCTGCGCTTTCGCTCTCTCCCTGTTCGTCAGAATCAGTTTCCTGCGGGGATTCTTCCTCTTCAGCCGCTTCGTCAGCGTCCTCTTCGCTTTCTTCCGCGATTTCCGATTCTTCCTCGTCCGTTTCGCCAGAAATGTCTTCTGAAAGTCCTACGTCTCCACTTTCGTCAGTTCCGTCAACGTCCGCTTCGTCGCATTCTTCCTCTTCTGAATTTTCTTCTCCGTCGTTCGTTTCGCAGACTTCGTCCTCGCCGTCTTCTTCCAACGATTCTTCTTCCCCAGTAGGAAACGCAGCGTCTTCCCCTGCGTTTTCTTCCGAAATACTATCGCGATTCTCCGTTTCAGAAGTGTCTTCTACCTCCTCTTCTGACGCAGTTTCGGCGATAATAGACGCCGTTTCCAACGTGGAGAAAGCCGCGGCTTGTTCAGGAATAGCGTCCTGTTCACCGTCCGCGTTTGGGCTCTCGTCGCTTTGATTATCTTCCAAGTTTTCTTCTGCCGGCGGATTTGTATCTTCTGCCACGTCTTCTCGGTCCTCTTCGGGGATTTCCTCATCGGCGTGTTCGTAGAGTTCTTCGCCGTCCTCAGTCTCCGGCTCCGCGTCCATCTCCTCAACCGCTTCGTTGTCGTCGTCGGCTTCCTCTTCTAAGGCCGATTCCGAATCGCCGGGTTCTATCACTCCGTTTGAAACGTCTTCCGACAGCGCAGCGTCCTTTTCGCCGTCAGATTTCTCTTGATCCGTACCGAGCGGCGCATCGTCGTTCTCTTCCGGTTCTCCAGACGGCGCCTCGGTTTGGCCGTCATAGTCATCTGCCGCATGGTCGGATTCCGGCTTTTGGTCGTCCGCGCCGTCAGGTTCCTCTTCGTTCTCCGTTTGCGCGCCGGCGTCTTTCGCAGTTGCTCCGTCGTTCTTCAGCGTTGAATATTCGTCGATATCCGATCCGGCGAGAATCTCGCTGAGCGACTGAAGCGTTCGGAATTC
>CAMNJU010000061.1 GCA_946541595.1 uncultured Planctomycetales bacterium
GGTTCAAACGCGCCGATATATCCAAAACGGTCAATGAGAGACAGACCGACGTAAAGCGCGTTACGACCGCCCATGGAGAGTCCCGCAATAGCATGATTTTCCCGTCCCGGTTTTATTGAATACCGCTTTTCGATTTCCGGGCTGAGAGACGTTTTGAAATCGTCTAAAAAAGCGTTGAATTCACGAAAGTGTTCAATTGAAAAAGGATCGGGCGCTTTGACGACGTTTTTATGGCGAACCCTTTCGTTGGCAAATACTACTATCGTTTCAGGAAGTTTTCCTTCAAACGTTAGATTGCTGAGGATTTCGTTAGGAGCTCCGCCAAACCATTCGTTTTCGTCACCGCCAATTCCATGAAGCAAATAGAGAACCGGATATTTCTTCTCTTTGTCATAATCGGCGGGGAGAAGAACCTTTGCCAGTCTATCTTGCTCGGCAGTTTGTGAAAAATATTTCACTTCTTCCAGTACGCCGTATTTCACATTAGAATGGCGCTGATCGAACCCGTTCGGAATTTGTAGTTCCTGAGCCGTTAGGAGCGTTGCGTACAGTACGACTCCAAGCGCTAAGGCGCTTATGCGAGTAAAATAAGACATTTTTTACCAAGGATTGTATAGGGAAGGGGATGATTAAACGAACGGTGAAAGCGTTCGTAGACTCGAACGCGAAGCGCATGGGCGACGTTAAGAATTGACGCCCATGCGTGAAGTTTTGATGAGACAACGTGACTTATCAAAGGGAGTAAGTCGGAAGTTTAATGGTTTCGCCGTCTCTTGTCGCGGAAAGATGAGCATAGTAGCCCAAGACAGTCATATGCAAAGCGTCGACGATTCCCACGCGAGGTTCTTTATTCTGAAGGATTGCTTCGACAAAGTCGTTGCCAAGGTATCCGTGCGATCCTCCGTGCCCGCCTGCTTCGACCCCGGGAGGAAGCGCAGGCTTGTATATTGAATCGCCCAGTGATTCGACGATTTTACGCCCGTCTGCCGTCCCGGTATATGCGTCTTTAACAGACGTATACGTGCCGTCGAATCCTCCGATCTCGCCACGAACCCGGCCGGCCTCTAAATAGCGACCATAGGCGCTGCAGCACATAATTCTGGAGAGACCGCCTTCGCTTGTATTGAGGGTTGCCACTTCGCCGATAAAGACGTTGCCATTAGCGTTGGGAGTTGGGTTGGGATTATTAAGCGGCTTGATACCCTTCGCGCTGACGTCGACAAAATGTTGATGGGTAACCCCGACGTAATAAGCGGAAGCGTGTGTCGGATACCAGATTGGAGTTCCGTTTTTACGCCAGTCGTTATAAGATGGAAGAGGACCTGCGCCGGGTTCTTTCGTGTGATCGTATTCGCCTTCGGAGTAAACGATCTTTCCAAATCCACCCGCCTTATAAATCTTTTCCATAGCGTAAAGATCGTCGTGGAAAGTCGACGTTTCGAACATTGCATATTTCAAATCAGGATGCTTCTTGCAACATTCGAACAACTTGTCGCCCCATTCAGGATCGCCGTAGAAAACCGGAACGGCATGGCATACATGCTTGCCGTGTTCAAGGCACAGAATAGCGTGTTTAGCATGAGACGGAGCGTCCGTTGCGCAGAAAATCGCTTCGATGGAGTCGTCCTCAACCATTTTTTCGAGCGATTCATAGGTTTTTTCGCACTTAACCTCCTTCGCCAGCGCGGCGCAACGATCGGGGAAGAGATCGGATACGGCGGCAATCTCCACGTTTGGGTGATTCTGAAATCCGAATTGAGAGGAAAAACGGCAGTATCCAAACCCTACAAGACCAACGCGCAGTTTGCGGTCGGTATAAGGCTCCCACTCCTTTTTGGGGACGGCGGTTTCTTCCTGCGCGTTTACAGCGCCTTTCGTTTCAGAACTGAAGATGTAGGGCGCGACAGCCGACGCGGCGGCCGTACCGAGAAACGTACGTCTATTGATTTGTTTTTTCATAGATTCACACTTTGACTTATTGTGACAAAACAAAGGAAACGCCACACGCCCGTTCATTGACGCGCGGCGAAACGGAATCTCGACCGACTTGTCGGATCAGAGCGTATATTCAGGAAGTTTAATGAGTTCGCCGTCTCGAGTCGCGGAGACATGGGCGTAGTACCCTGGCGTTGTCATGTTGAGCGCGTCGATAATTCCGACGCGAGGTTCCTGATCTTTCAAAACCGCGTCGACAAAGTCGTTGCACAGGTAACCGTGAGAACCTCCGTGCGATCCGGGTTCAACTCCTGGCGGCAACGCTGGCTTGCGGATCGAGTTGCCAAGTTTCTTAACGATTTCCTGACCTTCGGCAGTGCCGGTATATCCCTGTTCTAAGGGAACATAGGTGGAATCAAATCCGCCAATCTCGCCACGAACACGACCGTTCTCGAGGTAAGTTCCGTACGTTTCGCTATTGACCATACGCGCGAGTCCGCCTTCGGACGTGTGCAGGAGCGCGCATTCGGAAATGAACGTATTGCCAATTCTATTGGGTTTGGGATTTGGATTATTAATCGGCTGAATTCCTTGCGCGCTAACGTCGACAAAGCGTTTGTGGGTAACGCTAATGTAATAGGCCATTGCATGCGTCGGATAAAAGAGCGGCGAACCGGAGCCGCGCCAACTTTTGTAGGAACCAATCGATGGAGAATTGGGAGCCGATGTGTGGTGATATTCGCCTTCCGTATAGACCAAAGTTCCAAACCCGCCTGCCGCGTAGATCTTATCCATGGCGTATACGTCGTCGTGATACGCGGAAGTTTCAAACATCGCGTACTTAAGCCCTCGATTCTTTTTGACGCATTCGAGTAACTTTTCACCTTCTTCCGGTTCGCCATAATGGACGGGGACCGCGTGACAGACATGTTTGCCGTGATCAAGTACAAGGCGGCAATGGCGGGCGTGGGAAGGCGCGTCAGTAGCTACGAAGATAGCTTCAATGGAGTCGTCTTCGACCATTTTCTCGAGAGACTCGTACGTCTTTTCACATTTAACGCGCTTGGCGAGCGCCGCGCACCGATCCGGAAAGAGGTCTGAAACGGCGACAACTTCAACGTTCGGGTGATTTTGAAAATAGAATTCTGCTGAAAACTGGCAAACGCCGTAACCTACCAGCCCGACGCGCAGTTTACGGTCGGTGTAAGGCCGCCATTCCTGCAACGGATCGTAGTCCGTATCGGTAAGATCAAATCCTGCGATCTTCGGCCTTTCGTCTTCCGCCTTTAATGAAGCCGTGTGGAAATAGGGGACAAATGCAGTCGCAGTTGCCGCCTTCAGAAAGAAACGACGATTTAATTTGGACGCCATGCCTTAAAACCTCTCTAAAAAAGCTGGCGGGCAGATATAAAAGCCCGTCGGTAACCAAATCATGCGCTACATATTTTACTTGGACTGTTTTAAAAAATCAAGTTTGAGGTTATAATCCCATGGATTTCCCAAAGTTTTCAGCAACGATTTCTTGGCTTAATACAGACGGTTTGAATAATTCGACCGTCTCATACGCAAAACACAGCGCCTACATTGGCAGAGGATAATATCTTATGAGCAGGACGAAACGTGTTGTTATCCTAGCGTCTATGTTTATATCGCTTTTTTCTGTCTGCAATCTAAACTTGATAAGCTTAGGTGAAGAAAAAGACTATTTAGACCCCCAAAATGCCGACAAAAAAATAGACGGCGTTTTACTGAGCGATTCTTTTTCGTTTTGCTTGGACGGAAAAAGACTTCTCTTTTCAGGTGTTTCTAAAGAAGAAACTTGGAATACTTCTGTTGAAAAGATGTTTCGCACTGTAGAGAATACAGGTCAAAGAGAGGATGCTTTTCCGCGCGACGAAGTGATTCGAGAACGCTATGAACATGTAAATAAAAAATCGGGAATTAAGGTTGTTTTTGAACTTGACCGATACGAATACTATCCCGTATCAGAAGGGGTTCTGTGGTTAGAGAATATATCGGACTCCGATTCGCCTAATTTGAAAGAAGTGTGCGCGTTTGACGGCGTCCTTCCGACAGGAGGCCTTCCTTTTCTTACGGCAGGGAGGGGGGAAGACCCCGATCCGGTTCAGAACTACAGTCTTCAGCGCTTCTCGTTACAGCCGGGGACAGCTTTATTTTTTGAACCGATGGAAGGGTATCCTTCATACGGAGCATTTCCGTATTTTTTGCTTGAAGGAAAACTGCGCTCGTATATTATTGCAATTGGATGGACCGGAAGCTGGCACGCTTCTTTTGACGTCGACAAATTGGGCAACGTCCATTTCTGCGCCGGACAAAAGGACGTCGATTTATATTTGAAGCCGGGTGAGAAGATTCGAACGCCGAGAATAACTCTCTTTGATTTTCCAACTGGAGCCGACGCGGTTAACCTGTGGCGCGATTGGTACCGAAGGTACGTTATGCCACGCGAAAACGGGATCGTCCTACGTCCAAAATTTGTTCTTGACGTGTTCTATCGTGGGGAATTATATGACAAAGTTACTGCGGAAGAGCAAATTGACGCAATTCGTAAATTACGTTCGCTCGGCTATCCGTGCGAAGGACTTTGGGTTGACGCAGGTTGGTACCTTCGCGGCGATAAAAAGATAGATTCGGCGATTGGTCGCTGGTTCGCCGTAGGCGACTGGACTCCCGATCCCAACCGGTTTCCAGACGGTTTTAGACCTGTTGTTGAGGAACTTGAAAACGTTCCCGAAGGAACGCCCCCTGGAAAACTTACTCTATGGTATGAACCGGAGCGCGTTCACCGGTCAACATTGAACGAAGAATTAAAGGCGTTTGTTGTTCCCGCATGCGAGATAGTGGAGAGTTTTCGCATGAATATGGCTTCCAAAGAAACGGTCGATTATCTTTCGGAAACCATCGGCAGATCGCTTGCAGAGAATAAAGTTAAGATTTACCGTCAGGATTCAAACGGCGCCGGTCCAGCTCTTTTCATTGAAGCTTTGGAAAGTTCAACTTCAGATTATTCCGGGAGAAAAGGATACGCTGAGAATCTGTATGTTCGCGGCCTTTATAGTTTCTGGGATAATTTGAAAAAGGATATCCCTGACCTTATTTTTGATTCATGCGCCAGCGGAGGGCGACGAAACGATCTTGAAATGCTTCGTTTAGGAGCGGTTCCTCTTCACTATTCCGACGTCGGTTATTTTGACTTTGTTGAAAAACAGCATATGCACGATACTTTAGATCGCTGGTTTATTTACTACAAAAATATTGATCCTCACGATTACGATTTTGAAAAAGGTCAGTATGACGTCTATAAAACCACAATTGACTTAGCGCCGTTTTCCACGGTTCGTCCCTATTTTATTGAGAATCCCTCGTCGGCCAATAGAAAATACGCAGACCGATATTTTGCGATTCGTGAACTCTTGGTTGACGGGGATTATTATCTGTTGCGGGGCGGATTTACCGACCATGATTGGACAGTTCGACAATTTGACGATTCTCGCCAAGAAAACGCGTCAGGCCACGTGGTTTCCTACGCGAAAGATTCCGTACGAAGATATATTGAAAACGTTCCTGTCCCTTCAGGAAAACGTCAAGTCGGATGCGTAATTTTTGTGCGAAACGAAAAGAACGACGAAGAAAAAATTACGGTGAAGTTACAAAAGATTGATCCGGACGGAACCTATTTGTGGGAAAATTTGGAAAATGGCGAGGTTATTACTTTGAAAGGTTCCGAAATGATTGAAAAAGGAATGAACGCAGTATTGCCTCCTAAGAGCGGCGCGACGTTTAAGTATACTCGCGTAAAATAAAAGAAGACGCCGGCATGGTTTCGACGTCTTCTTCCGTCAATCTTGGCGCTATAAACAGCCTGCGTTTGCGTATCGTTCCCTGGAGACGTGTCGGCGGGCGAATTAGCGCTATTTCACCAAAACGAGCTGCGCGGCGTCAACGATAACGTAACCGTTGCTGCCTTCGGCGTCGACGGTAATTGTAAGTTCGCCGTCTTCTCCGACTTCGAGTTCGCCAATCTTCGTAAACAGTCCGTCGATTTCAGGAGCTTTTTTCTGATTAACCGCCTTCTGGATAGCCCCTTTGGAAGACTTAGCGGTTACGCTCACATTCGTTGCACGGTTAGGATTGACAGAATAAGAAACTCGGCACTCGTACTTTCCAGGTTTGAGACTCTTGAAAGGGAACGAGACGCTCTTTGAACTCTTATTGACATTCTCGTCGTGCAGGTAGTCTTCGTCGACAAACGTAGCGGTTACGTTGTTGGTCGCCCAAGCGCCCTTAACTTGAGCAGCTTTAGCGTCCATAACGATTCCCGGCAATTTCTTCGAGCTTACGCTTGGACGATTAACTTCGTATTCAAGAACTTGTCCGTCTTTTAGAAGTTGTTCGCGAAGGACTTTATAATCAAGATCTTGCGGCGCCACGCCTGCGTCTTGGGAAAGACACGCGGCAGTACCCGCGCTCTGACCAAGAACCATGAATACCGGCTCCATTCGAATGGAACCGAACGCGATGTGAGTACAGCTAACGCAAACCGGCACGAGGAGATTGTCACATTCGTCTTTCTTGGGAATAATCCCGCCATAGTCAATCGGGTAGGGCGCGCCCGGATTGACTTGAACGTCGCCCTCGTTTCGAACCGTTGCGCGTCCTTCCTTGTCTGTCGCGACGTAACGCTGAATGTTGTGCGAATCCATATTATAGGATCCCATCCCGATTGAGCGATCAGTGTCTTCTAGGTAGCGCAAATGCCGTTCTGAAATAACGAAATCACTTTTCATTCTTCTCGCTTCACGAACGTAAAGCTGAGGAGACCAGTTTCCGTTGTCGACGAACTCATCTTTGGCGAGTCCCCACTTAGAAATAGAGTTTCGGATATCTTCCGGAACGCGCGGGTCGTTTTGAAGGGTCCAAAGCAAGCCCTGTTGCCATAAACGGTGCTTTTCGTAAATTTCTTCCCTTTGTTCATAAGTTCCGTCAGGATATTCGTAATTCCCGCCGATGTAGTCCGTTGAGACAGCTTTGTTGTTATTGGAGTCCGTCTTGTAGTTAGGCATTGGACTGAACGTTATGAAAACATTCTGCCCAGCTTCAATTGAACGAATGAGAATTTCATAATCAAGACTGTCGTAATTTTCGGGCTTCTCAATCTTCACCATGTTTTTCGGATCGTTGGTGAGGCACATGCGGATGTTGTAGGACTGAATGAGCGAATCGCCTTCGCCGTCATTGCCGTTGATCTTCTCATGTACCATAGGGAGAAGTCCGCTTTCGGGCTTGCCTTTTTCAACGTATGGATCAACGAATCCTTCAAACTGATGATATATCGCGCGTCCCACTTGAATTCCGTCAAGCGTTTCTCCGTATTCTGAGTTTGCTTCGCGTCCAGTACGGTAGCTTACTCCGGCTGCGGCCATGAGATCGCCTTCGTAGGTAGCGTCGATAAACGTCTTACCGCGGAACGTCTTATTGGAAAGTGTTGTGATCGCTTCTATCGTGGCGCCAGATTTTTTAACGCCCTTTTCTCGGTCAAGTCTTTCGGAGCGATAGAGGGGGATCTTGTATTCTTCTACAAATCCGTCAAAAGTCTTTTCAGCGACGCTGGGTTCGAATACCCACATCGTTTCCGTTTGATTGTCAATTCCTCGTCCGCCTTGGCCGGGAATCCCATTTTCACGCGGCATAGGCTGGAACGTCCAAGCTTCGTCACGCTGATAATACTGCCACAAACGGTGATAGAATTCTCGTGAAAGTCCGCCAACGACAGCGCGATTTCCGGAGTCGGTAGCTCCGAGCCCCCCGCTGGAAAGTCCGCCAAGATGTTTGTCTGGGGAAACGATAACAACGGACTTGCCCATCTTTTTGACTTGGACGGCGCAGGTAACCGCCGCGCAGGTTCCCCCATAAACAACGACGTCGTACTGACCTTCGTCGGACGCGACTGCATTTGGCGTCACGCAGACAGTTACGATGAAACAGATCAAAAGCAAGGCGACGATACTCTTCTTCATGTGTTTTTCCTTTAGAAGGGTAAGCAACTGACGGAATACAATACGATCAAAAGGATCGGGATCATGAAAAGTTCGCGGTTCTAAACCAATTCAAACTGATTTATTGACGGAACCTTCACTGCGTCTAGGTTATCACAAATTATTTTCGACGTCAACTATGTAATGGAAGAACCGCCCGTTGTATAATAAAGTTGGGAGCGGGATTTTGAATTTGACTCGCTCCGGGGAGTTTTTATGAGATATTCGCGGCAATTTAAATGTTGTTCCATTTTATATGTACTGTTTGCGAGCGCGTTCTTTGCCTTAGGAGGCGCTGAGTCGTCCTATGCGCAGAACGAGATTCTGGAACCGCGTAAGACGACAGAGTATGACTATCGCGGGACTAAATGTTTTCGATTTGAACACAGTCCGCTTCCAAGTTGGGGATATGGCGACAATTCGCGTAAGGACTATTTCTATGTTTCCGAACCGACCGACGGCCCCCATGAAGGTCGCCCGCTCTACGTCGCTCTTCACAGCGCCGGAGGAAGCGGCGAGGAAGAATTTGAATGGCGAAAAGCTCATCCAGACGTACATAATATTTATGCGGTTCCCGACGGCTTTTACGGGATGTTCCCCGATTGCGGTAAAGGAGGTTCGCCTGACTGGTGGTATGGCGGACGTAAGGCCACGGAACCTGAAATAACTCCCGAACTCGTTAAACGTTCCGGCGTTGCCTTAGAGCCTGTTGAGAAACGTATCCTAGCCGAAGTGGCTTGGGTTATTGAGAAGTACAAAATTGATCCCAATCGAGTTTATTTGTGCGGAAATTCGATGGGAGGAAGCGGGACCTTGGGGCTCGGGTTGCGGCATGGAGACGTTTTTGCCGCCGTTAAAGCGAACGTTCCGGCTGGTATTTGGCATGCGTACGACAGACTCCAATTGGCCGAAAATCGCCCCGCAAACGAACTTCCTGATCCGCCAGTGTGTTTGGATTATTCCGCTCAGAACGACAGTTGGTCTTTTGGTCACGAGGTCCTATTTGAGGGAATGGAACGGCGAAAATATTCCTATATTGCTTATTGGGGCAATTTTGGGCACGAGAACTTAGATGAAAACGTCGCCAAAGTGAACGATTTGTTTAATACGTTTGACTGGACAAACGTTCGTAAAAATGAGGCGTATCCCGTTTTTACAAACGTTTCGACGGACGACCGCATTCCTTGGCCCTCAGGCGCTGACGGCGCGTCGGTAGGACAGCGCGGCGCATATTTTCGCTGGACGAATAAGACGGATTCGAAAGTTTTATTTGAAATGGAATTGCGTTTGGCGTCGGCTGACGAACTTAAGTCTGTAATATTTGAGGTTCCGACCACATCGCAAGCGGACGTTACCCTACGACGGCTGCAACTATTTCACATTGATCCCAACGAACATATTTTGTGGTCGTTCGGCGATAGTTCAGGCGAAGCTGTCGCCGACGAAACTGGAATCGTTACGATTCCTGGGTTGACCGTTTTGACAGAAAGCCGCGTATTAACCTTAAGAAAACATTAATTGGCTTTCAAGCGAATGTGTTTTATAGTCGCGCGTTGCTTGCTTTGGCATTAAACTTTGGTTATACTAACGAGGGAACGGTTCTTTTTACGCCTTTAATTTACGGAGCGAAACGATGAGAGTAACGACAATTCAGAGCCAGCGTCGGTTGTGCGGCGTTATGTTAGCGATTCTGTTATTTGTGTCTGCGTGCGCGGGGGCAGCCGAGACGAACGCTAAGTATTGGATCTTTTTGGGCACGTCGACCGAAGCGACGACCCCCGAGATGGATAAGAATGGCATTCAACGTTCAGAGGGGATTTACGTCGGTAAATACGACGCTTCCACCGGAGCGATTTCCGACGTGCGTCTCGCGTTGAAGGCGCCTTCTTCCGGTTATATCGCAACGCTGCCTGACCGGAATCTTCTCTACTTTGTTGGGAGCGCTAAGCCTAGCGACAGGGGCTCAAACGCGTATGCGTGTAAAGTCGATCCTAAAACGGGCGATCTTACTCTTCTCAACGGCGTTCCTACTCAAGGCGCCGGCGTGTGTCATACGTTTGTGCGTCCGGACGGTAAATTTCTTACTGCCGCCAATTACATGAGCGGCGACTTTTCCGTTTTTAAATTAAAGGACGACGGGCTGATTGAAGGCGTTACCGCGAAGTATCGCCGCGATGGCGCCGGGCCGTTGAAGCGGCGTCAAGATCATCCGTACGGACACTCCTCTTATTTCGTTGAATCGAACGGCGTTTGCCGTCTGTTTATGAGCGACCTCGGGTCTGACAGAATCTATATTGCGCGACTGAACGAAGAAAACGGCTCGCTCAAAGAAGATCCGCGAATTCCTTTCCTCGCCACGCCGGCCGGCGCCGGACCGCGTCATCTGTCCTTTGCGACCGACGTTAACGGTAAAACGGTTGTTTTTTCCATTAACGAACTCGATTCGACTCTCTCCGCGTTTCGTCTGGATTTTGAGTCTGGAACGAGCGCTCTTCTTGGAACGTGGTCGACTCTGGAAGAGGAATTCCGCAAGGGCTTAACTGACGAAGAAACGATTGTCGACGGCAAAACTTTTCTCTACGGGAACAAAACGGCCGCAATTGAGGTCGCTAAACTTGACAACGGCAAGACGGTCGTCTATGCCACGAATCGCGGGCAAAATACGATAGTCTCTTTCGACGCTACGGATATAATCGCGGGTAAAATCGACGTGGAATTTCCCCTCATACAACGGATTTCGTCGTATGGAAATTTCCCGAGATACATGTCGCTTGATCCTGTCGGTAAACGTCTTATTGTGAGCAATAAGAAATCTGGATCTGTCTTTGTTTATACGATCGATCAGGAAACCGGCAAACTTTCTCTTTCGCAAGAAAAGCCTACGCAGATTGCATGGGTGATTGCCGCCGGCTTTATTCCGCGTGAAGATTGAAAGCAAAACGCGTGATTGTGAGACGGCGTGTTTTCCTGAGAGGGAGAAAGAGAATGAAGTGGATTAAGATTCTAGGCGTTTTGGTCTGCAGCCTTCTTATAGGCGCTACGGCGGCGTATGCAGAGCAGACGCCCGAGTGGTCGTTGCGGGAACGGGAAGATATCTCTGACGTTTGGAACGGCGTTTCCGTTGGCTTTGCGTTTCTAGCTCGCCCAGACGCCGTGTATATCGGCTTTTATTCTTATGATCAGACAATGACGGTAGGAAAGCGCCCATTCGATTCCGACCGTTGGGAATTTAAAAAGCTTCCGACGAAAATCGGATGGGATTCGCATAACTCGATCGCTATGGCCTTTGACGCCGACGACTGTCTTCATGTGGCGGGAAATATGCACGCGTGTCCGCTTGTCTATTTTCGCGCCAGTAAACCGAACGACGTCTCCTCTCTTGAAAGAGTCGAGCATATGACCGGCGACAGCGAGGCAAGGTGTACGTATCCGACGTTCACATACAATAAGGAAAAGCGGCTTATTTTTACTTACCGCTTTGGCGTGAGTGGAAACGGCGTGCAGATTTGGAACGCATACGACGAGAAAACCCGTTCGTGGTCGCGCATGTTAGATAAGCCGCTCTTCGACGGTCGGAACCTCATGAACGCTTATTTTGTCGGGCCGACGTTAGGACCTGACGGTTATTTTCACGTGGCTTGGGTTTGGCGGGATACGCCGGACGCCGCTACTAACCACGATCTTTCGTACGCGCGTTCCATAGATCTCGTGCGATGGGAGAAGTCGAACGGCGAGCCGTGTGAACTTCCGATTACCATTGAAAGCGGCGAGATTGTCGATCCTGTTCCCGCAAAGGGCGGTATTTTAAACTCGCATGTTCGCATGGCGTTCGATCAAAAGGGCCGCGTTGTCTTAACGTATACCAAGTATGACGCTAATGGGCGTTTACAAATATGGAACGCGCGTCTGGAGGAGAATGGGTGGAATCTTGTTCAGGCTACTGATTGGGATTTCGAGTGGAATTTTTCTGGCGGAGGTTCGTTGCCTAACGAGTTTGAGTTAGGCGGCGTCCGGCCTTCGTCTGCCGATACGCTTGTCGTTCCATGGAAACAAGTTCGCGCGAATAAGTCGGGTTCTACATATCTCAGTCTTGATACGCTCAAACCCTGTCCTGCGCCAAAGCAAACTGGCAGAATTGAACGGCCCGAATATAGCCCTGAAGACGTTGCTCTTATTAACGCGATTGAATCTGACGATTCCAGACTTTTGAAACGTGTAAGAGCGCTTGACGTTAATGGGGAACGTTGGATCTTTCGATGGGAAGCGCCCGACGCTAATCGTGACCGAGCGCAGCCGGACGGCGCGCCGCAACCGACGAAAATCCGCGTTTTAAAATTTGTTCACAACGACGAATAGTAAACGTTGTCGTAATGACTGTCTTACGGCGACGAGTTCGGTAAGGTTGACCTAACGCCCCTTTTAGGGGTCTTGTCTAATGAGGAACAGCTATGAAGATTAGCGCCAGTAAATTGATTTCGGAAATGAAGAAGATTGAGGGTCTGTTAGACTCTAATTTCAACGCGACCGGTTCAAATCTTCGCGATAAGATTTTGACCGCGACGAAACAGATGCCCAAGGGAATCGTTGAGAAATTGACTTATCTCGCCGGGCTGTATGAACGCGCGCAAGCTGGCGAGAAACTTAGCTCCGACGAGTTGCGTCAAGCGGGATATTGGATCAACGCCGTTTATCCTTACATTACAAACGGAGCCCAGATTCGCGCGGCTTGGGGATCGAAACTGGTATGGTTAATTCTCGCGGCCGCAGCTTGCTTTGCCGCCTTTTACTTTTTACACCGTTGATTTGCGTCTGTCTCGAGCGGCGGCATCTGTCGCCGAATGATTGATCGGTTAATTGACGTTGATCGTTTGCCATTGACGTCATTAAGTTGAGATAAAAAGAGCCCCCGGAAGTTCTTGTGAACGCCCGGGGGCTCTCTTTTGACGGTAAAAACGCGTCTGAGGGATAAGCTTCAGATCATTACCTGCGTGCGCAAATTGCACGAGTCAATCTCTTTGTGGCAGATCGTGAGCGCGTCGCGCGCCAGAGCTCCGTCGAGCATCGCGGAAGGTTTTCCGGCGAGGAAACAATTACGCGCTTCGGTAAGCTCGTGTTCGAACGGAGTAATATCGTCGCCTGCGGGGAATTCCGGCTTTTCAATCGTGCCGTCTTCATGCAGAACGGTAACGGGTACGGCGTTGAAGCAATCGGTGAAGACCGTCGCCTTTTCAAAGTGAACTTCGTACGAGAAGGTAAACGGACGCGCTTGCTGCTGGATACAGCCGCTAGTAGCTGTAACGACGAGATCCGAATCGTTGTAGACGAAATGCGTATTGAAGTACTCAGGAACGTCGCCGCGAAGCCGACCGAGGGTGCGGACCGCTTTCGGCATGCCAAACATCGTGCGAATGAAGTGCGCGTCGTGAATGTGCAGGTCGAGCATAGGGCCGCCGGAACCGTTCATGCTGTAAAAATTCTTGAGCCAAGTAGGATCGGAAATAACGCGGGTGAAGTTTCCGCCGAGGCATTTGCCGAATTTGCCCGATATTTGAGCTTGATAAATGTAGTTGAACGCGTCAAAGAACGGCAAGACATGCCCAATCATGAGCAGTTTTCCGTTTTGCTTGGCCGCTTCGACCATGGCGACGCCTTCTTCCGGTTTGAGGGAGATTGGCTTTTCACAGAAGACGTTTTTACCCGCGTTAAGCGCGGCAATCGTATTCGCGGCATGTCCGGCAGGCGGGAGGCAGATATCAACTACGTCGACGTTTGGATCCGCAAGGAGCGCTTCTATGTTGTCGTAAGTGGCGATTCCGGTGAGATCCATTTGGGTTCCCTGAGGACCGAAATTTCCCTTGATTTTAGTCCAATCGCCGGCAAGGCGTTCCTTAGCGTAGGACTCGCACAACGCGACAACCTTCACGTTTTCAATACGTTGGTAAGCAAGATAGTGAATCATGCCCATAAAACCAATTCCGACGATACCGACCTTCAGCATTGGAAACTCCTTTGATACTGCGTTAAACTTAGCGGGCGGCTCCTCCAAAATGAGGGGCCGTACGATTCATGGATTAAGTCATATCGGGCGTTTTGAAATAGAACGCCCATTGCTCTGATTTTACGCTTTTCATAATCGGATATAAAGCGTCTTTTCCGCTTTTTTCCCAAAAAATGCTTTTTTTAAGAAAGTTTTTAACACATTTTTGTCTCTGTATGAAAACTGCCAACTCAAGAGCGCTCCTCGGATAAACTCATTTTGAAAATGTGAGTGAAGACGTCGAATTGCTCTGGATTATATTCTGCATTTCTTGTAGTATCCGGAAAATGGCGTCAGTGTTTTTTGACGGCGATCGCGCGTATCGGTTCTAATCTTCGCTGAAAACGTGCGCAGACCGGTTTTCGTAGCGACGCCTAAAACTGCAATGTGAAAGAATTCGAAAATGAGTTTAAACGATAACCATTACAGTAAGCGGCTGAAATGCGCTTGTACCGCTTTGGCGACCGCGTTTATTGGTTTCGCCGGAATCTTTGCTTTCGCCGAAGAGGACGGCGCCGTTCGTTCTGCCGTTTTTGTAGAATCTCCCGCCAAAGCGCTTGATGCTATTGTGCAAACGAGTGGAAAAACGCCCGTGGCTACGTCGGAAGAAGCTAAGATTGGCAAAGCAAAGAAAAAGGAAGCGACGAACGGCGGTAAGATCGTGGACGAATTGGAGAATCTCCCCGATTTGAACGTCCGTCCCGACGACGGACATGTCGATCATAAACCGCATGGCGCTTCTCTTGCCGGGGTTCAGCCGGGCGTTACTAAGATGTCGGAATTGAAATCAAACCCGACGTTCAGTAAACCGGTTGCGGAAGAGACGGTCGAAGGGTTCAAAGTTAACACATACCAAGATCCGACTTTACCGGACGCCACCATTCAGATTGTGGGGAAGAACGACGTTGTTGAAGCGATTATGATCAACTTAAGCGAGGCTCGTTCGGAATCTGACGCTCGCAAAGTTTTTGAGAGCGAGATCAAAGACGTGCGTCCTATTTGGAGCCCCGACGAAGCCGGTAATTTCCGCGAAGTATTTCCGGAAAAGGGCGTCGCTTTTGTTTTGGAAGCCGGCGAAACTCCCGGTTTACCGAGTAATCGAGTCATTCAGGTAGTTGCGGAAACGGTTAAGGGCGAATATTTCATTATGCGTGCCGAGCAGGATTTGCACGTGTCCTATACCTATGCGCGCGACGATGCGGAACATGCGCTGTTACACGATGAAAACGCGCCGGGCGCTCATTGGATTCTCGCGCAGACGCACCTTGCGGTCGGCGATATTACCAATGCTCGAAAGCATATTTTCCGGGCAATTAAACTTAACGACTCGCTTCCGCAATTCCATCTCACGTACATCAATACGCTCATTCAGGCGGGCGAAGTCGATTCGGCCTTGAGGTACATGGACGCTGTTCGCGATACGTTTGTCGAACATCCCCTCTATCAGATTGAGGGTTTAACGTTAGATTCTATTTTGCGGCATGAACAGGCAGACCCCGATTACGACGGTTCGATTGCTCAAGGACAGCGCGCCTTAAAACTGCTTGGCAGTCTTTACGAACAGAATCTTTCTCCTGACGTGATTTGGTCGGCGAAAAAGCTTGAAGAGCAGGCTAATCTTTCGATCGCGATTGCTGTTGCGCGTAAGGAGTGGAAGAATGAAGGTGATCGAGAGAAGGCGTTTGAATGGATAGACGCCGCTACCGCGGTCGCTGGCGAATTGGATAAAATGCTCAGCGAAGAATCCCAACTTCCTTCTGCTCAGATCGACGTGTTGCAAGCAGGATTGGACGTTTGTCTTGATATTCCCGACGCGGCTGAAGTTGACACGTATGCGCAGCGCGTAATAGCCGCAGCCGACATCTATCTTAAAAAGACTGTTGACGAAGTCTCCGCCGCGTCCGTTCGTTGGCGGGCTGGTCAAGCGTTGACTAACGCGGCGCGTATTTACGAAGAACGCAAGGATTATAAAAAGGCCGCGTCACTGGGAGAAAAAGGGCTCGGATATCTTAGACTCGTTACCGAATATCGGCCTCCAATTGATCGTATTCCAACGGCGTTGGCGCAATTGCATCTCGGCAAGATATACGCTTCTGGACTTGACGACGCAAAGGCGGAGAAATACTTCGCCTCTGCAAACGAACTGTTTGCGCAAATTCAGGATCATGTTCGAGCTCGCGACGCAGCGAAAGTTGGCGCTCCTCTGGCCTCAGCCGCGACCATTTGCTGGAAGAACGGCAAAAAAGAAGAAGGGCGTGATATGCTGCTTACGGCCGTGACTTTCCTTGAAAAGGCGCGCAGCGGCGGATTTGTCAAGGATTCGGAGCTGTATGTTTCTTACTCCAATCTTTCTACGATGAGCAAAGGACTGAAAGACGCCGCGTCTGCGGAGAAATATAAAAAGCTTGCCGATAAGTACGCTCCTCAGAAGTGAAAGAAGCAATCGCTTGCCCGATATAAAACCGCGTGTAGACTAACGAGTCTTCACGCGGTTTTTTGTCGAACCAACAGAATGCGAGAGATCATTGTGGACTAGTTGTTTTTATGAAGATGATATTATATGTTGAAATAGTATGTGTATGTTGTATAACTTTTTTGAAATCTAACTATTGACGATTCTATCATAAAAAATACAATACAAACCTGTTGAACGTTAGAAATTGAATCTCGCGCTCACAACGTATTTTATTGACGTCCGTCTGACGACGGTATTAGGAGTGAATAGATGGCTTTGATTGTTCCGTCTGGATATGTAGCAAAACTCGTGCCTGAGATGATGGAACAGGCAATTTTCAATATTAAAGAGGATTTTCAGGAAAGCCTTGCGACGAATTTGAACCTTCGTCGCGTGACGGCTCCCCTTTTTGTGAAAACCGGAACTGGCATTAACGACGACTTAAACGGGGTAGAGCGCGCAGTCAAGTTCCCAATTAAGTGCATGAGCGATACGTCTGCCGAGGTGATTCATTCGCTCGCCAAATGGAAGCGCATGAAACTTGCTTCCTACAAGATCCCCGTTGGTTACGGTATTTATACCGATATGAACGCTATCCGTGCCGACGAAGATTTGGATAATGTTCATTCTCTGTACGTAGATCAGTGGGATTGGGAACGTACGATCGAGGCGAAAGACCGTAATCTTGATTTTCTCTGCAACATCGTCGAGGATATTTACGATTCGCTTAAAGAAATCGAGCAAAACGTGTATGACGACTATCCTCACATTCGTCCTTGTTTGCCCGAGAACATTACGTTTGTTCAGGCGGAAGATTTGCTAGGCGAGTATCCCGATCTTTCCCCCAAAGAACGGGAAACCGAGTTTGTGCGCAAATTTGGCGCGGCGTTTGTTATCGGAATTGGACACAAACTTTCAAACGGGGAAAAGCATGATGGCCGCGCTCCGGATTACGACGATTGGAGTACGGAAACAGATCCCGGTTATTATGGGCTGAACGGCGATATTCTCGTCTGGGATCCAGTTTTGAAACAGGCGCTTGAACTTTCTTCTATGGGGATTCGCGTGGATAAACGCGCGCTGCTCCAACAGTTGAAGCTCGAAGGATGCGAGGAGCGCAGGGAACTGTTATTCCACAAGGCTCTTCTTAACGACGAACTTCCCCTTTCGATCGGAGGCGGAATTGGCCAGTCGCGTCTGTGCATGTTCTTCCTGCGGTGCGCGCATATAGGCGAGGTTCAGGCGTCCATTTGGCCGGAAGATATGATTCGCAAATGCGTCGA
>CAMNJU010000062.1 GCA_946541595.1 uncultured Planctomycetales bacterium
AAGCTCCTCAAACGCGGGGGAAATCTCCTCTTACTTGACGAACCGACTAACGACTTAGACGTCGCGACAATGCGCGTGCTTGAGCAGGCGATTATCGAATTCCCCGGATGCGCTCTTGTGGTAAGCCACGACCGTTTCTTCCTTGACCGTATCTGCACGCATCTGCTCATCTTTGAAGGAAACGGCAAGACGCGGTGGTTTGAAGGCGACTTCTCATCTTATGAAGAGATGAGGAAAGCTGAGAATCCTAATTACGGAGAGAATCGCCGATCCAAATATAGAAAGATTCCAACTCTCTAATCGTTCAAAAAACGTCAAAATAAGAAAACGGGACGCGCATACTGTCAAATGCGCGTCCCGTTTTTTGTGATGAAAAACAAAGATGCGGGTAAGAGGACTCGAACCTCCACGAGCGTTTGCTCATCAGAACCTAAATCTGACGTGTCTGCCAATTCCACCATACCCGCGTCTTACGGCGTAAAGGCCGAAAGAACAGGTATATTATAGTAGCCGTTACGAATTCGACAATAGGAAAAACAGAATCAAAGGCTGATTCCAAAAGGGGCAACGCGCCAAACCTTTCAGAAAATTAAGCGCGCGCGATAAAAAAAGTCGCGCTAGGGGACGAAGACGATCCCAAACGCGACTTTCAATTCTCATTGAGAACGTTCGCTGCGCAGTTATTGCTTCAAAAGAATGACAATGAGCGTAATAAGGAGCGCCAAACTTAAGACAATCAATCCGGCAATAATATACAGCGACGCAGACGCTTTCTTTCGACGGCTCGTCAGCTGATCGTTAGAGCTAAAGTTCAAGTGATTCAAATCCCTTGATTTGTTCAATATTCCATCGTTCTGATAAGAGCTCGGAGCGTTATGGGAAGCGGGCGTTTTCTCAAAAAACAGATCAAGATTCGGGAAAACTTGCTCTGCTCTATACCAAATATCCCATCCCTCTCTCCATACATACGTCTGCGGACCTATACGGCGTTCCCTAATCCAACTGCGCAACACGTCGCCGGAGGCAGGGCCGTATTGCTGATCGTCTTGCGTTCTGACGAGCCATAGAACCTTGGGGTCGTCAAGCAGAGCTTCGGACGGGCTAACTCCGTTAAAAGAAGAGTTGCGTATGTTTTCACCGGATACAGCGGCTCCCAAATCGACTGCTTCCCGAATAATCTTCTCGACAGGAGACGCCGGTTGCTCGCGCGAGACTGATAAAGCGTCTTTGCGTTCAAGCGCTTCCGATTCAACCGTGTCCAATTCCGCAACTTCGTTAGCTTGCGGCAAAGGGTCGAGCGGTACTGCCTTAGCCGTCTGACTGACGCCCGCCTGAAAATGCTCGCCCTTTTGCCGAGTGCTTTCCGTAGGGATAATCATTCTAGCTTGGCATTTAGGACAATATCCCGTTTTGCCGGCAAGTTCGGCTTTGACATTCAGAGTGTGCCCATTTGGACAGAAAAATCGAATCCCCATAGTCTTTCCCCCAACAAAACTGAATAGAAACGTTTGACAAGAGTCAACTCAATTTCTATCCTCACCCGCTTATTATACCAATAAAGAGAACGAGGTGGGATGTAAAGAGACAAAAAAGCAAAAACTCAAGGTGGAAATGTTTGAATCTTTCCGTCCCCCCCTGCCCCATAAACCAAAAAAACTCTTTTTCTATACTGGTAATTTTCCGAGTTCGAAGAACGCGCCACAAATCGATAAAACGCCAAGAAAGTAAGAAAGCGACGGCGTCCCGAGCGCCGTCGCTCCCCTACCCTAACAGCGTCAAACCGACAAATCACTCGACGTCGACCCAACGTTCTTCCTTAGCGCTCTGGATCACCGCGTCGCAAACCTTTTGAGTTCGCGCAGCGTCGCTGATGGTCGGAACGGGATAAACCGGAGTTCCGCCCGACATTTGAATCAGGAAGTCCGCCAACTGGTTGATAAAGTAGTGCTCGTACCCAATTACAGTTCCGGGAACCCAATAGTGGCTCATATAGGGGTGTTCGGAGTTCGTAACCAGAATCTTCTGCCAACCGGTAAGATGATCCTCAACCTTCTTGCCAGTCTCAGGATCGGCATAGCGGAAGAACTGCAGGTACTCCGGCTCTTCCAAATTGAAGTAGCACGCGCCGTTCTCGCCGTTCATTTCCATCGTATTGAAGTTTTTGCGGCCTCTGGCGTAGCGGGAACTCTCAAAGAGACCGTTCGAACCGTTCTTAAAGATGGCCATGAACATACACGCGTCGTCGATAGTGATCGGCGTCTTCTCGCCAGTAACGGCGTTTGTTCGCTCCTTAATGAAAATCTCCGTATGGGCGCACACTTTTTCGATCGGTCCGTTGAGCCACTCGGCGCTGTCGATGGAGTGCGCGAGCAAGTCGCCCGTTACTCCGCTTCCGGCTACGTTTGCGTCAAGGCGCCACAGGGACGCGCCGCCCACAGGCACCTTCTTGCTAATCGTATAGTCCTGATTGTAGGTCGCGCGATAATGGAACGGACGGCCGATTCGATTCTCGTCGACAAGCTGTTTAAAGAGCGCTACTGACGGGTTACGGCGGTAGCAGAAAGAAACGGCTGTCGGAACGCCGGCTTTTTCTACTGCGGCGACCATTTCCGCAGCCTCGGCGGAATTCATTGCCAGAGGCTTTTCACAAATAATCGCTTTACCGGCTTCCGCGGCGGCGACGACCATCTCCTTGTGGAGGAAATTAGGAGTAACGACGTCGATTATGTCGATTTCGTCGCTTTCAACAATCTTCCGCCAATCGGTTTCGATCGCTTCGTACCCCCAAGTCGACTGAAACTTCTTCAAGTTCTCGACGTTGCGTCCATAGCAGCATTTCAGCACGGTTTGATACGGCAAGTCGAAAAAATGACCGACTTGATTGAACGCGTTCGAATGCGTTCGCCCCATAAAACCGGTTCCTAACATCCCAACATTCAATGTTTTCTTCATTATGACGTTTCTTTCTTAAAATTTTGATTAACGTTTTCCGAAAACCCAAGCCCGTCGCGGATAAGCCGTCTGATAAAGGGACTGCTAAACAAACGCTCTGAACTAAGATCGCAATTTCTGAAAAAGGTGGGCGAGAAGCGTTTTGCAAACCTTCTTACGCCCCCTCTTCAAACGACGTCTCCAAGGATACATGATTCCGAACGCGTTTGCAAGTTATTCTAGTAAAAATGTGCGAATGGATTTTTTCAATAAAATCTCGCCAAGGGATTGTTGATCGGTTAAACATTCCTTGTAATAAATAACATTGCTAGTAGAATTCAGCTATCAGGCGGTTGTCGGCGTTCTATAAAAAGAACGTTGGAATTCTCATTTGACGTCGCCAAAACAAGATTGTGAAGGTTAGATTTTGGCTCTTTCGATTCCTAGACACGTATTAAAGATTATCGACTTACTCCAAGAAAACGGCGCAACCGACGTCCTTATTGTTGGAGGGTTCGTTCGCGACTATCTTTTAGGAATACCGTCCAAAGATTTCGACATTGAAGCGTATGGACTGAGTTATGCGCAAATCCGCGATATTTTAAGCGGCAGTTTTCGCGTTGATATTGTGGGACAAGCGTTCGGCGTTTTGAAAGTCGGCCGCGACGTCGACGTGGCGCTGCCGAGAAGGGAATCTAAAAACGGACTTGGACATAAAGGTTTTAACGTCGAGTGGTCGTCGAATATTTCCCCCAGAGAAGCGTTCGCACGCCGCGATTTTACGGTAAACGCCATTGGAATGCGGCGCGACGGTTCGTTTTGCGATCCGTTTAACGGAATAGACGACCTCAAACACAAAAGACTGCGCGCGACAAGCGACGCCTTTAAAGACGATCCGTTGCGTGTTCTTCGCGGCATGCAGTTCGCGGCGCGATTTGGGTTTACAACCGAACCGAAAACCCTGCAGTACTGTCGCGAAGTTCTCCCTGAATTCAATACTCTTTCACAAGAACGCGTATACGAAGAATGGAAGAAATGGGCTCTAAAAGGTCAATATCCTGATTCTGGGCTTACGTTTCTGCGCGATAGCGGTTGGACTCAAGCCTTCCCTGAGCTCCACGCCTTAACAAACGGAAATGAAAACGCATGGCGTCAAACGCTCCATTCATGTCAAGAAATGGCAAATCTCGTTCAAGAGCGCCGTTCGGAACTTTCTGACGACGAGAGAATTTATCTCATGTTTTCGGCGTTGACCTACGCTTTTGACGCGCCTACTCCCTCAGATGCAGAAAAAATAGCTAAACGCCGTTTGCGGCGCAATGCGAAAAACGATTCCGCCGCACGTTTATTCTTTGAGAAAATGAAAGCGCCTACGCGTGTCCTCGGAGTTGTCGGTAAACTTGCCGAAGAAGAGACGCCTCTCTTCTCCCCTCCCAAAGAGAGTTCGATTCGCAGACTGGCTCACCGGCTACAACCGGGCAATATTAAGCTGTGGGCTCTGTTGCACGCCGCGCTCGAATATGCAAATTGTGAACGCGATGAAAATGGCGATCAAACAGCTAAAATTTCCAGACCGCAAATACGCAAACAAATGGAAATTTGGATTGACGAAGCGGCTAGTCGCGGACTTTTAGAATCCGGGCCTGAACCGTTGGTAAAAGGGCGTGACATTGTTTCTATGGGGATATCTCCCGGACCTCAAATGGGAAATATCCTAACGAGGGCGTTTGAAGCGCAGTTGGACGGATTATTCTCCACGACAAAAGACGGAGTCTCGTTCATAAAAGAAATGGGGTGGATCAAAGAATAGCGTATGGAGCGTGTTTCAGCCCGGTTCCTCAAAACGGAGTTAATACGGCTTTTTCTTGGCAAAAAACTCCAATCGCGGCGCAATCATTGCGCGCGCGGCGTCTTTTGAATATAATAAAGTCGAGGCGAGCGCTTCAACGGTATATTCCTTTAACCCTCTATTTCTCCCGCGTGATAAACCATGTCCGCTGTTACGTCCGAAGAATTTTTAGACCTGTTAAAGCGTAGCGGTCTACTAGAACCCGAAACGTACGACGCCACGTTAGCGGAAATCAAACGCAACGAGCCGAACGTCCTTAAAGACGTTAATCAGCTCGTTGGAGAATATATCAAGCGGAAACTGCTCACAACTTGGCATGTGCGGCAGCTAATGAAACGCAAATATAAGGGGTTTTATCTGCGTCAGTACCGAATACTGGGACACTTAGGTTCCGGCGGGATGAGTTCAGTCTATCTTGGCGAACATACGGTTATGAAGCGCCGCGTCGCTATTAAGGTGCTGCCCAAAGGAAAGCTCAATCCAACGTATCTTGATCGATTTGCGCGCGAGGCCCAAGCCATTGCTTCTCTTGATTCGCGGCATGTAGTCCGCGCATACGACGTCGACCGTTTTGAAGACGTACACTATATCGTAATGGAGTATTTTGAGGGGCAAAACCTTCGTCAACTTGTAGAAAAAGAAGGGCCGTTAGATTACGAAGACGCTGCAAACTATATCCGACAGGCGGCGTTAGGACTTGGCGACGCGCACAAATGCGGAATTGTTCATCGCGACGTTAAACCGGACAATATCGTCGTCGACGATCGTGGATTTGTTAAAATTCTCGACTTGGGCTTGGCGCTTTTAGATGAAAACGCCTTTAATCTTCAAGGCACCATGTGCGAAGAAGACAAAATTCTGGGTACGGCCGATTATCTTGCCCCGGAACAGGCGCTCGACAGTCATAACGTCGACGCCAGGGCGGATATTTACGGTTTAGGGGCCACGCTCTATTTCTGCCTTGTCGGCAAACCGCCCTTCCCATCCGGATCGATTTCGCAGCGCTTGCTCGCGCATCAACGGAAAGAACCGCCCAGCATTTTCATAGAGCGTCCCGACGCGCCTGTCGACCTCGTTGAAATATGCTCTAATATGATGCTGAAAAAGCCAGAGAATCGAATTCAGACGATGGATCAAGTCGCGGAGCTCATGAATCGCTGGCTTATCCGGCATGGCTTTGCTCAGCCCAGCGACTTTGCGGAGGAAGAAGGAAACGATTCCCTTGACGGTCTGAAAGGGATTAATGTAGAACAGGATTTTCTGTTAGGCAGCGCTAACGCCACGGAAATCGGTTTTGAACGGGACGACGTTGCCTTCCGTCTTTCTGACGACGAACTCAACGGATTCGCGCAAAAGCGAGGCGAAAATTCTGTCGATCTATACGACGCCGCTGCAAGCGGAACGTCCATGTCCCGCATTAAGTCTGCGGCAAAATCCCGATCGCATCTTCACAGCGACAATATTGTCCTGTCTCAAAAAACCTCTCTTGAAAACGCGTTAGATCCTATCGAACTCGCTCTTAGCGAGATTGCGGATACGACCAAAGTTCGCGTGGCGGCTGAAACCGCCGATTCGTCCGTTCAGACGCAAAGCGTTCCAAACGCTCCAAACGTCTCTTCACAAATCATTAATATTTCCAAATACAAAGAAGCGACTGGACAGCAGCCGAACGCCGCTCGCCAAAATCCGGCCATTCCGCAAAGAGATCCAAGAACAAATCAGTCTGGTTCCAGTATTTGGTCGCAGGCGCCTAACGCGCCTTATGCGCAGAAAGTTTCTGCTGAGCATGTCGGCGCGCAGCACGATTATTCACACGGTTCGACTCCTATCGGCGGCATGCCGCAAAACAACTATCAGAATAATCTCGATCATTCGGAACGCGGCCCGTTTGGCGACTGGTATAAAGACGTCCCAATTTGGTTCTGGACCGTCGCAATAGGCGGTTACGCCGTCGCTATTTTTCTGGCGGGTATCCTGTTTACGCTGCTTTTGAATTTGAACTGATCTTCTTCGGCGAACAAATAAAATGGAAAAGGACGCGTTTCGATTCAGAAACGCGTCCTTTTTTAGTCGTTGACTGCCTCAAAGGGCAGACTCAAACTGTCGACAATCTCAACGGGGATTGAGTTCCTTGTATTTCGCCCAAACGGCGGGATCCGGTTCAAAGAGTTTCGCTTCCTCAGCGGACGGAACGGCCAGCGGGCGAACAACGCGGAATCCAACGTAAGGCGCTTCGGTCATCCACCAGATGCTCTGCGGGAACTGAGGATCATGTTCTTTCCAACTCTTGTCGGAAACAATTCGCTTCGCGCTGCGGCAATCAGCGGCTTCATGCGCGCAGGATCCGCCGCGAGAAACCTCGTTAAACATAGCGTAAACGGAAAGCGGTTTTTTAGGCGTAACGAAAGGCGTTTTGATCTTACCGGAAGCAAAATCTTTGTACGCTTTTTTATCGTACTGGTCCATAACCCATTCGCAGACGTTTCCATGCATGTCGAAAAGTCCCCATGAATTAGGCTTCTTGGTCATGACTTTGTTGTATCCGTCCGGGCTATTCCCAAGATACCATGCGTAATCGTCAAGCTGCGCTTCGTCGTCGCCAAATTCATAGGCGGTGTCCGTTCCGCAACGGCAAGCGTATTCCCATTCGATTTCAGTCGGTAGGCGGTAGTATCGGCCAGTCGTCGCCGTCAGCCACTTGCAATACATCTGCGCAGCAAAACGGGTCATACCGCTCGCGGGATAACCTTCCTTATTGCTCTTATCATAGCTGATGGTGCCAATGCTGTACGGCGCAGTCGGCGCGGCAAGCGCGTCTGCAAGCTCGTCGCGATCCGAGGTCGATTTAACGGCGCCGGACTTATGCGCGTTGGCAAGATAAAGGAGCGCGAAAAGCGAATACTCCTGCCACGTGACTTCGTGTTCTTCCATCCAGAACGGAGCAACGGTCGTCTTGAACGCAGGTCCTTCGTCTTTTTCGCCGGAGTCGCTGCCCATCGTAAACTCGCCGCCCTTAATCGGAATCATCTTGAACTTGAGCGTTTCGCCGTCGACGTTCGTTTGAAGCGTCTCTTCATAGGGCTTCATATCCGCCTCGGAAGCGGCTTCCGCGTCGGCGTTCTCTACCGGATTCGCAAGCCATTCCGTACCGTTTGAATAGGCGGGGTTACTAGTTAAATCCTGTGCGAATCCAACGGCGCTGAACGCTGCAAATGCAACGAATGCCGCAATCATCATACATTTTTTCATCGTTACTCCTTAAAAAAACGTCTAAAGACGTATCATAACAAACGCGTCGTCTAAACGATTAAAGAATAATCCTGCGATCGAACTGATCAAACTATTCTTAAATTCGACTCGACTTCTTTTCTAGGAAAATCTGGCGCCCCGCTTCCTGCAAACGCTGCGTTCGGGTTGCCCTTGTAAACGTCTTACGAGCAGGTTCTCTCGACGAGACAATCTCTCTCAAAACTTTTTGAGCGAGAGGGCCGCCGCTCTCATAGACAGACGTCACTCCATTATAGTATGTTTAATTAGTAATACAACCAACAATTATTTACCGCAAATATCTTTTTGAAATCAAAACCTTCAAATTGCAGGAAACAAATAATTTTTCAATCTTTCAAGAAGCAAAGCCGAACAGAATTTTGATCGATTGCGTGTCAAAAAGAACAGAAATTATAAAAAACCATTATAATTAGTATAATAATCAGAAAAAAGCAAAGTCGGTTCTTCTTTAACGCCTGAAGAACTTCATTTGTTTCAGTCGCGTATTACAATAGTTTACGCGGCTCGCTCGTATCATAGAAGAGGCGCGCCGCGTAACATGTTGCGTCGGTTTTATTGAAGTAGCTACCGTCCACAGAGAGAACGTTCTCCATTAGCGCTCCAAGCGCGAAGGTAACGCGCTCGCAATTATTTTTCCGCGGAGACTAAATTGGACTCGCTTTTTGTTATTAAAGGCAACGATCAAGGGCGGCGATATACGCTCGACGACTCGGTAATAACAATTGGACGCGATTCTTCCAATAAAATTCGCATTCATGATCCGGAAGTATCGCGCCGTCACGCTAAAATAACCTTCAAAGAATCCGAGCGCGTACTGGTAGATTTAGATAGCGCCAATGGAATTTTTGTTAACGGGAAACAAGTCCGCTCACGGGTTCTCGTCAATAACGATCAGATTCGCATCGGCAAAACAGTCTTGCTCTTCGCGTCTTACTCCCTCAACGTAGGAACGGAAGAACCGCTGGTCGACGTGGTTCAAGAGCTGGACGCCGAATCTACTTCTCAAGTCCTTCATTACCTGGTCCCGGAAGAATCGCGCCGTCTATTTGACAATTCCGCAGAGAACGATATTAAAGACACGTGGTTGGCAAAAGCGCGCTCCCACCTCAACTTTATGTACCACACAACTCTTGCCGCAAGCCGCACTCTTGACGTAGAGCGGCTTCTTGACCGAATTCTTGAACTCATCTTTCAGTGGGCGCCGGTCGATCGAGGATGTATTTTCCTGTACGACGCCGGTACGGACAAACTTGTTCCGAAATCCTCGAGGTCTCGAAAAAAGGACGGGCGCGTTAAAGTAAGTCAAACGATCCTCAATTACGCTTTTCGTAATCAAAAGGGAGTCTTAACGAGCAACGCTCAAAACGACGAACGTTGGGACGGAGCGGCAAGCGTCGTACATTCCGGAGTAAAAGAGGCTATTTGCGTGCCTATGCAGGGACGGTACGGTCTGGTGGGGGTCGTTTACATCGACGTCGCCAGAAGTCTTGCCGACGATTCAGATAATCTTCCGGAAGGCGAGATGCTCTATCGCCCAAACGAAAGCGTCTTGGACTATGACGACAAAGAGGAATCGGCAAAGAGATTGCGTCCGAGGGAAGAGAAAGACGAATATCGCCACGACAGTCTTCAAGACGACGAAGACCATTCTTCTTCCAACCCCAGTTCTACCGAAGCGGCTGGCGACATTTTAGAAAAAGTCGAGAAAAAGCAGGCCGAAAAAGCAAGCCTCGATCCTGATCTACTCGAAAATTCCGATTCCGACGTCACAGACGACGCTTTTACAGGGAGTCGACGGCATAAATTAACACTCGACCATTTAAAACTAATGGTCGCCATCGGCCGACAGGCTGCGCTTGCCGTAGAAGACACCCGGTATTACCAGAGTCTGACCCAAGCGGAACGACTCGCCGCGATCGGTCAAACGGTCGCGGTCCTCTCGCACCACATCAAAAATATTTTGCAGGGCATTCGTGGCGGTAGTTTTCTCATTCAGTCTGGCCTAAAAGACCACGACGAAGAACTTGTAGGAAAAGGTTGGCACATTGTCGAAAAAAACCAGGGAAAAATTTCCGATCTTGTCCTCGACATGCTGACTTTTAGCAAAGAGCGCACGCCCGTGTGGTCTTACGCAAGCTTCAGCGACGTTATGACCGAGGCTGTCGAGTTGATGCGCGGCCGAGCGGACGATCTTGAAGTCGAATTGGAATTCTTTCCTGACGACAAAACGCCGCTATTTTATTTTGATAAAGAACAAATTCATCGCGCCGTAATCAACTTGATAGGCAATGCGCTTGAAGCGTCAAAGGATTACGACCCTAACGTAAAAAGGTTCGACAGAAAGGGTTTACCTTTGCCGGTATTCGAACGCGGGCGGGTCGACGTTGCCGTAAATTTCGACGCCGAATTAAAAAAGGTATTTGTTGTCGTTGACGACGTGGGACCGGGCGTTGCTCCGGAAATACGCGACGTTCTTTTTAAACCGTTTGCGTCGAAAAACAAAAGCGGAGGCACAGGGCTCGGTTTGGCGGTTACCCATAAAATTGTCCAAGAGCATAGAGGAAAGATTTCTGTTCTGGACTCGCCCCTGGGAGGCGCGCGTTTTATTGTTGAATTACCGTTAGTGTTGGAAAAACCGGCCGATAACGAATGACGCAAGGTCCTCAGCGCGCTTATATGAAAGATAAAACGTTAGAAGTATCCGGTGGTCAAGATGGCAAGATCTTCAGATAATCCTCGTTCAAATTCGTCAAACGAGCCTGTTGTCCGTTCTGAGCCCCAATCGGCCGCGTCGGGTACACGAGACGAAACGCCGGATCGCCAAAGCGCTGATTATGGAAATCCAGAAGAGGTTGGCCGCAGTTTGAGTTTGAATACTGGCGCTCACAATTCGCAGGATTCTGAGAATAAATCTTCGCGTGAAGAAAACGTCGGTCAAGTTGAAACCGCTAACGCTAATTCCAATTCGAATGTTGCCGCGCCGTCAAAAAATGAGAAGTCATCCGCCGAGCGTTCGTCTTACTCAAAAGTGCCTTCGACAAACCGTTCTGGCGAAAAAACGATAAAAGTTCCTGAAATCAAAACTTTATCAGAACTCAACGCCTTTACAGACTCAGACTGTTTCGTTCAGCTTATTTCAAAAGAGAAGCTTAGAACAAAGGATGGCAAGCCGTATTTTAAGGTTTCTTTTAGAGATCGCAAAAGAACTGTTCAAGCAATTATCTGGAACGACAACCAACTGTTCGTCGATTGCGATAATAACTGGCGAATCGGTAAATTCTATAAAATTCGCGCGTCGATTCGCGATACAAACTTCGGATTAAAACTGGAAATCCGTCGTATTCGCGAGACGACGCCCGCCGACGAAGAAGACGGTTTTGCCCCCAATAAATGCCGCCCCTCCTCTGAGAAATCTCCTGAAACAACCTCGGCGGAAATCATGACGCTTGCGAGCGTTCATCTTGGAAAGTCGCCTCTTCTGAGGCTCGTTCAAAAGGTGTTTAAAGAAAATCGAATTGCGCTATACGACGCTCCTGCGTCGCGTTCACATCATAGAGTCTACATCGGAGGACTTTTAGAACACACGTTATCGGTAACAAAAATCGCGATCTTTCTTGCCGATCATTTTTATGCGAATAACCCGCTTCTCAAAGATCGGTTTTCAAAAGAACTCGTCGTCGCGGGAGCTGTTCTGCACGACGTGGGAAAGATATTAGATACCGTAACGACGGTAACTGGGCCCAAACACACGCTCGCCGGCGACCTCGTCGGTCATGCGGTTCTAGGAACCGAGATCGTGCGAAAATATGCGGCAGAAGTCGGACTGGACGAAGAAACGCGAATTCAACTAGAGCACTTGATTCTCACTCATTCCCGATTTGCGGACTGGGGCGCGCCCTTCCCTCCTTCAACCCTTGAAGCAATGGTCCTACACTACGCGGATTACGCGGACTCTACTTTTGCTAATTCGCTCAATCTCCTTGAAACAGACGAAGGCAGCGGAGCTTACACGTTACGCAAAGGCGCTTTTGGAGTTCCCATCTTTAAACCGCTTCCACCTTCGACAAAGGGAAAATCCGCTCCTAAAACAGGCGAAACACGCAATTCAAACAAAAACGCTGCCTCTAGCGAGCCGTCTGTCTCACCGAGCACGAAGAATCACAATTGATCAATGCGAAATAGGCGATGCAGCGTCATATATTCTAAGTTCCAGTGTAATGACAAGTTGTGTCGATGGCGGGGCAGATGTTTTCCATCCCCGTTGAATAACATGGCTGCGCTGTAAGAGACGAGCCCTTGAAACGTGGTTTTTCTAGAGTTAAACTTACAGTAAGCGCATCTGCCGTTCCAATCGAATTTTTTCAAAGACCGTCAGAATGCGCGGCGTTTTTTAAAGGCAATACAAAAGGGATTAACAGGACAAAAGGTCTCTGATGGGATTAACAACGCTTGATTATATTGTCTTAGCCGCATATTTCGTCTTAATGGCGTTGATCGGTTTATGGTCAATGTTTTTTGTCAAAAAGCAAGAAGACTACTTTTTAGGAAGTCGAAGTTTTGGCAAACTCTTTCAAATGTTCGCCGCGTTTGGCGCCGGCACGAACGCGTCCGACCCCATTGTGACCGCTAAGACGACCTTTACCAACGGCCTGAGCGGCGTTTGGAGCGGTTTACTTTGGCTGTTCGTTACTCCCTTCTACTGGATCTGCGGCGTATGGTATCGCCGAATGAGATGTCTCACGTTGGGCGACTGGTTTGAAGAACGTTATCAAAGCAAAGCGATCGCTTTTGCCTATATGATTTTTGGCGCCGTCTTCTATATGGTTTATCTTGGCGTCGGAATGACCGCTATTGGCAAGATGGGCGCGCCACTCATTGGCGCCGATTCGCTCGTTATTTTTGGTCATTCAGTTCCTTTTGACCAGTTCATCATTATACTAACAGCAATATGCGTACTATTTTATGGCGTTCTTGGAGGTCTAAGAGCCGCGTATTGGACGGACCTGATTCAAGGTATTTTTATCGTAATTCTGTCAATTGTCCTCATTCCGATTGGGCTTAACGCATTGATCGACGATGAAAAAGAAGCGTCCGTTGCGTCGAGTAACGTTGCGGCGGTCGTTCAGACGGAAGCGAGCGGAGTCGAATCCGCGCCCCTACAGCTAGACGCGGGAGAAGCGCAGAATAAGCCGGGCAGATCTGTTTCCGATACTTTAACCGGTTTTACAATTCTTCACAAACGCGTCCCAGCGGAATACTTTGAAATTTTGACGAGTCCCAAAGGCGGAGAATTTCCGTTCCACTATATTCTCGCGATTACTCTGCTGAATTTACTTGGAATCGTTTGCCAACCTCACTTTATCGCAACAGGCGGAGGATCGGCCAAAACGGAATTTAACGCACGGTTCGGTCTCGTTGCCGGTAATATTCTAAAGCGGTTTTGTACAATAGGGTGGGCTCTTACAGCTCTGGTAGCGCTCGCCTATCTTGCCAGCAGCGTCGAACTCGCGGAAGACCCCGACAAAGTCTGGGGCGTCGCTACACGCGAACTCCTCGGTCCGATGAACGCGGGTTTGGTTGGACTTATGCTCGCATGTTTGCTCGCGGCGCTCATGAGTTCAGCTAGCTGCTATATGCTTGTCGTTTCAGGGCTTGTCGTTCGCAACGGATACGCGGCGTTGATTAATCCTAAGGCAAGCGAGAAAACGTTCGTTTTGGCCGGTCGTATTTGTGGAGCTATCGTAATTATTGGCGCGACAATCGTATCGCTGGCTTCAATGAACGTATTCGAACAACTAAAATTCGCTTGGGAAATTCCAATTGTATTCGCCGCCCCGTTCTGGATTGGCATGTACTGGCGCCGCGCTAACAAGTATTCGGCGTGGGGAACCATTATCATTACCCTTACCCTTTTCTTCATCATTCCGATGAACGCGTCAAAATTTGACGAAACGCTGACGACAAATCCCAAATACCTTGCGACAAATGAATTTGTCGTCACGCGTGAAGCGCGGCCCGCGTCGCCAACCGACGTCGAACGCAGAAACGCGGCCCGCGAATTATGGAACCGACGCGTGGCAGAGCTTGAAAAGACAATCGCCTCCGAAACGTCTCAGGAAGAAAGAATGGCGATTATCGAGCGTGAACTTGGCCCCGAACCGAAACAGCTGACGCTCGGAGAAACGATCGTCGACGAATTCAAGACTGGCGGAAAAGCGATCTACTGGGGCAAAGGAGTCGTCCCCTACGATCAGGATGGCGCCGAGTTAGTCTTCAACTCTAACGGACAGGTCGTCGCTAAAATCGCCGACGGACACAAACGATTCGTAGGCGCGGACGAACAAATTCAACTGTTCGACGAATCGCGCACAGAATCCGAAGATCTGGGCAAGAATCGTACGCGGGTTACGAATTCGTTCAAATCTGTCGACGAATTGGCCAAAATGGGCGTTAAACTCGAAGGAAAAGGAGCTTTTGAACTCGACTTCCTGCTCTATGAAAAAATGGGCGTTAATCTCTGTTCGCAAAGTAACGGAACGCTGGAAGCCATGCGTCTTCCGACGCGCCTGATCCTTCCGTTTGTTTTCCTCATTCTACTGAGCTTCGTCACGCCTCGCGGCGACCAGAAAAAACTCGACCGGTATTACGTTAAAATGAAGACTCCGGTTGATCCCGATCCCATAAAAGACGCTGAGGAAATGAAACTGTCCTACGAAAATCCGCACAGATTCGACGATAAGCGCCTTTTTAAGTTCGGAGGACTTGAAATCAACCGCCCGAACGCCGTCGACGTCGTCGGTTTCGTCGTGAGTTTTGCGCTCTGCGTCGGTATCGTGTGGTTAATCGTCGCTGTCGCCAATTATCAGCCGTAATCACACGACAGGGGTTCTGCCGTCCACTTCGGCAGAATTTCTCCTGTACACAGTTCTCTTTCAGGGATCCGTACAAAAAAGAAGCGCGTCGCCTTTTTCAAAGCGTCGCGCTTCTTGCGTCTTCACGCGTCTGTGTTGGGAGAATATGGAGCTGATATTACGCGTCCTCCACGTCCTCAATCTCTATTATATCCTGAGGCTTCGCCTCCATACAATTTGAACAGTTGCAGCACGAACCGCCCTTACAACCGCAATCGCAGCATCCGCCTGATTTATACGTCCGGACGACGCGCGCAAACAACATCGCGAAGGCGCTCAAAACAATCACGGCGACGATAATCTTCTCTACCATTTCTTCTCCTAACGCAAACAAACGACGCCAAGAACGGCTGCAACGCAAAAATCAAGGATAAATCACGCTAAAAACCTAAATGAAAGAGCGTTCCGATCTGATATGTAACGACTGATAAAATAAATCCAATTGCGGTAAGCGTAAACCACTGAGCAAAAGCCCATCGAAATGTGGTCTCTTTCGCGACTACGGCCAGCGTAGCCATACACGGCGCGCCAATCAGACAAAAGATTATGACGCATATTCCAACCAGCGGCGAATAGTTTTCTGCAAACGTCTTACGCAGTGATTTCGAATTCTCGTCCGCCTCGCCAACTTTGAATACGATCCCCAACTGCGCTACAAAAACCTCTTTCGCCGCAAAAGCGCCAATCAACGCAGAGCCAATTCGCCAATCAAAACCCGCAAATTTAATAACGGGCTCCATAGCTTTTCCAACACGTCCGACAATACTGTATTCTAACCTAGCCTCCGTTTCTGCGTTTTGATTGTTTTCCCAGTCCTCTAAAAGCTGAGCAACTTCTGGCGTCATACTATCTTCACTCGACGTCTCTTCCTGTTCGGAATCCCCAGCCAAATTCGCGGGGTCGTCGTTTTCGACGGGCGCGTCGACCTCTGTTTCCGCAATCTCGGCCGACTGGGCAATCGTTTCCTCGATATCAATGTGAGCGTCCTGCGCTTGCGTCTGCATAGCGGCGCGCGCTTGCTCGAACTTGGAAACTTCTGATTGCGGCAAAGTTGGGAACGTCGACATAAACCACAGAGCAATAGAAACGCCTAAAATAGTCGTGCCGACTTTACGTAAATACATCCAACCTCGCTCCAGCGCGCGGTATCCGACCGTTCGCAGCGTAGGCGCGTGATAAGCCGGCAGTTCGATCAGGAAAGGATTATGTTCCTTGCGGAACGTAGTTACTGAAAGAACCGTCGATATAACCGCCGCGATAACAATACCGGCAAAGTAAACGCCCCAGAGAATTGGCGCTTGCCACTTTTCGGCAAAAAACGCAGGAATAATCAAAACGTAAATTGGAAAGCGAGCCCCGCAGCTCATAAGGGGAACAACGAAAATCGTCGACAGTCGAGATTTTCGATCTTCAATAATACGGGTCGACATAACGGCGGGAATAGAACATCCAAACCCGACAAGCATCGGAATAAAACTCTTGCCCGTAAGTCCAAATCGTCGTAAAAATCTATCGGTTAAAAAAGCGCCTCTGGCCATATAGCCCGATTCTTCCAAAACGGCAATCGCGGCAAACAAAATGAAAATATTGGGAAAGAATGTAAGAACGCCCCCTACTCCGCCGATCACGCCGTTCACAACCAATGAACACAGAAGACTGTCTGGATTATCCGCCCAGAAACGGCGACACAAGTTTGCCAACCAATCAAAAAAATCTTCTAACCATCCGACTGGTACGTTTCCAAGGGCGAACGTCAGCCAAAAGACCAGATACATTGCCGCAAAGAACACAAGCAATCCCCAAAAGGGATGCGTCAGGAGCCGATCAGCACGATCGGACCAAAGGATTCGCGCCCGTTTCTCGTTTCGAACGGCGTCCTCGCAGATCGACCGAACGTTCGCATAGCGTTCCGCCGCAAACTTCGCCGCTATCGGCGCCGATACGGAAGTTTTTGACGAAAGCTTGGAGGTCGACTCTGCAACGCGCTCTCTAAGGATAGCGTCAGGCCAACTGTCAAGAATTGCCTTGTCGTTCTCAAGTAATTTTATCGCGAGCCATCGGCGCCGAGCCTGTACGTCGCCTTTATCTTTCACGTTCGAATAAGAAACGCGCTGTTGAAAATCCTTTTTACCAGCGGAAACGGACGGCGCACGGCCGCTAACGATCCATTCAACGCCGAGATCGTTCTTACGAATCGAGTCGTCTTTCTCTGCACGAAGCGCGGCAGAATCAAGAGCCGCGTCTATTTTGGCAATTTCTGATTCGACAGAATCTGAATACCTCAAAAAACGAAGACTTTTCTGTTCGGGAGATCTCGAGGCAACTTCCGAAATGATATCGGCGAGTTTTTCCAAACCTTTGCCTGTTACGCCGACCACCTCAACAATAGGAACGTCAAAAATCGCTTCAAGTTTCGTGATATCGTAAACTATTCCCCGCCCTTTTGCCAAATCGCACATATTGAGCACGATTATCAGAGGCAAGCCCAATTCCTTCAGCTGTAACGTAAGAAAAAGATTCCGTTCCAAATTGGACGCGTCGACGACGTTGACAATAACGTCGGGACATTCGTGTAGCAAGTAGTCGCGAGCAACGACTTCGTCGCGGGAGAATGTCGTTAAGCTGTATACGCCAGGCAAATCGACAAAGCGAAAAGTAACTGAATCTTTGACAAGGCTCCCCTCGACTTTCTCGACGGTCACCCCGGAATAGTTGCCGACTGCCT
>CAMNJU010000063.1 GCA_946541595.1 uncultured Planctomycetales bacterium
TCCCAAGTGAACCGCCGCGCCTATCTTACCGGAACGAATCTGTGGCATGCCGTTCGGGTCGCCGTCGCCGCTATTCTCCTCTTTGCCGCGTGGCAAAAGGCGCTGCAGCTCGCGACGGAGCCAGGCTCTCCGTCGGCGTCGTTCCTCGACCTTCCGATTGTAAATTTTTTTGCCGTTCTCTTTGAGTCGGGCTTCGCAATCTGGCTCCTGGGCGGTCTTTTTCCGAAATTTACGCGGATCGCAACGGCTCTTCTCTTCACGTTTTTCGCGGCCGTTTCCCTCTCTAAAGGCCTGCACGGGCTCGACAGCTGCGGATGTTTCGGCGCCAAACGCGTCAATCCTTACGTTACCTTCTCGCTCGACGCGGTTATCGTCCTGCTCTCGACGTTCTGCGCTTTTACAGCCGGACCGTCGCCGTCGGTTTCGGCGTCTAAACCGGGCCGCGCCCGTCTTGTCGCGACGCTCGCCGCGTCGTGCGCCGTATCCGCCGCGTTTGGCGCGACGGTTCTTTACATGCTGGAAACGCGCGCGCCGGTCGCGCTCTTGGAACAGGATCAGAAGATCAAACGGGGCGCGTCCGTCATTCTGGACGCAAACTTATGGATCGGCAAGCCGTTTCCGCTCGCGCCGTTCTGCGCCGAGGGAAAACGCCTGTCGACCGGACGCTGGCTCGTTATGATTCATCGAATCGACTGCTCAGAATGCCGCCGCGCGTTTCCAATCATTCTGAAAGCCGCCAAGGAAGAGAAGCTGCCCCTTGCGCTCGTCAATATCGATCCGGAAACCGAGGTCGAAGCCGAAGGGGACGTCGCGCTCAACGACCGGCTCAGCCCCGGCTATCGCTGGTTCGCGGAAACGCCCGTCGTATTTACGCTCGACGAAGGGATCGTCGGGGAAATTCGAAAATATTGAACTTGAACGCGCCGAATTACGACCGCACTGTCCGACAGCGCGTTTGTTTTTTTAACGCCAATTACGCGAGACGCTTGAATTTCAGATTATTTTCGCATAGAATCCGCATATAGAGCCGCAAAATCAAACCGCGTTAGAAAAGCGCCGACGACTCCCTTTTCCTACGCGTTCATGCATGAGTCGTCCGCCGTCAGGAGAAGCAATATGAGCGTCATATCCCCAACTGCGCGACTAACACGCGGCGCGTTCACGCTCGTCGAACTGCTGGTCGTCATGTCGATAATTTCCGTTCTGATCGGCTTACTCCTCCCGGCGGTACAGTCGGCGCGGGAGGCGGCCCGGCGTATGCAGTGTTCGAACAATCTCAAACAGACGGGGCTCGCCTTCTTAAATTTCGGCGACGCGCGCAAGGGAATCCCGCCCGCAAGCGTCGGCGTCGGGCGATGCACCCTGTGGGGGCTCCTCTACCCCTATACGGAACGGCAGGACCTCTACAACCTCTTTAACAAGACCGATCACAGCGAAAACGGATTCCTAACCCGCGATTCGAGCTTCTGGGTCTCCGAAGGACCGTGCGGAACGACCCCGGAACAGCGCAAAGCGTTTGCAAGCGTCTCCTATATGCTCTGTCCGTCCCGAAGGTCGACGCCCGCTTCGTACGACGTCGTCGCGACCGATCAGTGGGGCGAGAGCGCGGGGCCGCAGACCGATTACGCGATCGTCTGCTCCACGGACGCGAGCGACTATCCGTACAACGCGGAACGCGCGTCTTCAAACAATTTCGACAAGCATTATCACGTCCGGGTCGTCGATCCTCTCAATTTGAATTACCAGAAATATCAGCGCGGGGCGTTTCGGGGCGCGGCGCTCCCGAGCGGCGAGAACCGGTACGCGGCGTGGCGGCCCCGCGATACGTTCGCGCGCTTTAAAGACGGAACGTCCAATCAGATAATTATCGGCGAAAAACACATTCCCATCGACGGTCTCGGGCGGTGCAACAACGCGTCCCCCTCGGCGCACAACTGGGGCGAATGCCACGACTGTTCCTATCTTTCGGGCAGCATAACGTCCGCGGCGGGCTCGATTTTCCGTACGGTCGTTCAATGGTGGTCGGAAGATCGGACGACGCCCGGCTCGCTCGTAGGCGCGGCGATCGACGGTCCGTTCGACAAGCTCGTCGAGGACGGATACGCCGCGATTAACTGCGCGCTCGGCTCGTGGCACGTCTCCGGATGCAACGTTCTCTTCGCGGACGGTTCCGTCCGCTATTTTGATCAGAACGTCGCGTACGAAACGGTCGCGAAACTGGCGACCGTAGACGACGGAAACTACGTCGAATACTGATCTTCAACGATTGGAGCGAGGGCATGACGGACGTTAAAAAGAGACGGACCCGCAACTCCTGGGCGGCGCGCGCGGCGATTGCCGCGGCGTGTCTGACGCTCGCGTTCCTCGAATGGGCCCCGATCTGGACGAATTCGTACGTTTTTAACGAAAGCGGACGGATTGCGTCTGGTCTCATAATACTCCAGCGCGCCGACTTCTCTTCGTTTCGTGTCAATCCTCCGCTCGCCAACGCGCTGAGCGCGGTTCCCGCGGCGCTGTCGGGAAAGGTTCGGGCGCCGCGTCGGGAAACGTTAGACCCCGGCAAGTTCGGGCGCGTCGAGTACGCGGCGGGAGCCGAATTCGTCCGTCGCGCGCCGAATCACAGGCTCTATCTGCGTCTGGGTCGGCTCTGCATGCTCCCGTTCGGCTTTTTGGGGTGCGCCGTCTGTTTTTACTACGGCCGATTCCTATACGGATTTTACGGCGGCTTAATCGCGTGCTTTCTGTGGACGTTCTCCCCGTACGTTCTCGGCTACGGCGCGACGGTCGGCTCGGACGTTCCCTCTGCGGCGCTCGCGCTCGCGGCGGTCGCGCTCTTTCATTACTGGCTGCGAACGCGCAATTCCGGCGTTCTTCCCGCCCTGGGCGCCCTGTTGGGCGTCGCGCAGCTCTGTAAATTCACGCTGCTGGCGCTCTACCCGCTTCTGATCCTCTTCTGGCTTCTGTCGCGCGCGCTCGACCGCCGTCGGCGCGGCGGTTCCGGAGCCGGCGCGGCGCGCGAGGCGCGCGAGCTGCTCGTCTGGGTCTTTGGTTTGAGCTTGCTCGTACTCAATATGGGCTATCTATTTGACGGAACCTTTAAACCGCTCGGCGAATACCGATTCCGGTCGGTCCTCCTCTCCGGGCGTTCCTCGCCAACCGACGACCCGCAGACGGCGGTCAACCGTTTTTCAGGAACGGCGCTCGGTATGACGCCCGTCCCGCTCCCGGAAGACTACGTCCTCGGAATCGACGCGCAGCGATTCGATTTTGAGCGCGGTCTTCCGTCGTACCTCTGCGGTCAATGGTCCGACCGCGGCTGGGCGCGCTACTACCTCTACGCGCTTGCCGTCAAGACGCCGGTCGGGTCGCTCGCTATATTTGCGCTCGCGCTGTGCGTAGGTCTGCGGAAGCGGTATCGCGCGTCGGCGCTCGACGAAACGGTCCTGCTCGGGACGGGCGCGGCGTTTCTGCTGCTCGTGAGCAGTCAGACCGGGTTCTCGGTTCATTCGCGGTACGTCTTGCCCGCGCTCCCGTTCTTCTTTGTCGCCGCGGGTCGGCTTGGCCGCGCGTTTGAACGTCCGACGCGCGGGCGCCGAATTCTCGTCGGCGCCGTCGCGCTCTGCGGACTGTGGAGCGCCGCCAGCGTTTTAATCGCTTATCCCGATAGAATTTCCTACTTTAACGAACTAACGCCGATACTTGCCGGGGACGCTCCGAAAGTACCGGAACCGGCCCCTCGGGCGCGAACCGCGTTCGGACGCGCGCTCGAACGGTATCGGCGCAAAATCGCGCTCGCGGCGCCGACTCTTCTGCTCGACTCCAATTTCGACTGGGGGCAGGACGCGTACCGCCTCGACGCGTGGCTGCGGTCCCGGCCCGACGTTTCGGCTGTTACGACCCGCCTGCAGTCGAACGGCGACACGCTGCTCCGAAAGATCAATCCCGCCGTCTTAAAACTAACCGACAAAAGCGAATCCCAATGGTTTGCCGTGAGCGCGGCTCTCGTCTATAATCGGCGCGAAGGTTATCGCTGGCTCTGGGGCAGAAAGCCCGACGCCATGATCGGCGCGACCGTTTACGTCTATCATGTCGACGCGGAACGCGCCTGGCGCGAATTCAAAGAGAAGGAGGACGCGCAATGAGGGCCTTTCTTTTCGCGGCGTGCGCGTTTTTTTTCGCGGCTTTTTACGCCGATCCGGACGTCCTGCTCACCGAGACGCGACGCCTCCTCTTTAAACTTGATCCGCGATTCTACGGAACGGAAGTCTCCGCCGCGCTTTGGCTTGCGGTCGGCTGGGCGCTCGCGGACTTTGCGGCGCGCGCCTTATGGCGCAAACGCGTCGGAGCCGCCCAGACGCGCCTGAATCCGCGCGTCTGGAACGCCGCGTCGGCGTCGCTTTATCTATTGGCTCTCATAATCTTAGGGCATTTTCTGCGCTGGGATTACGAGCCGGTTTTAAGATCGGCGTTTCAACCGCAAAACTATTCCGCGCCCGGCGTTAAGGACTATATCTCGGGCAAACGGATCTTTGAGACGAACGCGGACGGAACCGTCCGGTACGGGGTTCTGGGGCTCTTTTGCGTCGCGGCGCTCGCGTACGGGATCGCGTGGTCGCTCGTCGACCGGGCGCGTGACGCGCTCGCGCTCCGTCGGAAAGGCGCAGATTCGGCGCGGCCGGAACGCCCGGCGCGGACGAACGCGCTGGCGGCGGCCTTTGCGCGGCCGTATACGGCGCTCGCGGCCGTCCTCGTCTGCTTCGACGCGTCCTTCTGCGCGGTTTCCTTTTTGAAGTGGGCGGTCTTCCACTACTGGTATATCCCAATGTCAGATTTCCTCAGTTTTCATAAAATAACCCGGGAAGGCGCGATCGCGCTCGCGACGGCGGCGCTGTGCGCCGCAGGGGCGGTCTTGCGCTCGCGACGCGTTAGGAGAGCTCATAAATGAATCAGTCGACGGCAGAAAAGCAGGAAACAAAGGCGGAAAATCAGACGTCGGGCAACTCCGACGCGCCGCCGGAGAACCGCAAGCGGGCGCTCCCCGCCCGATTTTGGCGCGAAGTAAAGGATTCCGTTCTCGAACTGGGAATCTTCGCGGTCGGGGGAGCGCTCATTTGGACGGGTCTGTCCGCAGATCCGCGCTTTTTACAGAAATTCTTCTTCTATTTGGACGTGCAGAGCTGGACGACGCTCACGAAAATTTCGTTCGTGATCACGGTTCTGTTTGTCATAGGCTGGATTCGCATTTTTTTCGGATTCCTAACGAAGTCGATCGACGAATACGGCGAAGCGCTCTCGGGCCGCTATCTGCGCATGTCGTTCTTTACGAGCGCGTCGCTCTGGACGGCGGCCTATATCTTTTCGCCCGGAGTCTGGCGCCCGTTTTGGCACGGATGTATTAAAATGTTTCGTTTCGGGCAATTAAGCGCGAGTTCCATTTTCATTATGGTCGCGCTTGTCGCGCTCGTCTCCGCGACGGCGTACTTCTTATTCCGTTGGTTCGCGCTTAAATTCTTTGATATGTATTAATTCCATATAAAAAAGAAGAAAACGGCCCATGACGAGCACAGATAAAATAAAAACGCTTATTATCCTTCTGGGAATAATGTTAAGCGTAAATTTCAAACATTCGGAATCGCGCGGCGCGGAACCGACGCTTACGCTCGTTGCGCCGCAGGTCGAGCGCGCGTATTCCGAGCAAGAGCTCGACGCGATCGCCAACAGCGATTCGCAGCGGCACGAAACCGTCGACGGATACGTCGCCGACGCGCGCTTGGTCGCGCTCTTCTCTGAATTCGTCTACTGTGGAGAAGTCGACGGGGCGGACGTCCGCGTTCCTTTTCGGCTCCGAACGCCTTCACAGCTCCGGCCGGGCAAGCGGTATCCGCTCGTCGTTCTCTTTCACGGGTACGGCGAGAGCGACGACGACAATACGCGTCAGCTCTCGCACCTGCATTACGCGATCCGCTCGTTTGCGGGCCCCGACCGAATCGACGCGTTCGTTCTCGCGACGCAGTGTCCCAAAGACTGTTCAAGCTGGGATTCGGCGGCGAACCGCTACGGCGCCGAGCCGATCAAATTAACCGAACATATTATAGAAGCGCTCGAAAAAGAGTTTCCGATCGACCCGCGCCGCGTCGCCGCGCTCGGGGTTTGTTCCGGCGCCAACGCGGCGCGCGCCCTCTCTGAAGAAAGACCGGAGCTCTTTTGCGCGCTCGCGCTATGCGGATACTCCCCTTCCTCGATTAACACAGATCGGTTTCCCGCGCCAACGTGGGCTTTTAACAACACGCACGACGAAATCGCCTCAATTAAGAACGTGCGCGCCGCAATTAAGAACGCGCGAAGCCGCGGCGACTCCGTCTGGCTGACGGAACGGCCCGGCGTACACGATTCATGGAGCCGCGCGCTGCGCGACGACCGCGCCGTCTCATGGCTCGCGGCGCGCGCCCAGACCGACGCGCTCCCGCCCCCGCCCTATACGGTCTGCGGCCGTAAAAAGACCGCCGGCGAATTGGCGGCGGGGTTCGCCGCGCCCCTTGCGGCGCTCTGTCTCGTCTTCTGGGGAACCTCGCTTCTCTACCGTCCCAAACGAACGCGGAATTCTTAGCGGCCGTCGGAACGACGGACGTCTTCGTCCGCAGGGGCGCAGCGAGGGCCGGAAAGCCGCTATAAAATTCTAAAAAAATCTATCAAAAAACTTGATTTTCTTGGCGCGTTCTCTTAAGATAACGGTAAAGCGCGCGGCGGGCAAACTGTGAGAGCGCCCGCGCGCTTCGCAAATTACGTACAATCACCGTTTGTTCAGTTCGGCGCGGGCGCGCGAGACGCGGCGGCCGAGCGATAGAAAGAGGGTCCTTTATGAATTCGACAAAACGACGCCTTGGACGCCGCAATTTCTTAAAGAGTTGCGCGGCGGTCGGCGCGGCCGCGCTCGTCCCGACTTACGTGCCGGGCTCCGCGCTCGGACTAGACTCCGCCGTTTCCCCAAGCAATAAACTTCGTATGGGCGCGATTGGGATCGGCGCGCGCGGCAACGAAGACCTTGGTAAATTCCTCGCGCGGCCCGACGTTCGCTTCTGCGCTATCTGCGACGTTCGCCGCGAACGGCGCGAATACGTCAAAGGTCGCGCCGACGAGGTCAACGGCGACAAGCAGTGCGCCATGTATAAAGACATGGAAGACCTTCTCATCCGCGACGATATCGACTTCGTTCTCATCGCGACGGGCGACCGCTGGCACACCATGGCGTCGATAACAGCCGCGAAGTTCGGAAAAGACGTCTACTGCGAAAAGCCGCTTTCGCTGACGATTCAGGAGAGCCGCGCGCTCGCCGACGCCGTCAAACGGTACGGAATCGTCTATCAGGCGGGCACCCAGCGCCGCAACATCGGCAACTTCCAACTTGCGGCGAAGATCATTCAGAGCGGAAAACTCGGAAAAATTACCGAAGTCCACGCCAATACGCTCTGGCCCGCAACCAATCAGGACTGGTACCCCGCCGAACCGGAGCCGGACGTCAACGAAGTCGATTGGGATCGTTGGCTCGGCCCGTGCCCGTGGCGTCCGTACAACAGCGCGTACGTCCGCGGCGACTGGCGCGGCAAATACGACTTCCACGGCGGCGGGATCCTCGAATGGGGTTCGCACACCGTCGACCTTTGCCAATGGGCGGCCCAAAAAGACCACACCGCGCCGGTTCGTTACGAGCCTCAGTTTAACGACGACGGCACGATCGCCGGACACGTTTGGGCTTACTACGACGACGGCGTGAAGCTCGTTATGCGCGAATCCGGCTGGCTCGGTCTTGGCACGTGCTCGGCGCGTTACGTCGGCGAAGAAGGCTGGATCGAGACGGGCGACAGCGGCCGTATGGCGGTCTCGAACGACAAGCTTCGCGGCGAGCTCAAATACTTCGGCATGCCCGGCACCGACCCGACGACGCATATCGCGGAATTCGTCGAATGCGTTAAGACGCGCCGCAATCCCGCCGCCAACGCCGCGGTCGCCGCGCAGTCGCACATCGCGTCGCACTGCGCCTATATCGCGTGGCAGCTCAAGCGGACGATCGAATTTGACCCCGTCAAAGAAGAGTTCAACGATCCGGAAGCCAACCGTATGCGTACGAGAGCAATGCGCGCTCCGTACACGCTGTAAGTCAAGACGACGTTACTTTAATTTCACAAACAAAGACCGTTTGCCGTATTATCTTAACGTAATACAAGCAAACGACTTGGAGATAATAACATGAGAAAATTATTCACGACGTCGCTTCTCGCGCTCGCCGTCGCCGCGCTCTTTGCCGCCGCGACCGCCTACGCGCAGGACTTGCAGGCGCTCATTACGACCGACGACGAAGCGGTCCTTATTGAAACGATTCAAAAACCGGGCGACGCGCCTCAGGATATCCTCGTCAAAAACGTCGCGTGCAAACGGCTTGCCGTTATCGGAACCGAAAACGCGATTCCCGCGCTCGTCGCCATGCTGCCGAACGAAAAGCTCAACTTCAACGCGCGCTTCGCGCTCGAAGCCATGCCGTTCGAATCGGTCGACGCCGCGCTTGCTAAAGCCGCAAAAGAGCTGACCGGCTCGCAGCTCGTCGGCGTGATCGACACGATCGGCGTTCGCGCCAAAGCCGACTCCGTCGCGCTGCTTGCGGAAATCGGCGCCAAATACGCCGACGATATTCTCGTAACGAAAGCGGTTTACGCCGCAATGGGCAAGATCGCGACCCCCGAAGCCGCCGCGTATCTCGCCGACGCCGCTAAGAAAGATTTCTCCGGCGCCGATATTCTCGTTAAACGCGGACTTGGCGACGCTATTCTCGACGTCGCCGAGGACCACGAAAAAGCCGGCGACGCTATTGGCGCCGCCGAACTCTACGCGCTCCTTGCCGCGCCCGCGTTCCCGAGCTTTATTCAAGACGCGGGGCTTTATCGCGGAATTATGTGCGCGGAACCCGCCGCGGCCGCCGAAAAGATCGTCGCGACGCTGAAGGGCGAGAACGCGTCTCAGGCGGACGTCGCGCTCAAGACGGTCCGCGAACTCAACGACGCGTCTGGCGTCGCCGCGACCAAGGCGCTCGTCGCCGCGTTCGATCAGTTCCCGGAAGCCATGCAGATTCGCGTCGCGCGCGCTATTGGCGACCGTAAAGACGACGCGTCGCGCCTCGTCGCGTTCGAGCAGCTGGCGAAGATCGCCGCCGACGGTTCCGTCGCGCTGAAAATCGCCGCCGCGCAAGCGTTTGCGAAAAACGGCCTGAACGAGGTCAAAGCGTTTGAAATTCTCGCCAAGAAAGCGAACTTCGACGACGCCGACCTTTCCGCCGCGATTGTCGCCATGGCCGCCGCGTTTGACGCGGACGATTTCGACGTCTCTTGGAAAGCCCTTTGCGAAAAAGATTTCGAATCGGCGCTCGCTCAATCGGACGCCGCCGCGCTCGCGTTCATGAAGATCGCCGAACTGCGCCGGACCGCCGAAGCCACGCCGACGCTCGTTAAAATCGCGGAAACCAAAGAAGGCGCTCTCCGCGACGGCGCGCTCAACGCGCTTTCGGAAATCGTCACTCTCGATAATCTTGACATGCTCGTTCAGGCGCTCAACGGCGAAACGGACGACGCGAAAGTCGACTGGCTCCTGCGCGCCGCGTGCACGCGTCTGCCTCGGGAAGACTGCGCCGCGAAAGTCGCCGAGCTCTTCGAAAAAGCCGACCTTGATTCCAAGCTGAAGATGCTGCCGCTGCTCAAGCAAATCGGCGGCGGAACCGCGCTTATGGCCGTCGCGAACGCCTGTAAGGGCGACACGCTCGACAAAGCGACGCAGATCCTCGGCGAATGGAACACCCCGGAAGACGCCCAGACGCTCGCCGGTATCTGCCTGACGATCGCCAAGCAGGCCAACGACGCCAAGTATCACGCGCGCGGTATTCGCGGATATATTCGCGTCGCGCGTCAGTTCGAGCTCCCGGTCGCCACGAAGATCGAGATGTGCAAGACGGCGTTTGAAACGGCCAAGCGCGCCGAAGACAAAGCCCTTATCTTCGAAGTCTTTAAGCGCAATATTGTCGCGGACAACGTCGCGGCCGCGCTCGAGTATACGAAGTATCCCGAGTTCAAAGACGCCGCGTGCGAAGCGGCCGTCTTCGTCGCCGAAAAGATTCGCGACAGCCAGCAGGACTGGAACTGGTCCGCGCCGACCGAAGACGCCGCTAAGGCGAAAGCCGGCAAGACGCTCGTCGACGGCATGAAGAAGGTCGTTGAGACGACTTCGAACGCCGACGTTAAGGCCCGCGCGCAGAAGCTGCTCAACTAACGCGAATTACCGTTCGCAGTACGTTTTAAGGGACCGTCGGCGAGCGCGCCGGCGGGCTCTTTTTTCACAAGACGTAGGCGGAGCGCGCGCCGTCCAGAACGCGCGTTCCGTTATAATAAACGGCGTAATTGCCTATAATTTAAAGGATTAAGTAATGAAAAAGTATTTCGTCGCGGCGCTTGTCGCGTGCGTCTGCGCGTTCGCGTCCAGCGTCAACGCTCAGGAAGGTCAACCCCTGAACCAACTTACCGACCAGGAAAAAGAACTCGGATTCGAACTCCTCTTCGACGGAAACGAACTCTCGCCCGAGATCTGGCAGAGCGGAATCGACGGCTACCCGGTCAAAGACGGCTATTTCGTCTGCGAAAAGGGCGGCAATCTTGAAACGAAAAAGGCGTACTCCGACTTCATCTTCCGTTTCGAATTCAAGCTCCCGAAAGACAAGAGCGGCAACAACGGTCTGGGCATTCGCACCACCGCCGCCAATCTTGACGCCGCCTACAACGGCATGGAACTCCAGATCATTAACGAAGACTACCAAGGGATCGCGCCCTGGCAGCAGCACGGCTCCATCTACGGCTGCGTGCCCGCCAAGACCGGCGCTCAGAAACCGCGCGGCGAATGGAACTACGAAGAAGTCATCGCGATCGGTCCGTACATCAAAGTCATTGTGAACGGAGTTCTTATCGTTGACGCCGATATTACGAACGTCAAGCCGATTCACAACGCCGAACACCCCGGACTCCACAATAAGTCCGGCTTCATCGGATTCCTCGGACACGGCGACCCCGTCCAGTTCCGCAACGTTCGCATTCTCTCCCTTGCGAAATGAGCGTGCGAAGCCGGTTCTTAATCGGCGTTAAATAAGAAGAGCCGCGCAATTCCTGCGAGTCGCGCGGCTCTTTCGTTTTTTCTGACGCGGCGGCGAACGCGCGTCAGTCCTCTATGTCTTCGTGCCAGAGATATTTTTCGAGTACGGCGCGGTATTCGTCGGAAAGGACTTCGCTTGTGCGCGTCTCCCGATTGAATCCGCAGAAGACCGTACGGCACTGCGCGCAGCATCGCCCGCGCTGCCACGCGTCCTGCTGAACTTCAAACGACTTGCGGCCGATCTTTTTGACCCAGACGCGAATCTCGACGTCTTCTAAGACGGACGCTTCACACCGGTAGAAGACGGTCGTCGTTACGACGACCAGACCGCGCGGGAAGAATTTCAGCGTCGGGTCCATTTCCCGATAGAGATAGACGCGCACGCGGTCGAACCAGTCGGCGTACGCGAGATGATCGATATGCCCCGCCCCGTTTGTATCGGAAAATTGAGGCGTCACGCTCTTTTTATAATACATAATATCGCGTTGAACTCTCGGTCATACGGAGCTTTCGTCCCACTGATACTTTTCGAGCACGGCGCGAAACGCGTCGCTGAGCGGCTCGCTCGTATGCGAGCTGAAATTAAACCCGCAGAAGATCGATTTCCCAATAGCGCAACGCTCGCCGTTCTGCCAGACGTCCTGCGTTAGTTCGAACGATTTGTTCCCCAGAAGACTGACCCACGAGCGGATCTCGACGTCGGTCGTAACGGAAACTTCCCGCAGATAGGTAACTTCCGTCTTCAGAACGACCATGCCGTGCGGCTTGAAATTGAGCGTCGGATCGAGTTCGCGATAGATCGGCGTTCGAACGCGGTCGAACCATTTCGAGTACGCGAGAAAGTTAATGTGCCCCTGCATATCGGTGTCGGCGATCTGCGGAGTTACGGCTGCGGTAACGAACATAAACGGGTTCTCCTTAGGACTGAGTTCGCGCCGCCCGAAAGCGGCCCCATTATTGTAGCGCGTTCCCCGCAAGCCGTCAACGTTCCGCCCAAGCGCCCGCAAAAGCCGCCGCGACGAAGGAGCCAGACCGTCATACGCAGATCCATTCGACGAATTGCGCTTCGTCGAGAGTCGGCAATACGGTTTTTTCGAGCATTCTTTCCACCGCGTTTTCGGGAACGGCGCTTTCTCGCCCGGCGTTTCTGGCGATTCTGGTCGCCCAGTCGGTTTCCAGATAGACGATTCTGACCCGCGCTCCGTACCTTTCAAACAGTCTAACGAGCTTCTGTCGAATATCGCGCGTTAAGTTGGTGGCGTTCCAGACGAACGGACGTTTGTTCCGAAGCAGTTCTTTCGCCCGTTCTTCCGCAACTTGCGCGACGCGGCCCTGACCGTCGGTCGGCGCGACGCGCAGTTCCTTTCTTATCCCGTCGAGCGAAACTGTCGGCAGATCGGGTCGGTTCTTGCGCAGCCAGAAGTCTTTTCCGGTTCCGGGCAGCCCCGACGTCATGAGGACTTCGCCCCAGCAATCGTCGTAAAGAGGCTGCCCCGGCGCGACGTCGCGGCCGGACAAATACGCGCGTCTGGTAAAAGCGTCGGGGAAACGGTAGGGCGCGTCGGCGCAAAGCGCTTCTTCCGCGACGATTCCCGACAGTCGAATCCGCGTCAGAGCGTCGTCGATCTTCTCCGAAATACGGCCTTTTGCGTCCGCTTCCGTCAGGGCCGCGAGCAAATTCCATGAAAAATCGTGCGCCAGTTCTCCATAAGCGGCGATTTCGCGAGCTTTGCGTTCGGGATCGTCCGATTCGATAAGCCGGCCGGGAAGCATGTGAAATCTGACTAACGCGCAAACGGTTTCGCGAAACGCGATCGCGTCCGGCGTTCCGCAAAGACCGCAGTCGCGCCAAAGGAACTCTCTGACGGTCCGGCTGCCGGTCGAGGCGTGGCCGGGCGACGTCAACGCGCCGTCCTCCATTCTGGTCGTCTTCACTTTGCCCACGTCGTGCAGAACGGCCGCCAGAAACAGCTCGGTTTTCCTGCGCCGCGGCGTCTCACGGAACGCGGGAGCCTCAATCAGTTCCCGACATACCAGCCGCGTATGAGCGTAAACGTCCCCCTCGCCGTGATATATCGGATTTTGCGGCGTCGTCTTCATCGCGGAAAAACCGATCGGCGCAAGCAGACGTTCGAGTTCGTCCCAGGGAATTTCGTCCGCGGACGAAGCGGGAACGCAACGCTCGATTTCTTCAATAAAGTTCGACAATCGATTCGCCTCCGTTCGCTCTCATTCGAATAACGTTTCCATAGGAACGGCAAGTTGATTGGGAATAATCGGCCGGTCGATCCAGTGCGACTCCGATTGAAACACGCTCTGCCAAAATTTGGCGCGAACGTATTTCATTCGATCGACGACGCGCCCGTTTTCCTCGATCTTAATGTACAGTCCCTCCGCCATGCCCGAAAGCTCCGTCTCGGAAAAAACGCTTTCGACGTCCAGTCCCAGTTTAACGGCGGCGGCCTGTAAGTTATCCCGCCGGTTCTCGGTAACGTACCGGGACGGACCGACAAGTTTCAGCAGTTCGTCGAGCGTCTCATAAGCCCCTTCGCCAAGTACGGGCACGGACGCGACAGGCGCGCCTTTCAGCATTGCCCGCCTTGCCGCCGTATCCAGAAAAACGCCCGTCTCGCGGTCGAAAATGTCAAATTCCAGAAAATAGTGCGGAAGCGCGTCGTAATACACCGTGTGTTTGGCGTAAACCCATTCGCCGAACATGATATATCGCGATCCGAGAATGTCCCGCAGCGCGGCGCTTTGCGCCGTCCCCCAGCGTTTAAACAGATCAAAATGCCGTTCGCGATAGCCGCCCCGCAAGTAGTGTCCGCGGCTCTGAAGGAGCAGCCCGCCGTCCGCGTCGAACGAGACCGCCGAATTGGCCCCGTCGACTTTCTCTTCGACGACCAGACGCCTGCCTTTAATCGCGGAAAAGGGAATCCGCTCCAAATCCTCGTCGCCCGGCTGAAGACGCGACCCGTCGATATGCGGGGTGCGCGGGTATTTCAGCATCTTAAAAGAATCCGCCGCCATTGCCGGCCCTTTCCAAAAATCAAACTTGACGCCTTTTTTCAATGAAAAACCTCAGGCGTTAATCGCCGCGACCATGAACAAATGCCCTTCGACCCCGTCGAAATGCAGCCGCGAACAGCCGGCCGCGTTAAACATTTCCGTGAGCTTGTCTTTGGTCAGTAAATGAATGTGATCCGGATTGTCGTCCGGCTTCGAAGGAACCGTTACGACGACGTAGCTTTTCGCCATCCGGACGGAGGCGGCGACCGCTTGCGCAACATTGGGAATATGTTCCAATACTTCCAGCAGGGTTACGACGTCGAAACTGCCGTCCGGAAACGGCTGCTCGCAAACGTCTTTGAGTTCCGCGCGAAGGCGGCCGAATCCGCCGTCGGCAAGTTCGTTCAGAAACGTTGCCCGATAATCCAGCAGATCGATCGACGTCACGTCGACGTTTGGAAACTCCTCAATAAAGGGAATTAGAAACGCGCCGCGGCCGCTGCCGACGTCCAGCAGCGTCTCAAAGCAGACGGAATGGAGGAAACCAAACGTTCTGCGCGTCCTCGCCATGAGCGTCGATTTCAATTTGAAGGGATAGAGCTTAAGCCCTTCCTCCCGCGCCGCTCCTACGATTTGAAGCAGCTCGTCGGAAGAACACTCGTCGACCTTTTTGCCGCGCAAAGCTTCCGGCAGTTCGGGCTTGCCCGCGTTTCTCGCGTGTCCCAAAACCCACGCGCCGGCGGTCCGGAGATTATACGTCGTTTGTAAATCGTTCACTCTATTCCCCTTGCTCGTTATTAACAGAAAGATTCTTCCGAAAAAGACGGACGGATCGACCGCCCTTACCGTAGTGAGAGAGCCAGTATAGCGCCGTTTCGCCGTTCCGGAACAGCGCCGCAGAATCATTCTTTGAAAAAAGCGCGAATACGCGCTGCGCGAGACGGCCGTTCCGTTATAGCGCGTCTCCGCATGCTGTCAAGGTTATGGGCTCGAGCGAAGAGCGGCGTAATTAATCCGTTGGACGACAGAATAATCGCGAAGAATTTAAAAAGGAACGGCTTCTCCGGAGCGTGGATTATCTTTTTTGTTGAGAAAAAATATAAAAAACGCCGTTTGCCTAAAAACGCAATAGAAAATTCTGCTATACTACCTTTTATCAGCGCGTTCGGGCGTTCGAAAGCGTATTTGCGTCAGTTCTTCTTGAGGAGGTTTCCCTTGCCACGTCGCTTATTTTTCTTCGCGGCCGCGCTAATCGCGCTTCTATTCACCAATCTGTCGAACGGGCAGGAGCAGTCGTCTACGCCCGCGGTTAGCGGCGTTCTCTCGCAAGAGACGTTTGCCAATCCGCCCGCAAGCGCGCGTCCGTGGGTCTATTACTGGCAGCTCAAGGGTAATACGTCAAAAGAATTAATCACGCGCGATTTGGAAAACATGAAAGAGATCGGGGTCGGCGGGCTGCTCGTCTTTGATTCGCGCCGATATTGGGACGATTTCGATTCGAAAACGCACGTGCCCGTCCCGCTCGAAATCAAGTATGAATTTATGTCCCCGGAATGGGTCGACATGATGAGCTGGCTCGTCTCGGAAGCGGCGCGGCTCGGCCTGCAGGTCAGTTTTAATATCTCGGACAGCGGCGGGCAGTTACGCGGCCCCTGGGATATGAAGGAGCTCGGGCCGCGCGAGCTTGTCTGGTCGGAAGGGAATATCAACGGGCCCAAACATATCGCGCTCGATTTCTCCGCGCCGAAAGACAAGGCGTATTATCAGGACGTCGCGGCGCTCGCCGTGCGCATAACGAGCGCGGTCTCCGAAGGACGCGAGGCGGTCAAGCTCAACGCCGCGTGGTCGCCGGTCCAGTATCCGGGCGAGGATTCGCCGCGCTACGCCGAGGTCGTCGATCTGACCGACAAGGTTCGCGGCGAAAAGCTCGAATGGGACGTTCCCGACGGAAAATGGAAGATTCTGCGCTTTGGAACCGAGCGCGTCGGCGAGCCGGGCGCGGTCGATATTCTCAACGCCAAAGCGGTCGAAACGTACTTCCACAAGACGCCCGGCGCGCTCCTTAACGCGGTCGGCGCCAACGCCGGCAAGACGCTTTCGAATTTCTACAACGTCTCTTGGGAAGGCGTCCACCCGAACTGGAGCGAAGGGTTCGACCGATTCTTCGCCCAACGCCGCGGCTATGAGATTCGGCCCTATCTCCCGATTCTGCGTGGACTTGCGCCGGAAGGCGAGCTCGACGCGAACCGATTCGTCGCCGACTTCATGAAGACGGTCTCCGATTCTTTCTGCGCGAACTGCTACGAGACGGTCGGCCGGCTGTGCCATGAGCGCGGCGTTACGTGGAGCTCCGAAGACGGCGGCCCTTGGAACCGGAACTCCCCGCTCTTTAAAGAGGCCGACATGCTGACCTTCTGGGGCCAAAACGATTATCCGCAAGGGGAATTCTGGCTCGAAGGACTCGCGCGAACGAACGCGCCCTACGCGGCGATGGCGGCGCACATTTACGGCCGACGCTGCGTGTCGCTCGAATCGTTCACGCATATGCGCAAGCACTGGACGGCGTATCCGGGCATGCTCAAACCGTACGCGGACTTCAGTTTTCTCGCGGGCGGCAATTTTATTATCTGGCATACGTACACGGCGTCGCCCGAAGAGCTCGGCAAACCCGGCTTCGAATATTTTGCGGGAACCCACGTTAACTCGAACGTTACGTGGCAGCCTTACGTCAAGCCGTTTATGGAATACATGGCGCGCTGTCAGACGCTCCTCCGACCGGGCGAATTCCGCGCCGACGCGTGCGTCTATATGAGCGATAAAAACTACGAGACGTGGGGCCGCGCGGAGACTTGGAATAAGAAATCGGCGCTGACCGCGCCCAAAGGATACCGCTACGATCTGCTCGATACAAAAGTTCTCGTCGAAAGACTTGCGTATAAAGACGGATTCTTCGTTCTGCCGGGCGGCGCGAAATACCGCGTTCTCGTCCTCGATCCGAGCGAAGAGGCTCTCCCGGCCGCCGCGCTGCGCAAAATACGCGATCTGGCGGCGCAAGGCGCGCCCGTCGTTCTGGGCGAACTCAGACCGACGCGTTCGACCGGACTGACCGACTGGCCTCAATGCGACGCGGACGTCAAAGCGCTTGCCGACGAACTCTGGACGACCGGCGTTTTTCCGAAAGTCTATCGCGGCAAGACGTTAGCCGACGCGTTCGCCGACCTTGGCGTTAAGCCCGACATGGAGACGGAAAGCGCGCTCGAATTCGCGCGACGCGAAACAAAAGACGCCGAAATATATTTCGTCAGCGCGCCGGAACAGGGCGCGATTCAAGCCGACTGCACGTTCCGCGTCGCCGGTAAGAAAGCGACGCTCTGGAACGCGCTCGACGGGTCCGTCGTCGAAGCGCCGGTCAGGCCGACCGAAGACGGCCGCTCGACCGTCGCGATCAATCTTCCGGAAAACGGCTCGATTTT
>CAMNJU010000064.1 GCA_946541595.1 uncultured Planctomycetales bacterium
GGCGCGCGGCGGTTCCGCGTTCTCGTTCTGCGCGGCGCCGCAGCGCGGGCAAAACGGCCCGTAAAACTCCGCGCCGCAAATTCGACAGGAACTCATGCGTTCCTCCGTATTGAGGTCAGTTTTTGGCCTTTGAGTCCAACTCAAATAATTTCCAGTATTTCCGATCGACTTCATACGGATCGATCGGCGTTTTTTCGTCGAAATCTTCCGGCAGAACGCCGTAGCGCTTCATCTCGCGAATATACGCGGGATTGGCGACAAACGGCTTCATTGTCCAGCGATTGCTCTCGTTCAGAATATACTCGCGTCCGCGCCTAACGCCCGCGAGTATATTCTGATAGTCGGGATCGTCGGTCGAGGCGAAGACGGCCCGTTTCGTCCCGTCGGGCGCCGTTTCGACGCATTTCTCTAATCCGCCCTGATCTTTCGCGAGCGGCGCGCGGAGTATCTTCGATTTTTCCGGACGCGAAAGATTGTAGTAATCGACCCGCTTGATATACCGCTCGTACTGATGCACGTCCTCGCGGTCTTCCGACATAGTATGCGGGAGATTCTTCTCGACGTCGGTCGGCGTATGACAGCCGTCGCAACGCCGCGCAATCGCCTCCTTCATGGCGGCGGTTTCCGGCCAATCTTTGTCGTTGTGCGTATTGACGTTCCGATAGAACCAGCCGATAAGCCCGGTCCCGTTGGCGGCGTACGTGCCCGCGTAAGGCGCGCCCGCCTCCAGCCAGAAGCGCACAAGTTTCTTTTCCGCGTCGGTAAATTTCGCGCCGCCATGCTCTTCGCAGATCATTTTATAGAGCGAACTCGCCTGACTCCCGATCGCGTACGGCTCGAAGTCGCTCATCGGTCGGTTACGATTGTCACCGAGCATATTGCGGCGCGAAATCTCCCAATAGCTGCGGTTATAGAGCGGCGTCCAGTCGCCGGTCAGGTCGACGCCTCCGTCCGCGCGGTCCGCGTTATGACATTCGACGCAGTACTTATCGAAGAGCGGCTGAATATCGCGCATAAAGTCAAAGACGTCGGGAACGTCCGCGACCGGCGTCGGGGCGACGGGCTTCCCCGCGACCGCGAAGACATGCTTGTCGAATTCCGTACCCGGCGTTTCCGTGCGCGTCTCATGGCACCCGACGCACGACGTCGTCTCGCCGGGCATGACCGACGTAAAGCTGTGCATGCGTTTAACGGCGCGCCCTTCGTGATCGAGCGCGATGAAAAATACGCTGCGGTTGGCGGGCAATTCAATCGAGGCGGCGCCCTCCGGCGTTACCGGAACGGTCCCAAGAATCCGTTCGAGCGTGAACGTCCCTTTATACGACGCCATGTCCATGCCGCCCGAATAGTGAATCGGTTCGGGGAGCGTCTCCATAACGAGGAGCTCCTTAACGGTTCCGCGCGGAACGTCCTTCATGCGGCGTCCGGCGTAAATATCGGACAGTACGAGCGTTCCGGTCGTCTTCGCGTAGTCGGTCGCGTCGGCGACAAGCGGCTCGCGCTCGCGCGTTATAAGCGGCCGCGGCTCCTGAATCCAGTAATTTTTCGCCGCTTCGTCTTTCGGGAGCGCGTAGATTGGATCTTCGACTCCGTTTTCGTCGAGCAAAACGAGTTGGCTCTTCTTTGCCGCCATGAATTCTGTTTCTGAGAACGCCCACGGGTCCGAATGAGAATTCCCTTTCGAGATATAGGCCGCGGCGGAGAAGTCGTCGGGCCCGAGCTTCGGATCGATAACGGCGACGCGGCCGTAATGCTCGCGCATGCCGTGGCCGGGCGCGATCGTCGCGACGATCTTATCGCTCCCGGGAATCGGCTTTACGCCGATAAAGAGCATATATTTGAACTGATTCCCGAACAGGACCGTCTGCCGCGTTCCGTCCGGATTCATCGTCCAGAGATGATGATACGTAACCTGTTCGCGGTCGACGTACTCCCAGCGCGTATACGCCAGCTGGCCGTTGTGCAGAACCCACGGCTCGTTGTCCTGCTCCACGTTCGCCGACAGCATGCGGATATTCTCCCCGTTCGGCCCGCAACGGTAAACCGTCGCGACGTGCGTCAGCCAGCACTGAACGTACCGCATGCAGCGCGTCGAACAGAACGCGATATCCCCGTCGGGAAGATAGCACGCCTCCACGTCGTCGTAAGGCCCCGACGTTATTTGGCGTAGTCCGGATCCGTCGGCGTTGATTTCAAAGAGGTTGTAATGCTCCGTACCCGAACGCAGATACGAAAAGAGAATCTTTTTCCCGTCGTAATGAACGACAGGATCGCGAACCGACCCGTTCGGATCGTCGAGCAGCGTGCGGACTTTGCCCGTCGTGAGATTGAGAACGCGCAGCGAACCGCCGTCGTGCGGACGAAAGGGCCGGTCGTCGTCGGACGCCGCCGCGTAATAGCCGAAATTCGCGTACCAGTGTCCGTCGATACTCGGTTTACGCACGGCAAAGACGATTTCGTCAACGCCCGACATACCGCTTTCTTTGAACTTCTTCAGGAGTTCCGGCGGCGGGGGCGGATCGAGCTGCTTGAGCGGCTCTTTGCGTTCGCGAAGCGCGACGTAGTCGTAATAGAGCCAGCTTCCGTCTTCAAGCGCGATTTCGACGACGTTCGTTCCCTTTTTGACCGCGCCCGCAGGTACTTCAATGAGAACAGACTCAAACTTGCCGCGGTCGTTTGTTTCCAAATTGAGCTGGCCCGGCTGGTCGATCGCGACGATCGGACAGCGAACCTTTTTCGACGCCGCGCCGTTTGTCGACACGCAGATCACGGACGGTTCCGTCCAGTGCGTAAAGCTGATCCCCACGACGAGCCAGAGGGGCCTGTCGTAATCGCGCGCGCTTTCAAATTGAATTTCAAGCGCGTAGCGATATCCGAGCCCGCCGTATTCCATTGTGCTGAAATGCCTAGCGGGCCAAAGTTTATCGGGCGTCTCGCCAATAACCTGCCGCCAGACCTTTTCGCCCTTCTCCTCGCGCGCTTTGCGCCAGTCGTCGAGCCCGAGCCGGAATTCGCCGCTGCGAGCGTCCGGAACGCCAAGCTGAAAGAGAAGATCGTCGTCGGCCGGATCGTGACGCGCGTCGATCGCCGGCTTCTCCTGAGCGCAAAGACAGGCCGCGCTAAACGCAAGAGCCGCGCATACGAGACTTAACGCAAGGCGTGAAAATAACGCTGATGGTTTGGATATCAACATAGAAGCTCCTTAGAATCGACCGGCGCGCCGATTCTTTCTTTCCTTCAATTCTAGCGGTTCTCGAATTTGAATCAAGAAAAAGCCGGAAAATAGAGCGATTCGCTAAGCCCCGCCCGTATAGCGGTTGCCCGACCGTTTCGACGGCATGAGCAGAAGGACGGCGAGCAGCGGCAGACTGACGACCGTCGCGGGAGGAAGAAGCGTCAGAACCCAGAGCCCGGAAAATCCGACGTCGTGAAGCCGGCGGACCGTCGCCGTAAGCATGGCGAGCGCCAGCGGCAAAAGGGCCAGCGTCAAGGTGATCGCGCCAAGTTCGCACATTTCGACGAACAGGTCGTTTAACCGCGAATTCGCTTCCGGACCGACCCCGAAATTAAACGGGACTCCCTTGCTCAATCCGACGGCGCACAGCGCGTCGAGAACGCAAACGAGAACGAAGACAAACGCCGACAGGAAATACTCGCGGCGGTCCGCGGCGCCGTAAAAATTGAACGGATCAAACGGAAAAGTTCGCGCCGGTCCTCTCGCGAGCGTCAAAGCGGCTCTTTCTTCCGCCGTTCGGCGGCGCGGCGGCGGCCCGTACTGATTCCACCCTTTCGTACCCGGCGTCAGAAGGATCGTTAGAAAAGGTATCCAGCCGATCGGAAAGAGGAGAAGGAACCAAACAAACCATTCGGCGGTAACGCCGCAGTCGTGAAACCGTCGCGCAGCCGACGCGAGAAGAGGAAGCGTCGCGGCCGCCGTGTACGAAAGCCCCGATACGCCGAGCCAAAAGAGAACGCGCTGAACGACCGGATTGGACGCGTTCAAATCCGGGCTCATAACAAACGTTAAATAGACGGGAAAGAGAAGCCACGTTACAGGAAAGACAAGCGCGCAAAAGGACCAAAACTCTTTCCGGCTCGCGCGGTCGCCGCATTCGAAATATTTTCTCATGCACGCGGGATAAGCGCCCCAAAAAGACGGGACGTCCGGCGCGTTCGCTTCCGACGCCGCGACCGCTTCCGGAGAAAGCCGCGCGAGAATTTCCGCCCCGCGCCGGGCGGGACGCGGAAAGAACGCCGGAAAAAGATCCGCAAGCGCCGAAAAGAAGCCCCTTTTCGGAGTCGGCTCCGTTCTGTCTTCTTCGCGTTCGGCCATTATCGCGCGCCCTCTCGATTTCCTCAACCGCTCAAACGCCAAGCGTTCAAAGCAAAATTCCAACGGAAGTTATGGTATCATAAACGCCGCGTCGCGTCAAGAAAAGCGCAACGCGCCCGCGGGAATGCCGCGAGCGCGTTGTTTTTTATTACGCGGTTAGCTTCTAACGCGTTTAATTACCGCATCTTTTTGCAGATCGCTTCGGCCATCTCCTGCGTTCCGACGGCGGTCGGGTCGTCGCGGTTCGGCTTGAGGTCGTAGGTGACGTCCTTTCCTTCCTTAATGACTTCGGCGACGGCGTTTTCGAGCTTGTCGGCCGCTTCCGTCTCTTTGAGATAGCGGAGCATGAGCATGCCGGACAGAATGAGCGCGACAGGATTGACTTTATTGAGGCCCTTGTACTTGGGCGCGCTTCCGTGAGTCGCTTCGAAGACGGCGGCGTCTTTTCCGATATTGGCGCCGGGCGCGACGCCCAGACCGCCGACGAGGCCCGCGCAAAGGTCGCTCAGAATGTCGCCGTACAGGTTCGGGAGCGCGACGACGTCGTAGAGCTCGGGCTTCTGAACGAGCTGCATGCACATATTGTCGACGATGCGGTCTTCAAATTCGATTTCCGGGAAGTCCTGCGCGACTTTCCGGGCCGTGTCGAGCCACAGGCCGTCCGAATGCTTCATGATATTCGCTTTATGAACGGCGGTAACCTTTTTGCGGCCGTTTTCGCGCGCGTATTCGAACGCGGAACGAACGAGCCTGTCGCTGCGCGAGACGCTGATGGGCTTAATGGAAACGCCGGTCTCTTCGTACCCGGTCGCGATCTTGCGGCCCGTCGCGAGGCGGTTGACTTCGTCGATGAGCGCTTTGGTCGCGGCGGAGCCCTTTTCGAACTCGATGCCCGCGTACAGGTCTTCGGTATTTTCACGGAAGATGACAAGATCGACCGGAACGGAGCTGAAGAAGGAGCGGACGCCCGGATAATATTTGCACGGACGGACGCACGCGAAAAGGTCGAGCTCCTGACGAAGGTGTACGTTCAGACTGCGGAACCCGGTTCCGACCGGCGTGGTAATCGGCGCTTTGAGCGCGATGCGGTTTTTGCGAACGGACTCCAAAACGGATTCCGGAAGGGGATTGCCGCCGTTGCGCTCCATAACGTCGACGCCAGCTTCCTGAACGTCCCAGTTAATCTTAACGCCCGTGGCGTCGACGCATTTGCGCGCCGCTTCGGCCAGTTCAGGTCCAACTCCGTCGCCTGTAATTAACGTAACATCGTATGCCATGTTCAACCTTTCGTTCCAGCGCCGTTCTGCGCGCGGCGCGCAAATACCGGCTCGAGCAAACGTCCGCCGCGCGAGTCGCCTGCGGCGCGGCTCATATATAATTTAAGTGAAAGTATTGTAGCGCCGGCCGCCGGTTCTTCAAGGCGCCGGCGCGCGCCGCGTCAGCGGAAGATTCCCGCCTTCATGGCGTACGGAATCATGCCGGGCTTACTGCGGAAATCGGGATCGACCGTCAGTACGCCGCCGACCGCGACGATCTTATTGGCGCGGTACTTAACGTCGTGCCCGCGCTCCATGGTAATCGCGATCATATCGGCGGGATTCGTGCCCGGCGAGCAGTACTGGCAATGTCCGAGCGTGCGCACGAGCGTAAAATTCTCGATTCCGGCGTGCTGTTTCGTCGGATACATGTACCCTTCGATATAGACTTTATGGCCGTCGAGCGCCACGATATTTTCGGGCACCTTGCCGTCTTTATCGAGCGCCATGGTATCGAACGGAACTACCGCGTATCCCGGAGGCGCCGAGCTGTAGTACGAATAGACCTGCCAGCAGAGCGAACTGACGAGCAGGACGGCGCTCAGCGCGAGCCCGACCGTCGTTATCGTACCGCCGGAAATTTCGTCCGGCGCGCGCATAATCTTGCGCTTGGCCAAAATACCGAGCGTTATGCCCAAAATAGACGCGATAATAAACGGCTTCCAGAAAAACCCCAGAATACCGAAGACGGCCGCGACCAGCGAGCCGACGCCGAGCGACGCGACCTGCTTGTAATCGACGGTCTCGTCGACGCGAACGCCCGCGTCTACGTCGGAGTAGGAGCCTTTTAACGCGTCGTCCCAGATAACTTTTTTCATAGGATTCGCTCCTGTGTGTCACCCTTGCGCGGCCGTCGGCCGCGCTCGGTCGGAATAGCCGCGCGTTACGACTGCAGCGCCTGCGCGACGTCGGTGCGGTACGCGACGACCGCGGGCAGATAGCCGACGACCGAAGCGAGCGCGACAAGACACGGAATCAAAACGAGTTCGATAAGCTGGAAGTCCCACGGATGCACCATGACGTTCGCGTACGACATGATAAACGGCGCGAGCCCTCCAATTGCCAAGTGGCCTATCACGGCCCCCAGGAATCCGCCCCCCAGCGACAGCAGAATCGACTCGAAAAGTACGATCGCCATAACGGTCGAGCGCCGAGCGCCGAGCGCGCGCATAATCGCGATCTCCTGCCGGCGTTCGTTCATCGAGTTGTAGATACTGACCATCATGCCGACGCCGGCGACGATAACGACCTGAATCGCAAAGATAATCAAGACGCTCTGGATATTGCCGATGACGTCCTGGAAGAACGCGGCGATTTCCTGAACCGGCGCGACCGCCTGCGCTTCGAGCAGTTCCCCTTCGATCTTCGCGGGGAGCGCCGTTACGGCCGTGTCGATAACGGCGCGGCGTTCCGGCGTTACAAGTTCGCTTTCGGCAATTTCAACGCCCGGCCGTTGGGACGCCGCTTCGACCTGTTCCGCGGTTCCCGCGACCTGCACTTCCTGATCTTTCGTAATGAGAAGAATCGCCGTCAGGCGGCGGCCGTGCTCATGTTCGTGCTCGTGCTCTTCCCCTTCTTCGCCTTCGTGCTCATGCGCTTCCGCGAGTTCCGCCGTCGGATCGGCGAGCCCGAGCTCGGCGCGCTTCTTCGCGACTTCCTGTTCCCTGAGCTCGTAGTTGACCTGTTCGGTCCCTTCGTTGTGCTCGTGCTCGCGATAAAAACCTTCCAGATTCACAAAGACGGCGCGGTCGTTCGGACTGCCCGTATGGTCGAGAATACCGACGACTTTAAACGGTTCGTGAAGATCGCGTTCGTCCTGCGAATTCGTGTGACCGAAGCGGATTTCGTCGCCAATTTGGAGCTTGTTCTTTTTTGCGACCGCGTAGCCGATGACCGCGCCCGTATAGTCAACGTTCTTAAAGAATTCGCCTTTCTGAAGCGTGTACGGCTTGCCGTCCGACTTCGTTACCGCCTGAAAATAATCGGGCGTCGTCGCCACGACCGGCGAACCCTGATAGTTGTCGCCGCGCGCAATCGGAATCGCCGTCTTGACTTCGGCGGAGTAGCGCGACGAGCGCATGTATTCGTAATATTCGTACGGGATAAGCCCGACGGGATCCTGATTGTAGAACACCGTGCTCAAGACGAGCTGCAGCTTACTCCCTTTGGCGCCGACGATTAAGTCGTACCCCTGCGCGCCCTGCTGAAACGATTTGCCGACAACGCCGTTGACGACAAGAACCGAAACGACGAGCGCGACGCCCAACGCCATAGAGAGCGCCGTCAGCGTAGACGCCAACGAACGGTGCTCGATACTCTTCCAAGCGATTTTCCAAAGACTCATTTTCGCACGCCTTTGCCGTTAAAAAGTAAAAGTATCATTAAAAGTCATAAAGCCGCCGGTCTCCGGCCGCATGCGGCGGCCGGGCCGTTCCGACGTTCCCCGCCGGCGTCATTCTTCGGCGCCGTCTTCCGTTTCGCCGGTTTCTTCGTCGATCTCTTCGCTGTATTCTTCGTCCGTATCTTCAAACGGGCTCGCGGTTTCCGCGGGCGGATTCTTTTCGACGCCGATAATCTCTTTCGCCTCGTCGATTTCTCTTTCGGGCGGAACCGTATTGGCGGCGACGACGACGTCGCTCTTGAGCTTCATGAGGCGCACGCCCTGCGTATTGCGGCCGACCGCGCGCACGTCGTCGATAAGGAACCGCTGAATCTTGCCGCCGCCCGTAATAATCATGAGCTCTTCGCCGTCCTTAACGGGCAGTACGGCGACGACCTTGCCGTTGCGCTCCGTCGTCTTGATATCGAGCACGCCCTGCCCGCCGCGCCGCATTGTGCGGTACGTTGCGTTCGACGCGCTCCCTTCCGTCTCGGTTCCCTCTTCGACCGGTTCGTCGGCCGGCTCGTCGTCGACGAGCTCGGCTCCGCTTTCGAGCGGCGCGGCGTTCGGGCCCATCTTTGTCCGTTTGCCGTATCCGTTCTCGCAGATAGAGAGCAGATACGAATCTTCGTCGGCAATCGCCATGCCGACGACCTTGTCTCCGTCGCGCAGACGAATCCCGCGCACGCCGGACGCGGTCCGGCCCATGGAGCGAACGTCCGACTGGCGGAACCGGATCGTGCGGCCGTTTGCCGTCGACAGGAAGATTTCGTCCCCCTCGTAGCATACGGCGACCGCGACGAGCGCGTCTTTGTCTTTCGTATCGACAGTCTGTTCGACGGACTGGCCTTCGACCTCGATCGGATTCCCGTCCTCGTCGACCGACGCCGGATCGATCCCGCCGCGCAGTTTGATTGCGATAATGCCCCTCTTGAGCGGCCGGCTGAACGCCGAAAGAGGCGTTTTCTTAACGACGCCTTCGCGCGTCGCCATAAAGAGATACGCGTCTTTCTGATCGAAATCGCGCACCGGCAGGCAGCTGGCGACCTTTTCGTCGTCGGCGAGCTGCAGTACGTTGGTCAGGCTGCGCCCTTTGCCGTCGCGCGCGGACGCCGGCAGACCGTAAACCTTCTGCCAGTAGACTTTCCCTTTGTCCGTAAAGAAGAGCAGATAATCGTGCGTGCTGGCGACGTACATGTCGCGCACGGAATTTTCGTCGTCGAGCTTGGCGCCCTTAACGCCCTGTCCGCCGCGACGCTGCGCTTTATATTCGGAGAGCGCGGTACGCTTAATAACGCCGTCGGTCGAGATCGTTACGACCATCGACTCTTCCGGAATGAGATCTTCGTCGTCGATATCGACAATCTCTTCCTGACTGATCGCGGTGCGGCGCGGGTTGGCGTACTTCGCTTTGACGTCGAGCAAGTCCTGACGGACGATCGCGAGAATATTGCGTTCGTCTGAAAGAATGCGGCGGTATTCCGCAATGTCGGTAAGGAGCGCGTTGTACTCGTCGGCGAGCTTCTGCTGCTCCAAATTGACCAACTGGCCGAGCGTCATCTTTAAGATCGCGTCCGCCTGGACCGGCGTGAGCGTATAGCTCTCTTTGACGCCGCGCGCCGCCTGGAACGACTCAAATCCCGCGCCGAGGCAGCGTTCGAGGAGCGCCGCCGGGCATTGAATCTGCATTAAGCGCTGTTTCGCTTCAAATTGGTTCGGCGACGTGCGGATCGTGCGAATGACTTCGTCGATATTCGCGTGCGCGATGAGGAGCCCTTCGACCGTATGCTGACGTTTAATCGCCTTATTGAGCAGGAAGGTCGTGCGGCGGCGGATAACCGACCGGCGGTGGCGCAGGAACTCAACAAGGAGCTCTTTGAACGTCATAACGCGCGGCTTTCCGTCGACGAGCGCGAGCAGAATGATCGAGAACGTATCTTGAAGCGGCGTATACTGATAGAGCTGATTGAGAACGACGTTCGGATCGGCGTCTTTCTTGAGCTCGAGGACGAGGCGGACCGGCTCTTTGAGGTCCGACTCGTTGCGGATCGCCGAGATACCGTTAATCTTGTCGCCGTTAATCATCTCCGCGATCTTCTCTTCGATCCGGTCGCGAGCCTGCTGGTACGGAATCTCCGAAACGATAATGCGCGTCCGCTTCCCTTTCGTCTCGACCCGCGTGCGCGCGCGAACGACGACGCTTCCGCGGCCCGTCAGATAGCTCCGGCGAATACCGCGCGTTCCGCAAATTATACCGCCGGTCGGGAAGTCCGGGCCGGGACACAGGCGCAGCAGGTCGAACGGCGAAACGTCGGGATCGTCAATAATCGCGACCGCCGCGTCGCACACTTCGCCGAGATTGTGCGGCGGAATGCTCGTCATCATACCGACGGCGATTCCGTTGGCGCCGTTTACGAGCAGGTTCGGCGCTTTCGAGGGAAGGACGGTCGGCTCCATGCGCGTTTCGTCGTACGTCGGGACGAAATCGACCGTGTCAAGATTGAGATCCTCGAGCATCGCCATGGCGAATCCGGAAAGACGCGCTTCCGTATAACGCATCGCGGCGGGCGGAAGACCTGCGATCGATCCGAAGTTGCCCTGCTTGTCGACCAGAACGTGGCGCATATTCCAATCTTGCGCCATGCGTACGAGCGTCGGGTAGATAATCGCTTCCCCGTGCGGATGGTAATTGCCGCTCGCGTCGCCGGAAATCTTCGCGCACTTAACGCGCTGCGAATGCGGACCAATGCCGAGGTCGTTCATGGCGACGAGAATACGCCGCTGCGACGGCTTGAGACCGTCGCGAACGTCCGGAATCGCGCGGCTGACAATAACGCTCATCGCGTACGTCAGATAGCTCCCTTTGAGCTCGTCTTCAATTGGAATCTGAACCAATTTCGAGCCGTCGGGCAGAACGAGCTGCCCGTTCGCGTTCATAGTCGGACGCAGCGGCCGATCGCTCGCGGGCCGCGACTGTTCGCCGTCGAATTCGTCCTCGGAACCGTTCTGATCAAAGTCGTCGGCGTTCCCGCCGTTAAGTTCGTCCGGATTGTCCGGCGCGTCGAAATTATCGTCGTCTGCCAAGGGAAAGTCTCCTCGGATTTAAATACGAAACGCGAAACACGCGTTTATTCTGATACGTTGCCAGGGTCGGCCCACGCGAAATACGCGCATGGAGCGCGCCGCGCGGGCCTGTTCAGAATATTGTACCAGATTTCCCGCGTCGTTCAACCGGAAACACCCTCTAAAAGGCCCAAATCGGCCCCTATTTTGCGTCCAAATTTATTTGCCGACCCGGGGACGCATAAAAGCAAAAAAGCGCCCCGTCGCGAAACGGGACGCTCTATACTTCGGCCGCGCGCTCCGGCGAGTCGAAACGCGCGATTCTTCGCTTGGCGTTATTTCTCCGATTTGAATTCCAGATCGTACGTTCCGCCCTTATTGACGGTAATCTTCATCGTCGGCTTCTGCCACATGTCTTCGGGCGTAATCGCTTTCCGGGGCCGCTGCGGAGGCGCGCTCGGCGGCGCGCCCGGCGCAGGCTCGGGGACTTCCGGCATGGGGCCGGTGTACTGATATCCGCAAATGCGAACGGTCAGTTCCCCGGTCGGTACTTTAGCGGTATAGCGCCCGTCCTGGACGTTCCCGCCCCCTTCGCTCTTGTCGTTAAAGAACTGGACGATTCCCAGATCGATCGGCGTTCCGTCGACCGTCGCGGTCCCTTCGATCTCGACTTCCTTCTTTTTAGGCGCGCATCCGACCGCAAACGTAAACGCGACCGCGAAGACAAACGCCGCCAGAACATATTTCTTCATGAAAGCGCCCTCCTTACAAGCTCGCGCGCGTTTCGCCGCCCTTTGTACTGCCGAGCGCGCGCCAGACTTCGAGTTCGATCGTTTCCGAAACGAAACGGACGGAGCCGTCGCAAAGCGCCGTATTGACGCCCCCGGAATGCTTGCTCCGCGCAGCCTGATAGCGTTCGTCGCCCGAAAGCGGCGTGCCCGTGCACGGGATATAACGGTCGGTCGTATTGAGAGCCGAGCCGCTCGCGCCAGTATAGCAGTAGCAGCTGTCGGGCGTCGACGAGTTCGGACCGGTTACCGTCATAAAACCGGAGCCGGGCCCTTCGTCGTTAAAGAGCTGGCCGTGGAAGTCGAACGCCGTATCCGCCGCGCAAATAACTTCGGACATGAGAAGCGTGTTCGACGTGCCGTCGACGATCTCCTGAAGCGTCGTGCAGATATTGAGATAGAACGGCGCGCCTTTCCAGCCGTCGTTCTTATACGGCATGCTCGGCTTGGTAGAATTCCAGAACCAGTCGTTGCCCATGCTCACGACGTAATTGCCGCGGCTCTGCGGATAGGGGTCCGCGCGCCAGAGAGCGCCCGGACGGTCGCTCGGGCAGTAGTAGTACGACACCGGCGTATTGACCGGACGGGAGGCGGTTGGGTTATTGTACGCGCAGTTCGGCTCGGCGTAGAATCCGACTCGAAAGTCGTACTGAGAATAGAGCGACTGCTGCTCGATAAAGGGCCAGATTCGCGGCACCCACGTGGAACGTTCGCACGCGATACCGCCAAAATCTTTCCAGCCGTTCGTCGGATAGGTCATGCCGAACGGAAAATGCGACTGGTTCGTATCCGCGTAGTTGTGCATGGCGAGCCCATACTGCTTCAGATTGTTCGTGCACTGCATGCGGCGCGCGGCTTCGCGCGCCGCTTGAACAGCCGGAAGAAGGAGCCCTATAAGAATTCCGATGATTGCAATGACAACCAGAAGTTCAACGAGAGTAAAACCCGCGTTCATACCCTTACGCCGCATACCGTCCTCCGCACTCTTTCTGAATGTAAACGAAATAATTAAAGGCTAAAAGCAGACGGGAACCCGTCTAAAGCGATTGTAAACAAACGAAAACCCGGCGTCAATCATCAAGTCGCCCGCGCAAGAAAAAAAACAAAGCGCACAAGCCGACCCCAAGAAAAGGCCGCGCTCGCGCCCGAAAGGGCGCCCAGCCGGACGTAACGTCCTGTTAAAACGTTGATTACAGACAACGAAACGCCGTTTCAAGAAAAAAAAACAAAGCGCACAAGCCGACCCCAAGAAAAGGTCGCGAGCGCGGCGTTTCGCGTTGCGGCGGCTTGTGCGCTAAGCGTTAAAAAACGCCCCGGCGAGTTAAAACTACTCGCCGGGGCGTCTGTCTATTTAACGCGCAATTTGCGACGCCGTCAGTTCTTACCGCAGCAATTCTTATACTTCTTCCCGCTTCCGCACGGGCAGGGATCGTTGCGGCCGACTTTCGGCGACTTATTGCGATAAGTCTCGACTTTGCGCTCTTTACTCGCCTCGATCGCTTCTTCCTGCTGGCGCTGCGTCCGCTGGACTTCCGGGGACGCGGCCTGCTGATGCGTGGCGGCGCCGGGCGTGTTCGCGGACGACCAGGTCGAACCGATGAAGTTCTCGTCGAGCTGTTCGATACGGTAGACGTAGTCGGTAACGCGTTCGAAGACGCCGTTCCACATCGCGTCGAAGACGCGCATACCTTCGCGCTTGTACTCGACTTTCGGGTCGACTTGCGCGTAGCCTCGGAACCCGACGCTCGACTTGAGGTGGTCCATAACGAGCAGGTGCTCTTTCCAGGACGCGTCCAGAATACCGAGAATGAGCGACCGTTCGACTTTGCGCATTTCCGAATTGAATCGGCTCTCGATAATCGACTCGACGCGGTTCTCGAGGAGCAGCACGTCCCAATCGGCGAGCTCTTCAACCGTCAGCTTCTGGTCGAGCTCTGTATTGAGCCAGTTGCAGAGTTCGGCGAGCGTCGGCGCGTCTTTGCGGATCTTGCGGATATCGCTCGACGTAATCCGGTCGTTGCGCGCGATCTTCTCTTCCCGATTGGCGCGCAGCGTCTCGATCGCGACGTTCTCTTCTTCGAACATTTTCGCGAGCAGTTCGCGCATGTGCGCGTAGTACGGCTCGACGCGTTTCGCCGACGCGCGGCTGACCGAGAAGAGTTCCTCTTCGATCTCGCGGCGCTGCTTATTTTTGAGGTCCTCGACGTCTAAATTGACGCCGAACCGCTGAGCGGCCCACGCCGCGACGCCTTCCCGATCGTAACGCTTGCCGTTCTGATCGCGAATGGTAAAGTGCGCCAGACCGGCGAGGACGGGGAACCGCGCTTCCCGTTCCGTATAGCCTTCGAGCGTCTTCTCGCGCGCTAACGCGACGAATTCGTTCTGCTCCATCTTTGCCGCTTCCTGCGGATCGATTACGACGCCGAATTTATCGCGCAGCCAGCGGCACGCCGTTACGACGCCGTAATTCGGGGCAAGAAGGTTCGCGCCGGAATCCAGCTTAACGGAATCGCAGAAATGCTCCGCTTTTTCAATGAGGAAATCGGCGACGTTGTCGCGCCCAACCTTTTTGAGATCGACGTCGCGCAGCGTGCAGCGCCAGCGCGCGTTCGCCGTCTTCGCGAGCGCCTGCCAGTTCCATTCTTCTTCCGGGACGTCGTCCGAGAGGTTCTCCTCTACTGCGTCGAGAACGCCCGCGTGCGACATGTGGCGCGCGTGCTCGATCGCGTATTCCGCCGCTTCGCCGGGGTTCATCGCGCGGAACTGCTTCGGCTCGAATTCGACGTTGAGCTGACGCGCCGCGAACGCCGCGTACGCTTCCGCGCCGTAGTTCGGGGACAGGAATTCGTCGAGATGACGCGAGAGCTGATCTTCGATCATCTGCAGTACAAAATCTTTCGTATTGCCGCCGTCGAGCACGCGCTGGCGGTACGAATAGACGCGTTTGCGCTGCATGTCCATGACTTCGTCGTATTCGAGAAGATTCTTACGAATGTCGAAGTTGTACTCTTCGCGTTTCTTCTGAGCGCCTTCGATCCTGCGCGTAACCATCTGGCTCTCGATCGCCTGGCCGTCTTCCATACCGAGCTTCGTGAGCAGGTTCTTAACCCAGTCGCCGGCGAAGATTCGGACAAGATCGTCTTCCAGCGAGAGATAGAACCGCGCCTCGCCGGGGTCGCCCTGACGGCCGCAGCGGCCGATGAGCTGCAAGTCGATACGCCGCGCCTCGTGGCGCTCGGTGCCGATAATGTGGAGCCCGCCGAGCGATCGGACGAGTTCCCCTTCCGCCTTCATGTGTTCGCGCTGCTCGATCTCCTCGACGCACTTCTTCCATTCGTCCTGCGGAACGTCGAGACGCGTCGGGTATTTCGTCTGGAAGATAGACCACGCGAGCGTCTCGGGATTGCCCCCGAGGATAATGTCGGTGCCGCGGCCCGCCATGTTCGTGGCGATCGTTACGGCGTTGAGCCGACCGGCCTGCGCGACGATTTCCGCTTCGCGGCCGACGTTTTCCGGCTTCGCGTTGAGAACCTGATGCTTAATTCCGCGCTGCGACAGCTTTGACGAGATCAGTTCGCTCTTCTGAATCGAGACGGTTCCGACGAGAATCGGCCGGCCTTTTCGGCGCACGCTTTGAATTCGCGCGCGCGGAACGCGTTTGGAGTCGCGGTCGCTCTTCTCCTGGAATTCGATCTCGTCGTCCGACTCCTTCTTAATGATCCCGTAGAACGCGTTGCCCTGATCGTCGATCAGTTCGTCCCACTTGTGGACGCGTTCAATTTCGTCGACGACCGCGTTGTACTTTTCCGCCTCCGTTCTGTAGATAAGGTCGGGCTTGGTAATACGCTGTACTTTCCGGTTCGGCGGAATGGCGAGCACGTCGAGCTTGTAGATCTTCCAGAATTCGCTCGCTTCGGTCATAGCCGTACCGGTCATGCCGCTGATCTTGTCGTAGAGCTTAAAGAAGTTCTGGAGCGTAATTGTCGCGAGCGTCTGGTTCTCTTCTTTGACCTTGACGTTCTCTTTCGCTTCGACCGCCTGATGAAGACCGTCGCTCCAAGTACGACCTTCCATAAGACGCCCGGTAAAGTCGTCGACGATAACGATTTCGCCGTCTTTAATAACGTAGTTGACGTCTTTCTTATAGAGGTAGCGCGCCTTCAGCGCGTTGTCGATGAGGTGCGGCCAGTGCATATTCCCGACCGTATAGAAGCTCTCGACGCCCGCAAGGTGTTCCGCGCGGCGGACCCCTTGGTCGGTAAGGTTCGTCGTATGGTCTTTTTCGTTGACTTCAAAGTCGACGTCTTTTTCAAGCTGAGCGGCGATCTTATCGGCGGCGCGGTATTTCGACACGTCGTCGTGGGCCGGGCCCGCGATAATGAGCGGGGTGCGCGCTTCGTCGATTAAGATGTTGTCGACTTCGTCGATAATCGCGTAATGGAGCCGACCCTGCGACTGCTGCGCGTCGGACGGGAAGTTCTCGTCGCCGCGACGAGCGTATCGCATATTGTCGCGCAGATAGTCGAACCCGTATTCGTTGTTCGTGCCGTACGTTACGTCGCACGAATAGGAATGCTGGCGGTCCGCCGTCGACATATTGCTCTGAATCGAGCCGACGGTCAGTCCGAGCGCCATATAGATCGGGCCCATCCACTCCATATCGCGGCGCGCGAGGTAATCGTTTACCGTAACGACGTGAACGCCTTTTCCTTCGAGCGCGTTCAAGTATGCGGGCAAGGTCGCGACGAGCGTTTTACCTTCGCCCGTCATCATTTCCGCGATCTTTCCTTCGTGGAGCGCCATGCCGCCGATCATCTGAACGTCGTAATGACGCAGCCCGATCGTGCGCCGACTCGCTTCGCGGCAAACCGCGAACGCTTCTTCCAGCAGGTCGTCGAGCGTTTCGCCGGCGGCGAGCCGCTTACGGAAGAGGACCGTCTGATTGCGCAGATCGTCGTCGCTCATGGCCTGATACGTCGGCTCCAGCTCGTTGATTCTGGCGACGCGAGGCTGGATCCGCTTAAGTTCGCGCTCGTTGGACGACCCGAACATCGACGTTATGCGATTCTCTATCCATCGGGAAATCGAACCGAAAAAATCGCCTACTCCGTCTAAGGACTCTTGTAAATCCATGTTATTCTATGTTTCCGCTTTGTTATTTTTGGCAATAGCGCCCTGCGCGCCAAGCGGCGCGTTTGGCAGTATGTTTCTTCGGTAAACGCCGCTCTGTTCGTCTAATTCCAAGCAAACGCGGCGCCGTCGGGCGAGGAGTCGCAGACAGGCGAACCCTCATAACGGTTAAATGAGAAAAAACTAGTTTGATTCTACATTGTTTACAAAA
>CAMNJU010000065.1 GCA_946541595.1 uncultured Planctomycetales bacterium
CCGCCGATTCGGGCGTTCTCATGAAAGTCTCGCTCCCGTCGCAAAACGCGCCGCGGCTGGTTCCGCCCGTCGAGATTCCCGAACCGCAGCCGCTCGCGACAGCGTCGGCCGAACCCGCCGACCCGGTAAAATCGCTTACGCCCGCGGCAGATCCCGGCCCTTCGGCGCCTGAAGCGTTAAAAGAAGCGCAGCCCGCCAAGGAACCGGCGCCAAGCGAGCCGCCAGCAGAATCTAAGACCGACGCGCCCGCCGAGAAACCGGCGCCAAGCGAGCCGCCAGCGGAACCTAAGACCGACGCGCCCGCAGAGCCCGCGCCAAGCGAAACGCCCGAGCGCGTTACCGTCGCGAACGCCGAGCCTGAACAGACTAATCCGAACGTCGCTGCGAGCGCGCCCGTCTACAGCGCCCCGAGCGGAGATTCCAAACCAAACTTCTATTTTCCGCTGGTCATTACCGGTTACGAACAGCCCGGAATGTTCCAGTCAAACGTCAACCAGACTCAAAACGCCGCGCCTAGCGCTAACGAGCCGGGCGCCGGGAACAACGGAGCCTACTGGCGCGGTTTAGACGCCGACGCGCTCCAGTTCTTTCGCGAAATCCTGACCGCGTCGACGTTCCCCTCCGACGCGAAGTCCGAACCGATCATTCGCGGCCAGGACGCTACCTTTGCGCCCGCGCCTTCAACGCAGCAGGCGGGGTCCTACGAATCGGCTCAGGCGGCTAACGCCGCGCAGGCCGCCGCGGAAGCGAATTTCGATTACAAACGCGCGGAAACGGTCGTCGCGCTCTACTTCGCGCCCGTTCAGCCACAATCGAACGGCGCTACGGGCATATCCGAGCGCGCGTTCTCTCTGCACGACGCCGCGTCGCGCATACCCGCTTTCCCGGACGCGCGCTTTGCCGTCGCCAAGACGTACTGGGAGCTCCAAGGCGCGATCGCCGCGCAACGCGTCGAAGAGATCGTCTATTCGAATTATCTGAAAGAATTTAACGCCAATAATAACGAATTCATAAAGACGCAGGCGCTCGGCGCCCAAGCGCGCCGTACTGAAGCGCAAACGAAGGTCCGCGACCTCCAGTTAAGGCTTCTGCGCGTCTCCAACTTCTCGCCGAGTTACGGTTATCCCGCCCCGACGACGATTCCGTTCTGCGGTAAGAGTTTTAATCTCGGTCATCCGCAAATGTTTAACGCGCACATGACGCGCTCGTGCGGGCTTATTCTCGAACGCCTCAAGTCGGCGCAGGAGCTCAGTACGAAATTGGTTGAGCCGCAGAATACGCTCGCTTTCAATTTAGCGACTGCGTCCGATATGCAGACGGCCGTCGCCGCGCTCGAAAGCCAGCGCGAACTGGCGCTCTCCTATATCAAGCTGATCGTCGATCTCAATACGTCGATCGCGGAATACGTCGCGTTTTATCCAGCTTTTGTCTCCAACGACCAGTTCGTTCGCGCGCTCAGCGGAAAAGACAAAGAATAAGCGCGGCGGCCTTCGCGCGCGCCGCGCCTACTTTAAGAGTCACTCGAGCGCGTTGAGCGTCAGCTCGTCCAGCTCGCGTTCGAGTTCTCTGCGGCGCTGCGAGTAGCCGAACTGCCGCTGTTCCGCGCGTTCGAGGTCGGCGACGTCGCGCCGTTCGGCGTCGTTTCTCGGGCTGTAGCGCCCGCGCGCTTTGGCAAATCGAAAATCCACGCCCGCGTACGCCGCGATCCTATCGATCATTCTGTCCTTCGCAAGACGCGCGCCGACCTGATCGGCCTGAATCGCGTTAAGCTCTTTGATAATCGAATTACGTTTTTCGGCGACGCCGCGAAGCTTCTCGAATTCGCGTTCCCTTTGCGCGCGGTAGCGCGCGCTGAGCTCCGCTTGACCGTCCTCAAGTCCCAACCGCTTAACGCAATCGGCGCCCCATTCGGCGATCTTCTCCGCCGCTCTAATTCTCGCGCGGACAATTCTGCGATCCGCGTCGGACAACTGCGCGATCGCCTCGTCCCATGACTTTTTCGCAATTTCGGTCGCCAGGCAATAGGGAGACGACGGGCCAAAATACTGCGTTAAATCGTCGCCGCGATAGCCGATCGCCTTGCCCGCGCCCGTCATGGTCCAGAGGTCGTCAAAAATAACGTCGCATTCCAACCAGTTAAAGGGAGATAGGACGTTTTTAAGCGCGCCTTGCGCTCGGTACCGCATCGCGCCCCCGTTGTCGATACGCAGCGGAAGAACAGTATCCTCAAACAAGACGTTCGCGCCGTATCCGCTCCCGCAAACGTCCCAATTTCCGAGTAAAACGTCGCATGGAAATCCAGACCACAGCTGTTCTCGGGCAACTTCCCGCAACCCAGTCGGCAAAACGGCCCATGCATCTCGAATCAATATGCCTTCGTGGAATTCCGCAAGTTTCGCCGGCCCGCGATCTGTTTCATAGAGGCGAAAATCGGGAACAGGAATCCCGCTCGCGTCGTAGAATCGGTCGGCATAGCATTCGTTGACAATGTGATCTTCGAAGTTCCCCTGCTTGAAAACGAAGGTCCGCTCCTCGCCCGTCGGCTCACCGTAAAACTTATAGTATCGGGCCCCGGTCGATCCTTCTGGCGTTAGCTGAAACTCGTAAGCTTGCGTTAAATCTTCTGGAAATCTTGACATAGAGCTACTCTCATACAGTGCGGCTAAAGAACGGGACGCGTCTTAGAAGAACGGAAAAACTGCTAGAACTCCGTTGAAAAAGACGAACGGCCGAGTAATCTCTCTTCTTTTTATTATAGCGCGAATCGCCGGCCTTTACAGTGGCGGCCTCTCTTCAAAAGAGAGCGTTTCGCCGCGGAGAATCCGAACGCGTGCGTATGCGCGGCGTAACGAACGAATAATAAACAGCTTAAACGCCGTCGGACAGGGCGTCTCCCGCGGGAATCCACGCGCAAAAGACGCAAAAACTCTCGCCCTCAGAATCCGGATCCGAATAGACGGTTATCGTAACGAACCGGTCTGTCTCTGACGAACCCTGTTCATAGAAATGACTTGCGACGGCCGAAAACGCGTTCTCTTCAATTCGCGTCGTCGTTTCGTCGCCCCAGTCAATCTCCCAAATAGCGATAGGATTGCGATCGGACGTAATCGTAAGACGAAGCCATGAATCGTTTTCAAGCCCTTCGGACGCAATAAAGAACGACGGCCCGACCTCTTCGACGCGAAGCGCGGCGGTCCCTTTTCCAACGACGAGCCCCGACGTGAGATCGACGACGTTGACCGACAGCGCGTATTCGCCGGGCGTCATTCCGTAATCCTTTGGCGAAACCCAGTTTTCCGCCTTCCCTTTGACGTAATATCCGGCGCCAAAATCGTACCAGTAGGCGTAATTGGCGCCGGCGCCGGCGTCGGTAACCGCAAGCCGATACGACGAATCGTATTGCGCGACGTAACTCTCTTTTTCAAAGGCGTTCTGCGGACTTATTTCCGCTTCGCCGAATATTTCGAGGTAGTTGGAAACGGAGCCCGTATTATTCGATTCGTCGGAATCCGCCTCGCCGACGATCTCCCAGAAGAGCCGATAGCGAGCGCCCGGGTCAAGCTTTTCCGTCGCCAGACGGCTCGGCCGCAGCGCGCGCGACTCGTTCGCTTCCAGAACGCCGACCGCTATTTCGCCGATAAGAACGTCGTCCGCGTCCGAAGAATCGACTTGCGCCGCGTAAATCTGGACGGAGCAGGCTCCGGCGCCGTTTCCTACGTTGGCGACCGTGACGCCGTCAAGCTGCACGCAACCGCCTCGGACCGTCGCGAACGCCGAAAGCGCCGCGCCCGGAAACGCTTCGAAATCAGGCGCCGGCCCGGCTATTTCGCCGGTCTCTACAGCCGCGGCGCGGGAAGGGGCGGTCTCGTCGAGAATAACGCCGATCGCGACGACGCGGTAAAGCGTCGGCGCGTCTTCGGTTACCGTCCAGCTCTTCTGCGCCATGGACGAGACGACGCGCGTCCACGCGAGCTTATCGGATCCTTTATTCTGGAGCGCGTAGACGCAAAAGCGGCTCGCGTCCGATTCCCAGCTAATCGTTTCGCCCGGTTCGGCGAGGTAAACCCCGACTTCTTCGTTCGAACGGACGTTCAGCGCGCGCACGCGGTATTCGTACCGCGAGTAGGGCTCGACGTCGGCGTCTAAGTAACTTGTTCCCTCGACTCCGACGGCGACGGCGCGCCATTCGAGGTCGCCGATTCCGCGCCGCTCAATTTGATACGTCGCGTCGCCGGACGACGCGTTCGACAGATCGCCAAGCGATTTTTTCCACGTCAGCAGAGCGCCCCCTTCGGTCGCTTCCGCGACGAGTCCTTCCGGGGCGGGCGACCCGAACGGGTCGGCGTAATCGTAATCGACGGAATACCCCAGATCCTCGAGAACGCCAAGCGTGGTCGCGGTAATCGTCGCCTCGAAGGTCGGAGAAATCGCGTAATTCATTCCGTCGCGCTGGTTTATATAGAGGTAATACGTTCCCAGCGCGGAACTCGGATGCGTGCCAAAGGAGCCGTTCGCCGTGTACGTCTCCATCGGATAAGAGTCGCCGGGAACGACGACGGTAAAATTCGCGGGAAACGTCGCGCGGTATTGAGCGACGCCTTTTTCGCCGACGTAATACCAAAAGTACGAGGAACTTGTTAAGAGATCGTCGAGTCCCCACGGCTTCTCGCGCACGCTCTCGATCAGGCCGCGCGCGCTCATGCGCGAGATATTATATCCGAGAGAATGGGCAATTTCATGCAGCGCGACGTTATAGAAGACGTTCTGAACCTGCTCCGAAGGAGACGCGACGAAATATTTCGCGTTAAAGACGAGCGAACCGGTCGCGGCAAGTCCCTGTCCGCCGTCGCGATAATACCCCGAGTTGAGCGCCGAACCGAGATTCGACTCCGAGCTGTACGAATCGCTGAATCCAAAATAGAGAAAGATATCGTCGATCGAAACCAATTCGCCGTCGACGGTATACGGATAGTCGATATCTTCCGCGCCTACCGTAATCACCTCTTCCCAACGCGCGATCGCTTTTTCCCACAGTTCAAGATAGACGGGATCCGTAACGTCGCAGTAGGTCATGGACGAACGCTGAACGCCCGTCTGGCCGAGCACGCGAACGGGGCCGGACGTTTGAAGCTCGTACGCGAATTCGTACGCGTCTTCCGCGCCGTCCGAGCCGCCTTCGGTTGCGAGCGCCGAATCCGCGCCTACCGTCCGCACGGAACCTAACGAGAAGGTCGCGCCGACGGCGTCGGAGGGGGAAGAATAGACGGTAAGGGAAACGTCGTAATTCGCCGCCGTTAGCGACGGATAGAAATGCGCGTCGACGAGCGAGTAGTCAAGCGCGTCTACGACCGTAGTCTCTCCGTCGCCCCAGGAAACCTGCCACCGCGCGGCCGGGCTCCCAACAAGTTCGACGGCCAGCCGCGCGCACGAACCGTCGGCAATCGCGGACAGGTCGACGCGCGAAAGCTCCGGCTCGAAACTCGAAAACTGCGTGGAAACCGCGTTCGTCAGATTCTCAGGAATCCCTTGGACCGACGAAAGAACCAATCTTGATTCAAGCGTTTCCACGCTCAATTTACGAAAAGGACGACGTTCTGCCATACGAAAATGTGAAAAAGAAAAGTGATCGCTGAAAAAAAGGGGACGCGCAAACGATTCGCGCGCCCAAATCCGCCCAGACGCTTCCAAAACCTCTAGCTTTCATTATCCGTTTCTCGAGGCTCGGCGTCAATGGATAAAACGAAAACCGGCGCCGTTCTACGCCGTCCGTCAGATTAACAGCGCGTAAGAATAAGGATTGCGCTAATTTAACGCAAACGTAAAAAACGCGGCGTCCAGAGCTTTATGAAGCGAACCCCAAACGCCGCGCTTTTCGCAGAACGGAACGTCGGACGGCCGACCGTGCGCGGCCGCCTGAACTTACCGGACGCCTATTCTACAGCTTAAAGAAGATTCGCTTCTTATAGAGCCAGAACAGGAAGACCCAAGAGACAATGAGGCCGGCGATTGTCGTCGCGATACTCTGGAAGTTATTGCAGGCGATCATCGGAATATCGACGGCGCTAGGATCCGTAACGCTCGGATCGATTACAAAGTTCGGATCCGGATATTCGTTAGGCACAAAGCGGCTGATCGCGTCGGAGAAGAAGAAGTCGCGCGCGTTGGAGAAGTTGACGATTCTCCGAATAACGAAGATCGCGATACAGTTCATACCGACGACCGCGAACGGGAAGCCGAGCCAGCGCAAACGCCAGACGTCGATGAGGAGATACGTAATTCCGAGCGCTATCGCGGAATAGCCGCCGACAAAGCAAACGAACGAGCTGTTCCACAGGTTCTTATTGATCGGGAAGATCATGTGCCAGAAGAATCCGATCGCGAGCAGCAGAACGCCGTAACCGACAAGAATCGCGACCTTCTTCATTTTCGAGCACAAGAGATCGTCGCGGCGCAACACGCCTCCGAAGAGCATGCCCAGCAGCGCGGTAACGATCGCGGGGAACGTCGACGCCAAACCTTCCGGATCGCGCAGCGTTCGCCAGACTTCCGGATTGTACGTACTTTCCATATCGCCGTCGCGCATCGCTTTACGCAAATTCTTTTTGTCGTGGTAGAGTCGGCCGGGCACGTACTGACGGTCGACGTAGTTGACGACGCATCCTTCCGGCAAAAGGTTGTGGTCGACCGTGCCGAGCGCGGGATAATCCGGCGCGTCAAACGCGGGCAACGGATTCTCGTCAAACATGGAGGAGAGAATTCCCTTGAAGCTGTGCTTCGTTACGTAAACGGGCTCCGGGGCCGGGGTTTCGGCGGCAGGGGTTTCCGATTCAGCCGCTTCCGCGCCGCTTTGTTCCGCTTCGGGCGCCTTTTTTTCGGGAATGATTTCGTCTATTTCGGCGTACTTATCCGGAGCGCGCACCGTAAACAGCTGCGCCGCGCGCGCTTTAAACGCGTTGGCTGTAAACGCTTCAGGACCGCACACGTCGCGCGCGGGAACCAGCGTCACAAAGAGCCAGTAGGAAACGAGTATTAACGCGCAAATCAAGACCTGCGTTCGAATTCGATTCGCAAAGATCAGATAGATAAACGCCGCCAGCATCCACGCGAGCCCGATATGCTGCAGCACGCCCATAAACCGAAGCTCGCCAAAGTCAAACCGCACCGTGTTCTGATAGAAGTACCCCACTATAAAGAGCGAAAGGCCGCGAATTAAGATCTTAACGCAAACGCGCCACATCGGACGGCCGTTCGCGCGCTGTTTCGCGAACGAGAAAGGAAAGGAAACGCCCGCAAGGAAAAGGAACAGCGGAAAAATCGTATCGTGATGGCGAAGCCCGTCCCAGGAGACGTGGTCCATCTGCTTGCTGATCGCCTCGGGCGTCGGACCCGGCCAATGCTGACGGAAAGCGGTCGCCGCTTTAACGCCTTTTTCGCCAAAGACCTGAAAATCGCTGATTTGCAAATTGCAGATCGCCGCGATTAAACTGGCGAGCCCGATAATACAGAGCATATTCAGCCCGCGAAGCGCGTCGAGGGACGCCAGACGCTGATTCGCCTTAAGACGCAGTTTCTCCTGAATGACCGCCGCGTCGAGCGCGGGCGTCTTTCCAGTCGGCGCAGGGGGAATTACGTACTTTTTACCAGCCATTCGGAATTCTCCGTTCAAAATATCTATCAAACCGGCAAATTCAAACCGACGAAAGCGACTCCCGCCAGTTTATCTACAGTCCAATTATAAATGGAAGCTCCGTGCGCGTCAAACAATAACGCGCGTTTTCCTAAGAAAAGTCCCCTCTCCCGCCGCGCTCTTCTTGTTTCTTAACGTCTCGTCTGTTATAATGTGCGAAATCGTTAAATGCGTCCCGTCTTTTACGGCGCCGACGCCTAACCTAATCGCTAGAAAGGTCCACGTTATGTTTAAAGGACGTCGTTCTCTCTTATGCGCGTGCTTCAGCGCGGCGCTCCTCGGCGCGGCCGCGTTCACGCCGTCGCTGTATGCTCAGCGCGCCAACGACTTAACTTTCTCTCATAAGATGCCTCCCGAGACAAACCAGCTTCCGACCAATCCGGACCGCGCCACGATGCTCGCCGATTTCGTCAATCCGGTCGGCAAAGTGCGCACCGGCGCATACTGGTACTGGCTCTCGGGCAACTCTTCGCGCGAAGGCGTCGCGAAAGACGTGCGCGCCATGAAGTCCGTCGGAATCGACCGCGCCTATATCGGCGACATCGGGCAGGACGATATCCCGACCGGTCCGGTCCGGTTCTTCTCCGACGAATGGTGGGAAATCATTCACACCGCGTTCAAAACGGCGTCTGAGGAAGGCGTCGAAATGGGTATCTTCAATTCTCCCGGCTGGAGCCAGTCGGGCGGTCCGTGGGTCTCCTACAAAGAAGCGATGCGCTACGTCGTTAAGAGCGAAACGCTCGTAAAAGGCCCCGCGAAATTTGAAAAAGAACTCGCCAAGCCGGCGTTCGACGCCGAAGATCCGAACGAATATCAGGATCTCGTAGTTTTGGCCTATCCTGCTCCGAAAGGATACGGTCAACGCGTCGCGCTCGCCGACAAAGCGGGCTACGCGCTCCCGGCAAACAAAGAGCAGACCTTCGCGCTCAAAAACGACAAGGGTTTGACGCTCGCGTCTATTACGGTAACTCCGCAAGAGAAACCGCTTGTCGCTCAAGCGGAGCTCTTCGCGGTCAAAGACGGGCAGAAAACGAAGCTCGTCTCGTTTGAGATCAACCGTTACAATCCGGCCAAGAACGTCGGTTTTATTCCGTACGCGCCTGTTCTGGCAAACTTTGCTCCTTGCGACGCCAAAGAATTCGAGCTTGTCGTTAAGAGCGACCGCGACGCCGGGCTCGCTTCGATCGAACTCAAGGGCGAATCGCAAGTCGCCGACGTCTTCAATAAGACGCTCGCGAAAATGCACCAGACTCCCCATCCGATGTGGGCGGAATATCTGTGGCCCGAAGCGCCCGAAGCCTACCGTTCCGACAGCTCGCTCGGCTACGATCCGACGAAAGTCGTCGTGCTCACCGATAAGTTCCAGAACGGGAAACTGACGTGGGACGTTCCGGAAGGCGATTGGGTCGTCGTTCGGTTCGGCGCCGTTCCGACCGGCACGAAGAACGCGCCCGCAGTTCCCGAAGCAACCGGTTACGAAGTCGATAAAATGAGCCGCGAACACACGATCGAGCATTTCAACGCGTACATGCTCGACCTAATCAAACGCTTCCCGGCTGAAGACATGAAGTCGTTTACAACGATCGTTCAGGACAGCTACGAAGTCGGCGGTCAGAATATCACGGACAACTTTGCCGAAAAATTCAAGGCGTCGTTCGGATACGATCCGACGCCCTACATGCCGGTCTTCTACGGCGCCGTCGCGGACAATCTCGACGTTTCCGAGCGGTTCCTGTGGGACCTTCGACGCTTCATTGCGGACGAAGTCTCCTATTCGTACGTCGGCGGTCTGCGCGACGTGAGCAACGAGTACGGCAAAAACACGTGGCTCGAATGCTACGGCCACTGGGGCTTCCCCGGAGAATGGCTGCAGTACGGCGGTCAGTCGAACGAAATCGCAGGCGAATACTGGAGCGAAGGAACCCTCGGCGATATTGAAAACCGAATCGCCTCTTCGTGCGGCCACATCTATGGCAAGACGAAGATTTGGGCGGAATCGAACACCTGCGCGGGCAATCCGTTCGGGCGCAGCCCCGTCAATATGAAGAAGCGGACCGACCGATTCTTCGCCGACGGCATTAACAACACGCTGCTCCACCTGTTCGTGGAACAGCCCGACGAACGCGTTCCCGGCTTCAACGCCTGGTTCGGCAACGAGTTCAACCGCCACAACACGTGGTTCAAGCAGCTCGACCTGTACGTCATGTACCTCAAGCGCGTCAACTATATGCTGCAGCAGGGCTTGAACGTTGCCGACGTCGCGTACTTCATCGGCGAAGATTGCCCGAAAATGATGGGCGAATGCAATCCTCCGATCCCGAACGGATACCAGTTCGACTTCATCAACGCGGAAGTCCTCTGCGAGACGACGAGCGTCGATAAGAACGGGCTCCTCACGCTGCCTCACGGCACGCAATACAAAGTCCTTGTTCTTCCGCAACTTGATTCGATGCGTCCGGAAGTCGTTAAGACGGTCGCGAAACTCGTCGAAGACGGCGCGTACGTCCTCGGTCCGAAACCGAAACGTTCGCCGAGTCTCACGAACTATCCCAATGCGGACAAAGAAGTTCAGAAGATCGCGAACGAGCTTTGGGGCGACGTCGACGGCGTTAAAGTTAAGTCTCGCAAAGTCGGCAAAGGAACGATCGCGTGCGGCATGACGCTCGAAGAAGTCTTTGCCGAAATCAACTGCAAGCCCGACTTCGATCACCCGGCCGAAACAGGATTCGTATACAATCACCGCGCCATGAAAGATTCCGACGTCTTCTTCGTCGCGAATCAGAAGGACGACCGCTTCAAGGACGTCTCGGTTACGTTCCGCGTCGCAGGCAAACAGCCGGAAATCTGGGATCCGACAACCGGCGAAACGCGCGAAGTCAAAGCGTGGACGTCGAAAGACGGCCTCACGACCATGCCGCTTTCGTTCGAGCCGCAGGAAAGCTATTTCGTCGTCTTCAAAAACGATACGGACGCGACCAAAGGAACCGCGAAATCGAACGATCTCGAACTTGAAACGCTCGTCGCGATCGACGGTCCCTGGGACGTCTCGTTCGACTCCGGAGAAATCGCGCGCGGCCCGAAAGACGCCGTTAAATTCGACAAGCTGACCGACTGGGCGGCGTCCTCCGACGACGCGATCAAGTTCTACTCCGGAACCGCCGTCTATAAGACGTCGTTCACCCTTGACGCGGCGCCTAAAGGCAAGGTCTACCTTTCGTTCGGCGAAGTGTGCGAAATGGCCAAAGCGAAGGTCAACGGCAAAGAGGTCGGCGGCGTGTGGACCGCGCCTTACCGTCTCGACGTAACCGACGCGGTCAAAGCGGGCGAAAACTCGCTTGAAATCGAGGTCGTCAACTGCTGGGTCAACCGCCTTATCGGCGATTCCGCGCTGCCGGAAGCCGAACGCAAAACGTGGTGCCCCGTCAATACCTACACGCCTCAGTCTCCGCTTAAGAAGTCCGGTCTTCTCGGCCCGGTCGTTGTTTCGACGGAGAAATAAACGCGCGTAACCTCAGCGCGCGTCCCGCGATAAACCGCGCCTGCGTCGGACGGAGTCTGCCGTCCGGCGTTCGCGCGGTCTTGACGTATTAAGGAGGCAACTCGATGAACAGCAAGCAGAACCGGCGTGAATTTCTCGCCGCCGGCGCGTCTCTTGCGGCGGCTACGGCGCTCGACGCTTTTTCGCCGATCTACGGAGCGGTCGATCTTAACGCCAAGCCGGCGATTTTGGGGGGCGACAAGCTCAAGTACGACGCCGGTCCTCTCTGGCCGACGTTCGTGGGAGGAGAAGTCGAACGTTTGACCGAAGTCTTCGAATCGCGCCAATGGAACCGCGGGGACGAATCGAGCCCTACGGTCGTCTTTGAAAACGAGTTCGCGAAACTGCTCGGCTCAAAGTTCGGCTTGGCGGTAAGCTCCGGCACGACCGCGCTTCAGACGGCGCTCTCGGCGCTCGACGTCGGACCCGGCGACGAAGTAATCGTAACGCCGTATACTTACGTCGCTTCCGTAAACTGCATTCTCGAAAGCTACGCGCTGCCCGTCTTTGCCGACGTCGACGCGGAAACGTTCCAACTCGACGCGTCGGAAGCGGAAAAACGCATAAACGAAAACACGCAGGCGCTCCTGCCCGTCCATATCGGAGGCGCGCCCGCCGATATGGACGCGTTTCTCGAACTCGGCAAGAAACGCGATATTCCGGTAATCGAGGACGCCTGTCAGGCGGTCATGGGCGAGTGGAAAGGGAGAAAGCTCGGAACGCTCGGTTCGCTCGGATGTTTCAGTATGCAGATCAGCAAGAATCTCTGCGGAGGCGAAGGGGGCGTCGTTTTGACCGACGACGAGTTCCTCGCGTACAAAGTCCTCGACGCGCACACGCACGGGTTCCTGCCGCATTCGGGAAGATCGCTCGACGAATACCGGCCCGTGCGCGCCTCCAACTACCGCATGACGGGGTTCCAAGGCGCGATTCTCTCGGCGCAGCTTCCTCATATCGCCGCGCAAGCGGACGTTCGCAACGAAAACGCGCTCTATCTGTCGTCCCTGCTGCGCGATATTCCCGGCGTCTATCCTCAGCGAATCTACGGCGGAGGCCGGAGCGCGTGGCATCTGTACATGTTCCGAATCGACGAAGAGGAATTCGGCCTTTCTCGCGACGGCCTGATTCAAGCGCTTCTCGAGGACGGCGTTCCGTGCTACGCGGGATACCAAAGCTGCGACTGGACGGGCTACGTTCGCAAGTCGCTCGACACGCGCGCGGGCCGGCGCGTCTATTCCAAAGAACGGCTCGACGCGTGGGAAGAAGCGACGTCGCTTCCGAACTTCCATAAACTGTCGCAAGAGGCCGTCTGGCTCTTCCAGTATCAACTCTTGGCGCCCAAAGAAAATATGGACGCGATCGCCGACGCCGTCCGGCGGATAAAGAAATACGCGCCCGATATTAAGAAGGCGCTCGCGTAACCGTTATATTTAAGCAACATGGGAATCTTATTATGAAAAAACTAACTTCGCTGCTGTGCGCTCTGGCGCTCTTGACCGCGTCGGCCGCGTTGGCTATGGATCCGTCGATCTCGCTTCACAAGAATGCGGAACCTTTTCCCAGTCCGACGCCCGGGCCGTTTGTTCGCGCCGCCGACAATTCGATCGTTACCGTCTCGGGAACAGAGGCGCGTTGGAGCGTCGACGAGGGCAAAACGTGGGAATCCGCGCGCGCGCTCGATCCTGAAAAGTATCAGATTCTCGATTTCTCGATCGTTCGCGCCAAAGACGATTCGCTAGTGGTCGCCTTTGACAACGGCAAAGAACTCAAACAGGGCAAGTGGAACGAAGGAAGTATTTCCGATTGGGAGATTCCCGTCTATATTATCCGAAGCGCCGACAACGGCCGCACGTGGTCGGAACCTCTTCCGCTTCAACGGGATTGGGTCGGCGCGCTGCGCGCTATGGTTACGCTCAAGTCGGGCAGAATCGTCCTTGCGGCGATGGCGCTCCAGCCGTGGAACCATGTGATTCCGGTTTACTATTCCGACGATAACGGCAAATCGTGGACGAAAACCCAGACGATTACAATGGAAGGCTCAAAAACAAACGATCACGACGGCGCCATGGAGCCGAAACTCGTTGAAAAGAAAGACGGTTCCGTCTACATGCTCATCCGCACGACCAAGGGAACGTTCTACCGTTCAATCTCGAAGGACGGCGGCGAAACGTGGTCGAAGCCCGAATCGACCGGAATTGAAAACAACAACTCGTTCGGCGAGTTGGCGGTCCTCTCCGACGGACGTTGGGCGCTCGTCTGGAACCGCGACGAAAAATTCCCCGCGTTCAACTACGATCCCGATCCGAAAGACTGGGTCGTAGAAGATCTTAGCTACAGCTGGATTCGGCGCCGCAACAAGCTCTCGATCGCGTTCTCGTCCGACGAAGGCGAAACGTGGACCGAACCTGTCGTTCTCGCGTCTACCGACAACGAAAAGATTTGGATCGCGTATTCGATTCTCTTCGAGCAGGAGCCTGGCGTCTTTTGGATCGCCACGCAGCAGGGCGGCGTAAGACTCATGATTCGCGAGAAGAACCTGTGATCAAAACGTGGACGCTCAAAACAAGAACGGTTCGCTTCGAACGAACCGTTCTCATGGGAATCTTAAACGTAACGCCCGACAGTTTTTCCGACGGCGGCCGTTTCGCGAAAGCGTCGTCTCGGTTCGACGTCGACCTTGACGCGCTCGCCGACGCGGCGCGAAAGCTCGTGCGCGACGGCGCCGGAATCCTCGACGTCGGAGGGGAATCGACGCGGCCCGGAAGCGCTCCGGTCGACGAAGCGGAAGAGCTGCGCCGGGTTGCGCCCGCTATTGCGGCGCTCAAACGCGCGGTCGACGTTCCCATTTCTGTAGACACATACCGCGCGGCCGTCGCCGACGCGGCGCTCGAAGCCGGCGCCGAGATCATTAACGACGTCGCGGCCGGGCGGTATATCAGTTCCCAAAAACGGTTTGCCGCGGAAGACGAAGAGGGGTTTCCGGAGGAGGTCGCCGAAGTCGCGCGCAGGCATAACGCGGCGGTCGTACTCATGCACATGCGCGGAACGCCGCAGACGATGCAAGAGGGAACGCCGGCCTATCCCCAGGGCGTAACTAACGAAGTTTGCGCGTTTTTAGCGCGGCGGCGCGACCGTTTTCTCGACGCGGGCGTGCCGCTCGAAAAAATCGCGTTCGATCCCGGACTCGGATTCGGCAAGACGTTCGAACAGAACTGGGAGCTTCTTAGAAACGTCGATAAACTCCGCGAACTCGGCGGGATAACGCTCGTCGGAGACTCGCGCAAAAGGTTTCTGGCGGAGACTGCGCGGCGCTTCAATCAGTCGCGCGGGTTAGAGGCCGACGCCGACGTCGATCCCGACGCCCGTCGCACGCGCGATTTCGCAACGGCGGCGACGACCGTCGCGCTCGCGAGAAAGGGCGTGCAGATCGTGCGCGTGCACAACGTCGCGCTCTCCGCGTTCGCGCTCGATTTAGCGCAAAGATCAGGCGAACTCTGGGCGGAGAAATAGACGGTGACTGCACGGCAAAAAGTATTCGTCGTCGGAACGGACGAGGCCGGTTACGGCCCCAATCTCGGGCCGCTGGTCGTCGGCGCGTCCTGCTGGCAAATTGAAACGGACGCGCCGTTCGGAGACGGCTTTCTCGCATTTGGAGATTCGCCCCAGAACGCGGACGCAAAGCAGGTTAAAACAAAGAAGAAAAAGAGCGCGCCGACCGGCCCGACCCTCTTTGATCTGGAAACGCGCCGAGACGCGTCCGACCCCGACGCGACGCGGCGCCTTATCGAACGCCTGAACGCCGGACTCGCTCCCATTGCCGACAGAAAAGGGCTCTTCCCTCTCGTCGATTCGAAGAAGCTCTACGGCGCTTCCAAATCGCTCGCCGCTCTGGAGCGCTCCTTTTGGCTCGCCGCCGCGCTTATCGACGCTAACGCCTTAAACGGCGCGTCGTTCCGCTCCGTTTTGCAAAGCGTCGCGCGCGAATCGGAAGACGACCTGGCGCCCCCGTGGGAAAATGGCTTCGACGTTACCCTGCCCCTTGATCCCAAAACGGGCGCGGCGGACTGTTTGCTCGAAGCGCTCCCGCAAATCAGAAAGCTCCTTGACGCGGAAAAGATCGATCTGGTCGATATTTCGGCGCGCCGTGTTCAGCCCGGCGAATTTAACGCGCTCGTCGACCGGCTGGGGCTCAAAAGCGATCTCATCGCCAACGTTACCGCGTCGACCGCCGTCGAAACGGTCGCGCGAACGCGCGGCGCGGAGAAAGAGCCCGTCTACGTCGTTCTGTGCGACAAACTTGGCGGGCGCGACCGATACGCCCCTATGCTCGCCGAAAGGTTTCCCGACGCCGAATTGCGCGTCCTGAAGGAATCGAGAGAGGCGAGCGTCTACCGCCTCGTCGCGGAAGCCGGAAAAGATCGAACCGGAACCGCGCTCGCGTTCCAAGCGCCTGTCAAATTGGAATTTCACTTTACCGCCAAGGGTGAATCGAACGCGCCGACCGCGCTCGCGTCAATCTGCGCAAAATATCTCCGCGAGCTGTCCATGAAGGCGTTCAACGGATACTGGCGCGACGCCGTTGGGCCCGAGCTCGCGCCGACGGCGGGCTATCCGGTCGACGCGCTGCGATTTCGCGCCGACGTCGACGCAACCCGCGTTAAGCTCGGCGTTTCGGAAGACGCCTTTTGGCGAAAAAAGTAAACCTGCAGCCGTTATAAGACGTTCAGATAATGTTCAAACCGTTCCGCAAGACCTCTCCCAACATCTCGAAAAAGATTCGATCGAAAAAACGCGTCGCCATCGAATGGCTCTGTGGCGCGCTGTCGTTCGCCTACTTTCTTTTCTACTGGGAAAACAACGTTCTAGACGTTACGCGTTTCGAACGGTTTGACAGACGTATTCCGCTAGCGCTCGACGGAACGACGGTCGTTCAAATATCCGATCTGCACGGCAAACGTTTTGGCCGAAACGATTCCAAACTCATGGCGAAGGTCCGTAAGGAGAAGCCGGATCTTATTGCCGTAACGGGCGATCTCATCGACGAACGCGATCCGAAACCCGAACGCGCCAAAGAGGTTATTTCGCGGCTGGCGGAAATCGCGCCCGTCTTCTACGTTACCGGCAATCACGAAGGCGCGTTCATTGATTCGTTTCAGGCAAAGGTTCTCGACGCGATTGAAGAGGGCGGCGCATATCTGCTTGACAACCGGCAAGTTGAAATAATACGCGGAGAAGACGGCAAACTAAAGTTCGAGCCGTTTGAACGGGGAACGGAACATACCCCGACGCCCAATTCTATCCTCCTTGCGGGAATATGCGATCCGGAAACGACTTACTCCACCATGATCCCGCGCATTAAGCAATACCGTCTCAATAAAGAGATTATGGAGGATCTCCTCAAAGAGGTTCCAGTCGACAGAAATCAGTTCTGCGCGCTCCTCACGCATCGGCCGGAATTTTTGGCCAAATACGCGCGATATGGAATCGATTTGGCGCTGACCGGGCACGCGCACGGCGGTCAGTTCCGCTGTCCCGGCCTGCTCCCGAACGGACTTTACGCGCCGGATCAGGGATTCTTCCCGAAGTATACGTGCGGACGGTACGACCTCGACGGAACGACGGAAATCGTCTCGCGCGGATTGGGCGCAAGCGTCGTTCCCACGCGCATTTTTAATCGGCCTAATCTCGTCGTCTGCAAATTACGAACAGAACCTTAGTTATTTTTCGCGCTTCGGCGCGGACGTATATAGAAAGGCGGACTTTATGCCTTATTTTGGCGTTCATCAATCGATTTCGGCAGGATTTGACGCGGCCGTTTACGACGCGGCGGCAATGGGTTACGACTGCGTCCAGATCTTCTCGGGCAACAGCAACCGCTGGGATAATAAGCCGATTTCCGAGACGGCGGCCAGAAAATTTCAGGAAGCGCTCGCGAAGACCGGACAGTACGATCCGCTCGTTCACG
>CAMNJU010000066.1 GCA_946541595.1 uncultured Planctomycetales bacterium
TTGCGCGGACGATCGGAAGGATCGCGAGCGTCTTGGGCGGCTCCGCGGTCGACGCGAGATACGCCAGTTCGAGATCGTCGACGACGCTCTCGAGCGCGGACACGCAGCGCTGAACCGCCTGCCGGTACGCGACCGAGAAGAGCTCTTTGGCGACCGTTTCGTCCCGGTGCGCTTTGAGTTCGTCGAGCGCGTCGGTTAGCGAGACGAGCAGCTTCTCAAAGAGTATGCCCGACGACGCGATCGGATACCGCTGATAGAGCTGCTGGAGCATGGCGATCTGGCGCGCGAGCATGAGCGTTTCGCGGCTCTTGTCTTCTCCGGCGAGCGGCGTCTTGCGGCGGAGGATATAATCTTTATCGTTGAACGGAGACGACTTGCGCAGCGCGCGTTTTTCGCGCGCGATCAGGCGTTCGGCGTCGCCCGCGGCGGACTCGAGTTTCGTGAGCGCGCTCTGCGTTCCCTGATGGAACGCCGGCATGCCCATGGTCGAGTCGCCGTAGAGAATCCGATTGAGGTAGAAGAGGGGCCGGGTCGACGTCGACTGCGTCGGTATGAACGTTACGGACCGATACGCGGAGAGCCGATCCTCGAATTTATCGAGCGCTTTGACCGTCTTGGCCTTCGAGGCGTCGGCGCGCGCTTTCGCGCGATAGGAATCGACGCGCAGTTTGCCGTCCGGATCGAGCGCGTCGAAGTCGGCGGGCGCGAGCCGACAGCCAGCGCGCGCGCATTCTTCGGCGCTTTTGGCGAGTACGTCGCGTCCGACGGCGCCTTTCGGGTCGGCGATAAAGGGCACGTATTCCCAGAGTTCCGGCTCGACGATCCACGAGAAGAGCAGCTCGGCCGCGCCGAATTTCCGCTTTCCGTTCGGGAAGACCTGTCGGAGCCGCCGCGCCGTCTCTTCCTGCCGCGCGACCGCCTGACCGGCGACTTCGTTGTACCACTTTTCGCGTTCGGCGCGTTTCGCGGCGGGATCTTCGCCCTCTTTCGGAGGTTCGCCCGTCTTTTCGACGTCTTTTAGGAACTCTTCTAACGACGGGAAGTTAAGCGGCTTTCCGCTTTCGAGTTTCTCAAGAACTTCGTCGGGCAGAACGACGGTCGGCGCGTTCGAGCCGGTCGTATCGCGGACCAGAATCTCCGCGAACGTATTGAGCGGCTGCCGGCGTCCGCCGTCGTAGACGGGCATGAGGCGCCAGCTCGACCAGTCGAGCCGGCCGTTCGCCGCCGGCGCCGAGTTCGCTTTCGCGGCGGCTGTTTCTTCGGGCGGTATGACTTCGTCGGCGTTTGCGCTTGCCGTAAAGAGAGCGAGAAGGGAGGCCGCGGCGAGAAACGCCGTAACGGCGGCGGTCGTCTTGGCGTTGGGAGCGTTGGCGGGCATATCGGGCGTTCCTTGCGAATTCTGCGGTTTGCCGGCGCGTCCGCCCTTTCTGCGGCGATAGACGAGCAGGGCGGTTCCGGCGACGGTCAGGAGGCATCCGAGATACTTCATGCCGCGGCCGGGGTCGTCGTTGAGGGTAATGACCGTCTGATAGACCGCCTCGCGCGGCTTGGTTTCGCCGGGCACGAGCTTTCCTTCGACGACGGAGTCGAATTCCTTATCGCCCGGCTTGAACGGGCCGCGGAAGGAATCCTGATACGCCCAGTATACCTTGCGGGCTCCTTCGACGCGGAGCGTTCCGGGCCGGTTCATCTGAATTAAGACGTCCTTTTCGGGCTCGTTGAGGGCCGCTTTGCGCTGTTCGTCGCGCGTGAGTCCTTTCGGGAGAATGCGCGTCAGGCTCGAGAAGGACGCGGCGGTCGAGGAGCCGGGCTCGTAGACCGCGGAAAATTTCTTGACGTAAAGCGCGGCCCCTAAATCGATTAAGCGGTCGGTCAGCCGGACCGTCGCGGCGCGCTTGCTCGAAACGATTCGCCGATCGAAGTACGCGCGCTGGCTTTCGTCGACGCTCTCGAGGGGGAGCGAGCGGAGCTGGAACGTCTCGACCGCGTCGTCGAGCGTAACGCGGATTTTGACTTTCCCGTAGAATTCGTTCGCCTGATCTTTAACGAACGGCGTTGGCGTAACGCGCGCGCCGATCTCGTCTTGGAGCTGGAATTCCGTCAGTGTGAACGACTCGATATCGCCGACCGCGGGCGTTCCTTCGCCTGTGGGTATAAGAACCGGCTCCGTCTCGGACGCTCCGACCGTCGCGTCGTCCGCCTTAACGCTGCAGAAGCCCGACGCCACGTTGTTTTTGCCGTCGCTGCAGCGCCACGCAAGTTTGCCTTCGAGGCTCTGCATGAGTTCGAGCTTCGGTTTGCCGAGATTCGCGTTCCACGGCCGCCCGAACTCGTTGTCGTCCCCTGCGGGCCTTTCGACCCAGAGCGCTCCGAAGACGCGACCGTCTTCCGGATATCTGTTCCGTTCAAAGAGCTCAGAGAAGAGCGCGAGGTCGCACGTTTCGCCCTGCGGAGAGCGGAGCCGGACCGACGCGGACCAGCCGTAAAGCTCCTCGACGTTCGGCGCCATAGTCGGGGACGTCTCGAACATATCGACCGTCCAGCCGGAATCGCCGAGTTTCGTCGCCGTCTGGAGGACTTTGACGTCGGCTATTCTCAGATCGTTCTGCTCCTGCATCTTTTGCAGGGTTTCCCGGAATTCTTTCGACGTCTCGACCGTCGTTTCGAGCTGGGACCACGTCGTCGCGAGATAATTCTCGATTCGCTTGCGCGAGAACTCACGGCGCGCGTCGGAGAATTCTTTGGAGGCGTCCGGATTCGCTTTCGCGTCGGTCGCGGCGTCGGCAAGCGTCGTTAATTTCTCGCTTAACTTCTGTAATTCTTGCGCGTTAAGCTCAATAGACTCTCGCGTGACCGTCGCGAGCGGTTTCGCGCCGTCTCTGTTTTCCGGCTCGACGTCGGTTCGCTCCTCTTCGAGCTTGAGCCGGCGCGCGACCTCTTCGCGCTGAAATTCGAACGTTTCGAGCTGGTCGTCGAGCGCGCCGTACCGCGACAGGAGCGCCAGATCCGCGACGTTCTTCTGATAGCGGACTCCGTCGATTACGAGGATTAGATAGTCGTTTCCGCGTTCGACCGACTGCGTCTGCAGCGGCTCCGGCGGGGCGTCTTCGCGCTTATTGGGCGTCTCCGCGAGGAACGCCGCCATATCCTGACTGGAGTCGGCGATCATATAGACGAGCCGGGTCCCGTTCGGGAGCGTCGCGCGCTGACCGCGCCGGGACGTCGCGAGGGGATCGCCCGCGCCCGACATGTCGAACGCGAAGGAGAGTTCCGCGTTTTCCTCCTTGGTCGAGCCGTCCTCCTGCCGAACGCGCAGCGTCGCTTTGAGGGGCCGCACGGGCGCGAGATCGGCCATGGTCGCGTAATCGAGGACCTCTAATTTAAGGCCGTCGGCGTCGTAGAGGACGCCCGGCTTGGCCGCGCGCGCGAGTTTCGCGCACCGGTACGCGAGCTTCTGACTGACTTTCGAGGCGCCTTTCGCCATTTTCTGAAAGAAGTTGTTTTCCGGCTTGAGGTCGAGCAGGGGCTTGGCGACGTCGTCGTTCCAGTTCTTCGCGGACTCAAAGTCGCGCCAGTTGAGCGGACCGCCGGAGAAGGGAATTTCGAGCTTGCGCGACTCGCCGTCCGCGCCGGAGAGTTCGATCTGAAAGACGCGCGCGTCGGTCGCGACCGCCGTTTCCGTCGCGGACGTCTCGGAGACCGTCGCGCGCGCTTTCGTCGAGAAGCGCGCCGTCGCGAGACAGCCGAAAATGAGTAAAAGAACGCCTAAGTGCGCGAGAAAGAACGGGATAAGCCGCTTATTCACGCGGATCTTTCCGCGCGGCGCGGGCGCCTGACCGTCTGTCGGGACCGGCTCGGCGCGGTAGAAGAGGGCGGGAACGCGCAAAAGAGCGGCGACGAAAATATTCGCCGCGAGAACGCCAATGAGGCAATAGAACCATCCGGACGCGTAGACGATATACTGCGCCGCGGGCGTGCCCATTTCACGTTCGAGAAAGGTCGCCCAGCCCATGGCGACGGCGAGAACCGTCATAATTCCGGCGGCGAGCCAGAGAGAACCGAGCGTCTTTAAGACGCGCGTTATCATTCGACGAGAAAAACCGCCCGACGCGCTCATGGCGTCCTCCTTGTAGATTGAGACGCCGCCTTGGCGCCGGGTGAGACGCGGCGTCGCGGGAACGAGCCGCGCCGAACCCGCGGTCGCGTTAAACGGCAAAGTACAAAATAACGGCGATTAAAATCAGGAAGAAGAAGAGCCAGAACGCCACGCGCGCGGCCCGCTGAAATATCTCCCTGGGGCGCTCCGCTCTTGTGCCCGCGTAGACGAGCGAAAAGGCGACCGCAAGCGGAATCGCCAGCCAGATCTGCGCGAACGACAGAAGCCCGACGAGGGGCGCCGACAATAAGTCGAACATACTTTCTTACTCCCTCACGCGGCCGTTTGGCCGCTCTTGGCGCGCCGCGGCCTATTTTTTCGGTTGAATCGTCTCGAAATCGACGTACGGACGAAGCGCTTTCGGCACGACGACCGTTCCGTCTTCCTGCTGCCCCATTTCGAGCACGGACAGGAGCGCGCGGCTGATCGCGACGGCGGTTCCGTTGAGCGTGTGAACGAAGTTTGTTCCTTTTTCGCCCTTGACCTTATATCGCGCGTTAAGCCGACGCGCCTGATAGTCGGTGCAGTTCGAGGTGCTCGTAACTTCGCCGTATTCCCCTCTGCCGGGCATCCACGCTTCGATATCGTATTTTCTGTACGCGGGACCGCCAAGGTCGCCGGTCGCGGTGTCGACGACGCGGTACGGGATTTCGAGCGTGTCGAAGATATCGCGCTCGATCGAGAGCAGCTCCTGATGAAACGCTTCGCTCTGGTCGGGCAGGCAGAAAATGAACATTTCGACCTTCGAGAACTGATGGACGCGATAGAGCCCGCGGGAAGCGCGACCGGCCGCGCCCGCTTCGGTACGGAAGCAGTGGCTCACGCCGCAAAGACGCATCGGGAGCTCTTCGGCGTCGACCGTCTGATTCGCGAGAAGGCCGCCGAGCGTAATTTCCGCCGTCGCGATGAGGCTCAGATCGGAATTTTCGATCGAATAGATCTGCGATTCGTTGCCGCGAGGAATGTAGCCCGTGCACTGAAGGACGTCGTTCTTCGCCAGGTCGGGCGTGAGCATTGGGGTAAAGCCCGCCTTAATGAGCTTGCCGATCGCGAACTGCTCGAGCGCCAGTTCAAGAAGAACAGCTTCATTTTTGAGGAAGTAGAACCCCGCGCCGGCGACGCGCGCGCCGCCCTCGAAGTCGATGAGATCAAGCTTTTCGCCGAGCTCGACGTGGTCGAGCGGCTTGAATCCTTCGGACCAGATCGGGACCGGCGTCTTGCCGTATCCGACGACGCAGTTGCACGTGTCGTCTTTTCCGATCGGGGAGTCCGGGTGCGCCATATTCGGAATGCCGCGCTGAATCTTATCGAGCTCGGTTTCGATCTCGTTGAGGGCCGCCTGAATATCGGCGATCTTCTCGCGCAGGGCGCGCCCCTCTTCCTTTCGCTGCTCGCGTTCTTCCGGGGTCTTGCATTGCCCGATCGACTTAGAGACGGCGTTCGACTGCTGGTTCAGCGCTTCGATTTCCTTCTGTTTTTCGCGCCGGAGCGTCTCCAGCTCGACAAAGCGATCCACGTCGGCGACGACGTTTCGGTTTTTGCAGTTTTCTTTTACCGCGTCGACGTTTTCCAAAATGAACTTGCGATCAAGCATTGCTCGTAACCCTATTCGATCGGCTTATCGGCGCCGGGCGGAACGTCTCACGTTCGCACAATCCCGCGCTCTTTGAACCGACTCCCAAAAGCGTCCTTTTATTGTAGCAAATACGCCGTTTTTGACAAGAGCAGTATTTGCGCGCGCGCCGTCTGCCGCGAGCGTTGGCCGCGCGTTACTTAGCTCTTTTCCAGTATGCGGCGGAGGCGAGCATAACGGCGACGGCGAGTACGAAGATGGCGACGACGCGGTATCCGGACGGAAGGTACGACATATCGACCGTGAGCGCCTTAACGGTCGTTAGGCCGAATAGTCCGAGCGCGGACCAGCGCAGCCAGCTCTTTTTGAGCCGGAATCCGAAGAAGAGGAGCCCGGCCGCGAAGACGGACCACAGTACGGAGAGCGCCGCCTGCGCGAGGAAGTTCGTCTCGATCGCGCCCTTGACCGGGAAGAAGCGCGCGCTGTTCCAGACGTCGATCGAGGATCCGAGCCAGACCTGGCCGATCGCGACGATCGAGAGCCCGAGCGCTAAGTTGCGCTTAAAGCGCGCCATTTCCAGATCTTGCGGGTCGGTATTGTTCCCATGCGCGACGCCGTCGGCGATTCGCCGGTAGTAGTACGCGATCGCGGCGAACGTTCCGCAGATAAAGAGCATGGAGGCGCCGTACGTATGGAAGAAGGGCAGCTCTCCGCGGAAGACGTCGATCTTCGTCGAGTCGAATAGGAAGAACTTGCCCAGTAGGAGTACGAGGAAGCACGCCGAGAGCAGGTCGCACAGGAGCGTCGCCCCTTTCGTCTTGACGTTGCGCCCGAGGACGGCGAAGAGGAACGCGCCGATTCCCCACAGGACGGTCAGGCCGAAGAGCCGCGTCCAGTCGCCCGGCCCGAACCACGTCTTGCCGGTAAAGTAGCGGTACGTCTCGAACGAGAGGAGAACGAGAATCCCAAGCAGGCCGACGATTCCCGACACGGCGCCCAGGAAGCTCTCGTTCTTGCCGACGTTCGGAACGCGCGCGACGAGCGGCCGGAGCGCCAGAAGCGCGACGAAGTACGCCGCGGCGGGGAGCGCGTAGACGTTCAGCAGGGAATCGACCGTCTTATAGTCGACGCGCCATTCCCCGTTGAGGAATTCGCCCGTAAAGATATACGGAAGTTCAATCGTCAGAATGAAATAAGCGAACCAGCGAATCGGGGCCGACTTCGCGAGCCGCCCGACCGTCCACGCGAGCGCCGCGTAGACGAGCCAGAGAATCCAGAGCGCGTGATGCGCGTAGAACCACGGATGCGGGAACCGGTCGGTCCGGAAGACGAACCACTGCGACAGGTCGAGCGACGCGATCGCCAGGAGGAACGCCGCGCCGAAGAGCCCGAGCGTCATGCCGGAGAGCGCGTCCCGTTTGGCCGCGTCTGTTTCCTGTCCGCGATTGGCGCGCCGGAGCCAGACGCCGAACGCGATCGCGAGCGCGGCCGCGACGGCGAACGGAATCGAATAGAGGTTCCAGAGCGGAAGGGCGGCTTCCGAGGGAATCGAGCCGATATGCTGGCACATAGAGTCGCCGACGTCGCGCGGATCGAGCAGGAGGGGCGGAACGTTGCGCGACGAGAAGAGCGGATGTCCGGGCAGGTCGACGAATCCGAGTTTCACGACGGCGACCAGGAGTACGAGACAGCCGCCGAAAATGAACCCGTTCTTTTTGCGCAGCGCGCCGAACGTAAAGAGGGCGGCGGCCGCGAGCAGCCACGAAAGGACGACGGCGAGCCGTCCGACGAGCCCCGGACGCGCGATTTCCGCAGTCAGGGCGCGCGCCGACGCGTACGAGTAGAGTTCCGACGCCGTGAGCTGCAGGAGCGCGAATCCGCCCACGACCCCGGACGCGAGCGCCATAAAGCGCGCGAGCGCAAGTACGGTTCGGAAGAATTCGTTCGCGCCCGGCCGCGGGACCGGATCTTTGCGAACGGCGTCTAATTTCGCGGCCGCGATCAGGCCCGCAAGCGCGATAAAGGCGCCGAGCGTCGTCGGGAACGCAGACGCGTGGAAGAAGGGAACGGCGAATACGTCGGCGAACTTGCCGTCGACGAGTTCGAGGAATTCCCCGACGGGGTACAGACGCCGATAGAGATTGTGAACGAGGAGCAGGCCCGCGCCGATCGCGAAATAGACCGCCGCCCAGCCCGCGAGCGTCGACGTCGCGAAGACGGACGCGCGCGTGAAGGACCGCGTTACGCGTTCGCGCGTTCCCTCGCTCTCGATTCCGGCGACGAATTCCGGGAGTTTGAACGCGGCGATTTTCCGCGCCGCGAGTATGAGCAGGCCGGTCGACAGGGCGAGGAATCCGGACGACGCGAACGAGTCGGAGAACGTCTTAACGACGCCGACGGCGACGAACGCGAACAGAACGATCAGGAAGAGTTCGCGCAGATCGAAGAACCGTTCCGTATTGCGCGCGTCGCGTTCTGCGAGCCAGACGTCGGCGCGTTCGGCGGTTCCCGCGGCGCTGAGTTTCTTAGCGGCCGCGAACGCGAGCGCGCCGTAGACCGCGGCGAGCGCGAACGCGAGATATCCGGAGTATTTGTCGAACCAGTCGCTCGCCAGATCCTGCCCGATATAGCATCCGTCGTAGTCGCCGCATATTTTCCAGAAGGCCGCGAAGCACAGGAGCGGGGTAACGCATGCGCGGACAAGATCGGGCACGCCGGGGTCGCGCGTCCGTTTGAGTACGAGCGCGCCCAGATCGACCAGATCGATGAGGAAGAAGACGGCGAAAAATCCGACGACGGGCACGAACGAGTCGACCTGCTCCGCGGGCGCGGCCGCAGACGCGGCTTTAATCGCCATGAGGGTAAAGGCGCCGGCCCACGGCGCGACGGCGACGCGCGAGCGTTTGAGCCAGTTCGTGAGCGCGATCGCGGCGCAGAAGAAGGCGTCGAGATAGATCGCGAGCGCGCCGGGTCCGGCGTCCTCTGAGATCAGGAACGGGACGGCGAGCCCGCCGAGCGAGACGACAAATCCAAGCGTCGCGCTCCGGTAGAGCCCCGCAAGGAGGAACCCAAAGAAGACGGCCGCGACCATAATGAACGCCGAGACGTCCCACGGAACGACTTCCGCGACGTACGCGTAGTAGCCCGCGATTATGAACGTAATTGTGCCCGCGCTGTTGAGGACTTCCGAGAACCGTTTGGAGCCGTGTTTAAAGACGCGCCAGCCGAACGCCAGGAACGCCAGGCCCGCCGCCGCGAGGATTCCGAGACGGCATTGCGGATTGAGCCAGCCTTTCGAGACGGCGAGCTGCACGAAGAACGCGCCCGCAAGGACAAAGAGCGCGACTCCGACCCAGCTGAGAATCTTGCGTCCGACGACCTGTTCGAGCGAGTCGAGCGCCAATTTGCCGCGTTCCTGCTTGGCTTCGTGCTTGAGATATTTTTCCTCGAACGAGGGAACGCGCGTTTTCGGAGCGTTCGAAGCCTGTTCCGGCTTCGCGGCGGCCTGCGGCGGGATAAGCGGCTTGGGCGCTTGGAATTGAGCCGTTTCCGCGGCCTGTTCCGGCGCGGGCTCGGCGATAGGCTGGGGCGTCGGCTCCGGTTCGCTGATAAGCTCGATTTCCGGCTCCTGCGTCTTTTCCGACTTGAGTTCGAGCGGGAGCGCGGTGAGGAACTGGGGCCGTTCGGGCTCGGGGACCGGCTCCTGCGCGGGCGTCGGCGTGATTTCCGGTTCAGGCGTCGGGGCGGGGACGTCGGGCTCCGGCGCCGTTTGGACGTCGGGCGGCACGGCCGACGCTTGCGCGGAGGGCTGTTCGGCCGTCTGCTCGGCGGCTTGCGCGCCCATGAACGCGCCGCGCTTGCGTTCGGCTTCCAATTTCGCCTCAAATTCGCGGCGGAGCGCAAACATCTCCTGACGCCATTCGGCGCGCGCCTTCGTGAGCGCTTCGTCCGTTTGGCGGCGCGACGTGACGGAGAGGGGCCAATAGACCAGCAGAAGCCAGAGGGGCGCGGCGACGCACGCGAGCCCGGCAAGTATTTCTAGGAAATCCATGGTTGACGTCCCTTTTTGCCTCGAAAGTTTCGAGAATCCTAACGCCAGTTTTCTGAAAATATGATAAAATGCTTAAAAGCACAATCAGCTTATGTATTTTACCGCGCCGAAAACCGGGCGTCAACAATTTACGCGCGCACGCGCGAAGAAAGGCGGGGAAAAATCGGAGAGACGCGCGCGCTTTTGGCGGGCACGCCGGTCTGGCGCGGCGGCGCGTTCAAAAAAATATCTCAAAGGAGTTCCGTTATGAAAAATGGCGATATCAAGGAGTTTTTGGATCTTCTTTACTACGGTCAGGAACTGCTCTTTATTTTTCGCGGACAGAAATTCTTTATCGAAGGCTGGTATAAAGACGGCAAAGCGAGGCTGGTTCTTGACAACGTAAATATCGAGCCATTTTCCGGTTATGTCTGGGAGTATGACGCGCCGACCATGAAGGAATGCGCGGACGCCTTTCTTGCGGCTCCTATTTGGGACGGTAAGGAATTCCTGCAAGTCGAGTCGGAAGTCGAGTGGACCGACTGGTGAGATGAACCGTCGGGTTCCTGAAAAACGCGGCCGAGGCAAACGGCGCCTTTGTAAACCGTCCGACGGCGGAAAGCAAGTTTTTCTTTTTCTGTTGGCGTCTCTTGATCGGATAGTTTGACGCCGGCGTTTCGGGCTGGTATATTTTGGATAAACCGGCCGTCGGCGTTTGCCGCCGCGCGGGGGACTTTCACGTCAGTACTAACGGGGTCAAAGAAATGACGAACACACAGCGTATTTTCTCGGCGTTCGCGGCGATCGCGCTCACGGCGTTCGCGGTTTGCGTTCAAGGATCCGAGGCCGCGCCCGATCTTCAGGCGGAGTCCGCGCGCGAATACTTCTCGCTCAAACAGCAGCTTGCCGAGGGCATGCGTCCGAACGTCGCGCAGACGGCGCGCAACGAACAGGCGACCCTTTTGGAGACGGACCGGGATCCGCTCGATATCGTCGTTCGCCGCACGACCGCCCTTCTGGACGAGCTGAAATCGACCTGCGAGGAAGGCGAGCTGGATCAGGCCGAGGCCGACTGGACGGCGTTTTTGGCGCGTTACGACGCGGCGTCTCAGGGCGTTACGAAAGAGAACGCCGATACTCCGGAAATCGCGGCGGCGCGGCTGGCGCTCTTCGACGAGGCGCTGAAACTTCGGCGCGCGATCGCGCTGAAGAATCCGCTGCTGACGTTTGCCGACGTCGTGTTCATTAAGCGCGACTACTGCCCGAACGAGCCCGGCTGCGAATTGGTTGGCAATCACATGGTCGATCAGTTCTTCGGCTTCAACGCGACTTCCGGCGGCGGGCTGTTCATTTTGAAGAACGCGTTCAGCGACAAGCCCGAACTTGTGAACGTGCTCGAAAATTCGACCGTCGAGAACGGGCGGCTCAAGGGAACGAAGCTCGACTCGACGTGGGGCTTTCTTGCGCCTCATCTAACGTACGACGGCAAGCAGATTTACTTTGCGGCGGCCGATACGAAATCGCCGCGCCACGCGTACGTCTGGGACGAAAACAACAGCTATCATATTTTCCGCGTGAACGTCGACGGCTCGCATCTCGTTCAGCTCACCGACGGCCCTTACGACGATATCGATCCGTGCCTGCTTCCGAACGGACGGGTCGTCTTTATCTCCGAGCGGCGCGGGGGTTACGGCCGATGTCACGCGCGGCCCTGCCCGAGCTATACGCTTCATTCGATGAATCCGGACGGAAGCGACGTCACGCTGCTGAGCCCGCACGAAACGAACGAGTGGGCGCCGAGCGTCGATAAGAACGGCATGATTGTCTATACGCGCTGGGATTACGTCGACCGCGGGGCGTGTCAGGCGCACCATCCGTGGACGACGTTCCCGGACGGCCGCGACGCGCGCGCGATTCAGGGCAACTACACCGAAGACGAACATGCGCGTCCGCACTTTGAGACGTCCCTGAAGCAGGTTCCCGACTCGAATCTCCTCGTGGCGACCGCGAGCGGGCATCATACGCAATATTTCGGCTCGATTATTCTTATCGATCCGCTCGTAGAAGACGACGACGCCGGGAACGATCCGATGGCGCCGATCCGGCGCGTTACGCCCGACCAGCTCTTCCCGGAAGCGGAGATCGGCGTCCACGGCCCGCCTACGAATTACGGCCAGCCGTACCCGCTGAGCGAAGATTTCTTCCTGGTCGTTTACGACGCGTTCAGCGGCTCCGCCAAAGGGCACGGCAACGACTTTGGAATCTATCTGCTCGATTCGTTCGGGAATAAGATTCTGCTCTACCGCGATCCGGAAATTTCGTGCCAGCATCCGATTCCGCTCGCGGCGCGGCCCGTCCCGCCCGTCATTCCGCACCAGACGCTCGTCGGGATTCCGGAGGCGGAGCGCGATCGGTTCGACATGCCCGCCGAACTGCCCAAGACGGCGACCGTCGGATTAGTCGACGTCTATAAGACGTCGCGGCCGTTCCCGGAAGGAACGAAGATTAAAGAACTTCGAATCGTTCAGGTTCTGCCGAAGACGACGACGCACGCCAACTGGCCGTGGATCGGATTCGGGGGCGACAACAGCGCGCGCCGAGTTCTGGGCACGGTCCCGGTCGAAGAGGACGGGAGCGCGCGGTTCGAGGCGCCGGTGAACGTTCCGTTCTATATTCAGGCGCTCGACGAAGAGGGCGTCGCCGTACAGACGATGCGCAGCGCGACGTACGTTCATCCGGGCGAAACGCTCACCTGCCTGGGCTGCCACGAGGGTCGGTACAATACGAACGCGAATCTCGATTCCGTAACGCCGACCGCGTTTACGCGCGCGCCCTCGAAGATCGAGCCGGACGTCAAAGGCTCCAATCCGTTCAATTACCCGACGCTCGTTCAGACGGTTCTCGACAAACATTGCGTCGAATGCCACGAGCAGGGCGCGAAAGAGGGCAAGACGTTCGAACTTTGCCGCGGCCCGGAAGATCAGTATTTCTTTACGTCGTACTTTAATTTGCGCCCGTACATTTACGTAACGGGGAACGGGAACGCGAACCCGAAGGCGCCCGCCACGGAGCAGCCGGACACGGGCTGGTCGTGGAACCTGTTCACGAAAGCGAAGACGTATCCGGGCCAATTCGGCGCGAACGCCTCGCCGCTCTGGAAGACGCTCAAAGAAGGGCACTACGGCGTCAAACTGAGCGACGAAGAGAAGCGCGCGCTGACTCTCTGGATGGACAATAACTGCGACTTCTTCGGCGCTTACGAATTAGACACTCTTCAGGCGCAGCGTCGCGGCGAGCCCGTCGAGCCGACTCTGGAATGAGCGCGGCGGGGAATAAAAAACGTGAGAAAGGATATGGGGTTTTAAAATGATCGCATCGAGAAGAAATTTTTTGCGGACGGCTCTTGGCGTTGGAGCGATGGCTTATCTTTCGGAAACGGGCGAATCGGCGTCGTACCGCGTCTCGTTCGCCGATTTTGCCGTGGCGGATCCGGACGACCCGAACCCGGCCGTCGATCCTGATTCGGAAGTCGGCAAGCCGTACCGCGGCTGGCAGGAAGGGGAGCTCGACCTTCACTTCATTCATACAGGCGCGGGTGAAAACGCGTTCCACGTCTTTCCGGACGGCACGACGATGCTCCTCGACGCGGGCGACTGGGATCACGCGCATTACAAGGACGGGGTTCCTGAGAAGCCGGACCGGTCGCGCCGCCCCGGCGAATGGATCGCGCGCTATATCAAGCGGATTCGGCCCGATATCGACGCGATCGACTACGTTATGGCGTCGCACTTCCACACCGACCATATCGGGGACGGCAAATTCGGCGCCGGCATGACGACCGACCGCGACCCGAACTACCAGCTCAGCGGAATCGCGCACGTCGGCGAATTCTACCGTTTCGGAACGGCGTTCGACCGCGGCTATCCGGGCTACGACAAGCCGACGCCGTGGGCGCCGGGCGAGCGCGAAAATCTCGTTAAATTCTGGGAATACAAAGAGAAGACCGCCGGGCTCAAGCGCGAGGAGTTCGTTGTCGGCGCGTTCGATCAGATTAAGCTCCTTAAGTCGCCGGACAAGTACGACTTCCACACGCGCAATATCTGCCGGAACGGCGTCGTCTGGGGCGGGGAAGGAAAAGAGAACGTCGACTTCTTCTCGCTCCATCCGGACAATATCAAGCAGCAGAACGAGAACACGCGTTCGCTCGCGCTGACGTACCGCTTCGGCGATTTCGTCTTCTATACGGGCGGGGACGCGTCCGGCGTACTCCAGAACGCGGAAGGTAAGAACGCCGAATTCGAGGGCGCGGTCGGGCGCGCGGCGGGCAAAGTCGACGTCTGCAAGTCGAATCACCATTCGTACAAAGACGCCATGACGCCCGCGTTCGTAAACGCGGTCGACGCGCGCGTCTACGTGACCTGCGTCTGGGACCGCTGGCACCTGCAGGACAATACGGCGACGAACATGGTTCTCGACGCCGACGGCAAGCCGAAAGACAAGCTCGTATGCCCGACCGCCGTTCATGCCGGAAACGCCGAGATGATGGAAGGCAAGGCGTGGCGTTCGCGGCTTGTTGAGCGCGGCGGACACGTCGTCGTTAAGGCGTATGACGGCGGCGCGAAGTACAAGGTGTACTACCTGACCGCAGACGACGAGAGTATGAACGTCGAACTTGTCTTTGGACCGTTTGAATCGACGAAGAAAGGCGGCGCGGTATGAGTTTGAACCGGCGCAGTTTTTTGACCGCCGCCGCAGGACTGGCCGCCGCCGGTTTCGTGCCGAACCGATACGGCGCGTCAGTCGCGTTCGCGGAAGCCCCCGATCCGAACAATCCAAACGACCCGAACGCGATTACCGACCCCGACCATGAGATCGGCAAGCCGTACGTCGGATGGAAAGAAGGGGAGCTCGATCTCCACTTCATTCATACCGGCGTGGGCGAGAACATGTTCCACATTTTCCCGGACGGCACGACGATGCTCCTCGATACGGGCGATCGGGATTACGTGAACTATAAAACGCCCGTTCCCGTTAAGCCTGACGAGTCGCGTCGGCCCGGCGAATGGGTCGCGCGCTATATCAAGCGGATTCGGCCCGATATCGACGCGATCGACTATGTTATGGCGTCGCATTTCCACTCCGATCACGTAGGGCACGGCAAAATTGGGGCCGGCATGACGACCGATCGGGAGCCGAACTATCAGATCAGCGGAATCGCGCACGTCGGCGAATTCTATCATTTTAAGACGGCGTTCGACCGCGGCTATCCGGGCTACGACAAACCGACGCCATGGGCGCCGGACACGCGCGAAAATATCGTTAAATTCTGGGAATACAAAGAGAAGACCGACGGGCTCAAGCGCGAGGAATTCATTGTCGGCGCGCTTGATCAGATTAAGCTTCTTAATTCGCCGGGTAAGTACGACTTCCACACGCGCAATATCTGCCGTAACGGGGTCGTTTGGGGCGGGGAAGGAAAAGAGAACGTCGACTTCTTCGCGCTCAATCCGGAGAATATGAATCAGACGAACGAAAATTCCCGTTCGCTCGCGCTGACGTACCGTTTTGGCGACTTCGTCTTCTATACGGGCGGGGACGCGTCGGGGGCGCTTCAGAATGCGGAAGGGAAGAACGCCGATTTCGAGGGCGCGGTCGGGCGCGCGGCGGGTAAAGTCGACGTCTGCAAAACGAATCATCACACGTATAAAGACGCCATGACGCGTTCGTTTACCGACGCGGTCGACGCGCGCGTCTATGTCATATGCGTCTGGACGCTCAGTCATCTGCAGAACGCTACGGAAACGAACATGGTTCTCGACGCCGACGGCAAGCCGAAAGACAAACTCGTATGCCCGACCGCGATCCACCCCGGAAACGCGGACATGATGCAGGGCAAGGCGTGGCGTCCGCGGCTCGTTGAGCGCGGCGGACACGTCGTCGTTAAGGCGTACGACGGCGGCGCGAAGTACAAGGTCTATTTCCTGACCGCAGATGACGAGAGCATGAACGTGGAGCTTGTCTTTGGTCCGTTTGACTCCAGTAAGAAAGGAGGCGCCGTATGACGATGCGCCGTCGTGATTTTCTATCGGCCGCCGCGGGACTGACCGCCGCAAGCCTTGTTCCGAATCAGTTTGACGCGCCGATCGCGTTTGCCGACGCGCCCGACCCGAACGATCCGAACGATCCGAACGACCCGAACGCCGTTACCGATCCGGATCATGAGATCGGCAAGCCGTACGCCGGATGGCGCGAGGGCGATTTCGATATGCACTTTATTCACACCGGCGTTTCGGAGAACTGCTTTCATATCTTCCCGGACGGCACGACGCTGCTGCTCGATACGGGCGATCAGAATCTCAAAGAGTTCGGAAAGGTCTCCTGGAATTCCACGCATCTAAACGAGGCGGCGTGCGCGCCCATGCCGGACGACTCGCGCCGGGCCGGAGAATGGGTCGCGCGCTATATCTCGCGGCTGCTCCCCGACCTCAAAAAGATCGACTACGCCGTCGCGTCGCACTTCCATTCGGACCACGTCGGCTCGCAGAGCGCGTACCTGCGCGAAACGACCGACCGCGACCCGAACTATAAGATAACCGGCATATCGCACGTCGGCGAATTCTACTCGTTCGGAACGGCGCTCGACCGCGGCTATCCGAGCTACGACAAACCGACGAAAGACGCGCCCGGCGACCGGGACAATCTCAGAAAGTTCTTCGAGTACAAAGAGAAGACCGCCGGGCTCAAGCGCGAAGAATTCATTGTCGGAGCGCTCGATCAGATTAAGCCCGTCAAGGCGCCGGAGAAGTACGATTTCCACGTCCGCAATCTTTGCGGAAACGGAGTCGTCTGGGGCGGAGAAGGGAAAGAGAACGTCGATTACTTCGAGCTCTATCCGAAGAACAAAGAGACGAACAAGAACGAGAACACGCGCAGTCTGGCGCACGTCTTTCAGTACGGGGCGTTCCGATTCTATACGGGCGGCGATATCAGCGGCGAGCTCTACGACGACAAGGGGGTTAACGTCGATATCGAGGGCGCGGTCGGGCGCGTGTGCGGGCCGGTCGACGTCTGCAAGACAAATCACCACGCGTCGAGCGGCGCTATGCATAAGTCGTTCGTCAACGCGGTGCAGGCGCGCGTCTATATTACATGCTGCTGGTGGATGGGACACCTCAATATGGGAACGAGCGCGACGATGGCCGACGACTCTGAGAACGGCTATCCGGGGCCTCGA
>CAMNJU010000067.1 GCA_946541595.1 uncultured Planctomycetales bacterium
TTCCTTTTAGTCCTGCCAAAACCGATAAGCCTCAGGTCAATCTGGAACTTGTCCCAATGGGCGCAGCTCGGCTTCGCATCTCTGCATTCCCGACGGTTGAATGAGAGCGTCTATTTGCGAAGAGACGTCTAGCTATTTAGTGACGTCTGGCTAGTTAGTTGCAAAAGGAGCCGAAACGAGCGAATTGTTTCGGCTCCCTTTTTATACTTGAAATTTAGCTCTCTTTTTTAGTAGCTTGGTTCAGAAACGTTCGGTATAGAGAGTTTTTGAAGAAATAGAAAAGAGAGCGCAACGCCACATTGACGTTAAACGCTCTCTTCTTATTTCTGTTTTGCCGTCGCAGTCCAGTTCGTTAACCGACGGATTCTTTCATTTGAAGTTGGTCGGCCTCGTCGGCAAAAACGCGTAAATTTCTCGGCGTCATATAAAACCTGCTGCCAGTCTCCATTTGCAGCGCAGCGCGCTCCTGATGAGACGTTTCCGCCAGCAAGGTTTCTCCCGTATCCGTAATCATATCGACACGGACGAGATTTCCAGCTGAACGAACGCGGGTAACGGTCGCCGGAAAAGAAAGTCGACCTTGCTGCGGTCCCTTGGATATCTCGAAATCGTGAGGTCTAATGTAGATCGTCGCTGTTGCTTTCGGTTCTGATTGAGAATCGGAACCGGTTCCGCGTGTGTTATAGTTGACTTCGTCTGATGCGTCGGCATTCGGGGCTTGACCTTCGTACCGACCGATCCAAACTCGTCCGCGCTCGAGACGACCGCGAAACTGATTGACTTGGCCGAGAAAATTCATAACGAACGGCGTCTTCGGCGTGTGGAAAACCTCGTCTGGCGTTCCTATTTGCTCAATCTTTCCACAATTCATTACTGCCACTCTGTCGGCGAGTTCAAGCGCTTCGTCCTGATCGTGGGTAACGAAAACGCTCGTCAGGTGAATTTCATCGTGAAGCCGCCGAAGCCATGCGCGTAATTCCACGCGAACTTTTGCGTCAAGAGCGCCGAAAGGTTCGTCCAAAAGCAGCGCTTGTGGTTCAACTGCGAGCGCACGCGCCAACGCAACGCGCTGACGCTGACCGCCGGAAAGCTGCGCGGGATACCGATACGCAAGGTTGTCAAGCTGGATCATGTGCAAAAGCGCATGAACCTTTTCTCTAATCTTTTCCTTAGAAGGCCGAGTTCGTCTTGGTTTCACGGTCAAGCCAAAAGCGATGTTGTCGAAAACCGTCATATGGCGGAAAAGCGCATAATGCTGAAATACAAAGCCCACACCGCGCTCGCTGACTTTTTGGGAATCGACTTGACGGCCTCGGAAAAAGACCGGTCCGCTGCCGGGATCTGGAGTTTCAAGACCGGCAATAATCCGAAGCAACGTCGTTTTGCCAGATCCAGAAGGCCCTAACAGCGCCACCAATTCGCCAGCTTCTACGCGAAGACTGACGTTGTCCAACGCCTTAAAATTGTTTCCGAACGATTTGGTTATGTTTTGAACTTCAATACCCATTGTCGTACGCCCCGTTTTGAGACAGACTTGTGGTAAGCGTTTGCGACGCGAATTTAACTCTCTGCGTCCTCTGTCGGTCGAATTTTGATTTCCAGCAACGCCTTGGCGAGTAAAGTCAAAATTGCCATAGTTGCCAGAAGCGTCGCTACGGCAAATGGCGCCGAACCGTTTGCGTAGCCCTGATACAATGCGTTAATGTGGAGAGGCAGCGTGTTGGTCTTGACGCTGTTGCGCGCAACGACTACTGCCGCGCCAAATTCGCCCATGGCGCGCGCGTTACAGAGAATCACGCCGTATAACAGCGCCCATTTAATATTGGGGAGCGTTACGCGCCAAAATATTTGCCATCCGTTGGCGCCCAACACTCGCGCCGCCTGTTCTTCTTCTGTTCCCTGCGTTTCCATGACCGGAATGAGTTCGCGTACAACGAAAGGGAACGTCACGAATATAGTCACAATAACGACGCTTGGCGTTGCGTAAAGTAGTTTGATATTATGTTCGAACAGCCATTTTCCCAAAACGGACTGAAATCCGAACAGAAATACAAACAACAAACCGGCGATGATCGGAGAAATGGCGAAAGGAAGGTCGATTAGAGAAATCAGCATTCCCTTCCCCCAAAATTGGAATTTCCCGATACACCACGCCGCCGCGAGCCCGAATAGGATATTGAGCGGCACGGCGATGCACGTCGCGATCAAAGTCATTTTAACGGCGTTGAGCGAATCTTTATTGGAAATCGCGTTCCAAAAAGCCGCCAGTCCGTCGGAAGCCGCTTCGTAAAAAACGCAAACCAGCGGAAAAAGCAAAAAGAGCGTCATGAAGGCAAAGGTCGTCCCTATTAACAACCATCGCATCCACAACGGCTCTGTTGTCGCCCGCTTAACAGCGTGAAAATGCGCCCGGTAATCGGGCGCGTTTATGTTTCCTTTGGCTACGCGACTTTCCTGAATGGAACTCATCGTAACTCTTTCTTTTGTATCGTAGGAGTTTGAACTCCGAACGGACAGTCTTTATATCACGAATCCCAATTATATCAATAACTGAAAAACGCGCGCTAGGATTATCGTCTAAAAAAAGGCGAAAAATCGAATTTGTTTAAAGAAGTCATATAACAGTTAAAATCGGAATAACTGACAATGCTCAAAGTAGAGTTCGACTTCTTTTATAACGGCGCGCTCATTTCTGCGGTGTGTTGTTCTGGGTAGGTTGATCTGGCGTAACCTGAGCAGGCGCAGAAAGATTGGGGACGTCCTCGCGAACGAAGGTCAGCATATTATTGACTTGCCGAATATTGGGATCCGCGAGAAGAATCTTGCCGGCGGCCACTCTCGCGCTGGGAGTCGGCACGACGCCTCGGACCGTAGCAACCCCATTTTGATAATCAATTTGGATCGGCGAAAGAGGGTTGACGTCAGGGTTCCGCAACAATTGCGCCTCCAAGTATTCGATATACATGCGATAGTCGTCGGCTTCGGTTCGAACTGGCGGGAAGCTTAAGGCTCCGCCGTTTGGGCCCATCAGGTTTAATCCTCCGCCTAGTCGGCTGACGTCAGCCGCGTTTGCGTTCGCCTGTGCGTTGTTCCAAAGGTTGTATTCTTGGACATAGGAATCGTACATGCCGTCAAAAGCGGATTCTTCCCATGTATTTGGCATTCCAAACGCCGCTGCGGGCGCAGGTCCGCGCATCCAAATTCGTTGGGCGGGGTTCATATCGCTAGGGACTGCGGATTCTTGCGGAATTTGCTTCTCATTCGGGGCTGCCTTAGAAGGCGCGTTGGTTTGCGCGAGCATTTCTTTGCCGGTTTTCCCATATCTCGGAGTATGAAAGCTTTGATACGGAAATTTCGTCGGAGCGGAACCCGTAACGAGCCTGGGCGTATTATCCAGGTTTATTTGGGATTTGAGATATGCCGCTCTTGCTTCTTCGCGCTCTTTGTAAATCTGAGCGCGCAAAGCGACCAAGTCGTAGTTTTGCCTCGAAACAAAGGGCGTTCTACCGGCGCTAAAGCGGGAGGAGACCCCCTGATCGACTCCAATAACGTTCCCAGCGGGACCGTAAACGCCGCCCCCGTTAAAACGGGAGCTTTTGGTATTAGGGGAAAGCGTACCGTTATAAATGTGCCCGCCAATACGCCCGTTAGGATTGGTCGAATTGAGAATTGACGTTGAGGACGCCACCCCGTTTTCGTCTACTTGGACGTTTGACTGTTGCGCGTTACAAAATTGCGGCACGGAACCCAGGATTGTGAAAGCGAACAAAAAGGCAAGCGTCGACTGCGTTCGGCCGGCAGATATTGCGTAAATCGCCCGGGTAATCAGGGAACGTTTCTTGGTCATAATTCGGTCTCCAACCTTTTCCGCTGCGTATTCTCGGATATTCTGTCCAGTCCTGAGCGGCAGATTCTCTGTTTCGCCAAATTGACACGATACGCCGCTTCAGATTTATCGGTCTGTTAAACGCGGCGCTCCAATTTAAGCGTTCATATTAAAAAAATATTTTTTTCCAGCAATATTTTACAATTTGTTCGTATTTGGGGTAGAAAAAGCCGCCTTTGGCTGGCGGTTTGCAACGTTGCTTTTACAGTGTTGAGACACGCCTTTTTACGGCTGTCCGATTCGATGGAAACAGTTTATTTGCGGAAAAAGACCAAAAAATCAAAAAAGAAGCAACACAAACGCGAATTCGGCAACAGTTCTTATAGTTTGGGAAGAGAAATTTGCAGACTCGCGCGCAGAGAAATGCTATGAGCCCGATTTCAGACGACCGCTTGGGCGGCGACAATTTACGCGAATCGTCAGGTGTTCCATTTGGAACTGACGGGGTCGTATTGCGCGATGATTCCTCCGAAGTCCAACCTTTTGAGACGGTTGACTGGGAAAAGGCGAGAGTCGAAAACGAGAGCTGGCTGCGAGCGGTCTGTTATAAGATTCTGAAAGACCGCAACGCAGTTGAAGACGTTATGCAGAACGTTTGGCTCGACGTCTTTCGCGGCGGCGTTTCTTTACGCGACTCCAGTAAAGTAAAGCCTTGGTTGCGATCGGTAGTCGTTAACAAGTCGAACGAATATATCCGTAAGCTTGTTCGCGACCGAAATACGAAACAGCTTTACGACGAACAGTCAAGCGGAACGAAAAGCGACGATTCGTCAAAGTCTCTACTCGATTTTCTGCTTGCCAAGGAACGTAAGGCCGTTGTGAGAAACGCCATTGCTAAGCTAAGCGCTTCCGATCGAGATATTTTAATCAAGAAGTATATGCAAGACAAAGGATACAAAGAAATTGCTGAAGACATGAGAACGACCGTAACGGCGGTTCAATCTCAACTCCACCGCGCAAGACTTCGCCTTAGAGAAGAAATTCAGCGACTTTACGGGCGTGAAAACGTTTGATTTTTGTTGTTTACTTACAGTTAGTTTAGAAAAGCCATAAAATGAATTCAGATCAAGAAATCAATCCGGTTGCCCCGTCTGCCGAAAGGTTGACGCTTACTCCGGAAGATATGGAACTAATCGAACGTCTTGTAGACGACGAACTCAATGAGTCGGAAAGAACGCGTCTTCTCGAAAGACTTGAACGTGTTCCCGAAGGATGGCGAGCCTGCGCGCTCTCCTTTCTTGAGAATCAGACGTTTGCTTCCGCATTACGTGGACTCAATTTTGTGGAATCCGCAGATCGGGAAACGTCAGACTCTGCGATTATGGCAAACGTCGAATCTGGCAGAGACAATCGTAACAAAAAGAGGTTCCCTGTGCAGTATGCCGTCGCTGCGGCGGCGTTAATTGCCTGTACTGCGTTCCTGTTCAAAGCAGATTGGGGAAAGAACGCCCCTGTTGACGTTCCGAATGTCGGCGGGACTCCAAATATTGTTTCTAATGAAAACAGCCTCGTTCCGCAGGCCGCTTCCGGAGCGGATCGATTTGACGGGGGGCCATTAAGCCCCAACTCGGAAGAAATCGCTAAGCAAAACGAACCTTTTTTGGCGATGGGGGCCAGTGTTCCTTTGCCGGATGAACCTTTGGCGATGGATTCCACGAATTATGCGAACCGCGCTATGACTCAGGAGCAACTGAACGCCGTTCCAAAAGATCAGATACGTACCGTAAAGTTGAATTATCCCCAGTACGGATTGAACAACGTCTCGGCTTCTTGCGTGGAAAGCGATCATTACGATCCTGAGCTGTTGCGTAACGCCGCGGAAGCTCCCAGTGAAATCTTGGAGCAATTGAGAGAAGAAGGCGGACGCGTAAACGCACGGCGTGAAGAGTACCGCTTTTCGTTGGGCGACGGACGCGTTCTGATTCTTCCCGTCGATTCCTACGACGTTCGGCACGATCAGCAATACGTGTGGTGAACAAACGGATTCCAATAAAAATTTACGATAACAAACACATATTTGGATTGAAAGGATTTTGCGATGTTTGAAAAGAAACAAACGAAAATTGCCGCGCTGACGGTTGGCGCGTTAGGGATCGCTCTGATTGGCGGCGGATTCGCGGCCGCTCAGACGAAGCAGCTGAAGGCGCCGGCCTCCCCTTCTGTCGTCGTCTCGGAAGACGACGCGCAAGCTTCTGCTCAGGCTCAGACAACTACGACGGATCCCAACGTTGAATCGAGTTCCTACTCGGTGGTAATAGAGAACAAGACGACTCCGGACGGAAAGGTTATCCAGTCCAAGAAAGTTTGGCAAAACGGACAGCTGGTCCAAGAAGAGGAAAAAACCCTTGACCCCGAAGACGCGCAAAACGGAGGCGCTGTCACGATCCAGCTTCCGAATGGACAGATCGCCCCAGGCGGACTTTTTTCCTCTGAAGACGAAGACGACGTTTTTGGCGGATTCGCCGCTTCCCCCTTCGAAGCGATTCGGCAAATGGAAGAGCAAATGCGAATTCAGCAGGAGCGAATGAAGGCGCAGTTTGACGCGCTTCGTCAGCAACTTGGCGATCCGAACGCGCAAATTCCGGGAGCGTTCAATCCTTCGCTGACTCCGAATGCGGCTGGAACGCAGGCTCTGGGAAAATTCTGGATCGGCGCGACGATCGAACGGGTTCCTGACTTTTTGCAGGCGCACCTTCCGATTGAAGAGAACGAGGGCGTTTGGATTCAGTATGTCGTCCCTGAATCTCCCGCCGCAAAGGCTGGCCTTAAGAAATACGACGTTCTCTATAAGATCGACGGTCAAGTTATTTCGGATCCCACGAAAGTTTCTGAAACGATTGAAAAGATCGGCGCAAAAAAGGTCAAAGTTGAATTCTACCGTAAAGGCAAGCTTGAAAAGGCCGACCTTACAATTGAAGAACGTCCTGCCAATTCTCAGAAAGGATTTGTTTTCGGCGCCCCTCAGCAGAATAAGAGTTTCCGCGTTGTGCGTCCCGGACTGATTGTTCCTTCCGACGAAGCAAACGCGCCTTCTGCGGCGCAAGCGGTAGATCCGGCCGCTCAACCGTCAAACGAAGCTGCCGCCGCCGAGACCGTCCAGGCGGAACCGGCAGAAACGCCCGCTGCTCCCGAAGCTGCCGAAGCTGCAGCGCCTGAAGTGCCTGAAGCGCCGGAAAATAAATGACGTGCGATTCGGAATAAGAATCCGATTCCTCATGAAGGAATAGACTGTAAATCAGGTTCGCCTCCATTTCGAGACGAACCTGGTTTTTGTTACAAATTAGCGCCGTCCGCTAATTTAGCGTAATATTCAATAGTAAACAGACCTGTTGATTGTTCGTCTTCTTCAGTTCCTGTCAATCTCCGTTTTGCTTCAAGCCTCACGCCAAACGGTTGTACGAGCGTTTCTTTTACGCTGATCTCTTCGTCGCTAATCGTTTCAAATTGAAATTCAGGAACTTGTTCAAAAGGAGGGCAAAAAGAAACGCATACGACGGCAAGCTCTGTTCCGGGAGCAAAACTTCCGATAATTTGACCTGACGTTCTTATTTCTCCATTTCTCGCACGTGTTCGAGTTTGGGTCGACAGAACGGTCTCGTCAGAGTCGGGATCGGAGTCCAAAGACGGGGACGGCAGGTCTTCGGCGCTGTTTTCAATTAAATTTGCTATGTTCGTCTGTGATTTTGCTTCTCCGATTCTGCAATCTTTATCCAACTCGTTTTCAAGGGCGTCACGAAGAGAATAAACGTTGCCGTCCACAGCGCGGAAAGCGTAGACGGCGGCGCAGTAATCGACAGCGAACAAGTAAACAAATATGACGACGGCAGCCCCGAAGCTACGGTTAACGGCCAAGGAAGCGGAAATGACGGCCGCCGGTAAAAGTATTGCGTACGAGACGCGGCGGCGGTCGATATGAATTCGCTCAATGGAGCGCCAATACGGAAACTCGTCCCAGCATGAGGCCGCTTCATGAACGATATGACCCAAAATAGAAAGAAATGTATAGACGCACGCCAAAACAACTGCCGAAACGGTTGTTATGCCGAAGAAAACGACGCACAATGCAACGCACCCGCAACATCCCCATAAAAAAGAAGAGACGATCCGGTCGAATATCTGTAAAATTGGTTCTAGACAATGACTTACGTGAAATTTGCGGTTAAACGAAGGCCATTCGCTAGTGTAATCGTCGTGAAGTGGATGATTTGCCATTTTAACGAATGCGGGGTTTCGGAAAAATAAAACAAATAGGTAATATAGCCTTTTTGGCGCTTAAAAAACCCCATCGCGTTCGTGAAGAACGCGTGGGACTTTTTAAGAGGCGTTCAAATCTCAAAAACAGTATCTGAGAACGTCAAGGAAGATCACCCAGCACATGAGTCCGAGGATCAGGATGAACCCTACCCAACTCAGAGCGATTTGAAGATTTTCGTTAGGCTTGCGCCTTGTAATCGCTTCGTAGAGCAGGAATACCATGTGCCCTCCGTCTAAGACGGGAATGGGTAAAAAGTTCACAACGGCTAGGTTGGCGCTGATCAAACATAGGAAAAGCAGAAAGACTCCGTCTCTACGCCCCGCGGCTTCATACGCAGTGCCTACGATCATACCGGGACCGCCCAACGCCTTGGCGGAAACGTTCTTCCCAACATTTTTCAGGAAAATAAAGACCTGCGCGGCTGATTCTACCGTCTTGGATACGCCAAAAGATAAAGCGGAACCCAAACTGTCGGCACGCTGAAAAACGGCGTCTACAGAAAAGTACAGTCCTCGCGCAGACATATAGACCGAGTCTGAATCCTGAACCGTCGTGTTAATGGAAACCTCTGTACCATCGTTCGCGCGCGCTTTAACTACAACGGGCGCGCCGACAGGTAAATATGGTAATTTACCTGTAAACCATGACAGCGCGGACTCTGAAATTTCAGCGTGTGTTTTTCCGTCAACTTCGCTCGAAACGTCGACGAGAGCGCCCCGTTCAAATTCCGAAACTTTTTTTCCGGTGAGCGTTTTAAAGACGTCTTTTGTTTCAGACGCGGCGTCCGGGCCAGGATTAGGAACTTTGGTCTCAAAACCGATAATTTGCGAGCCGACAGGATTCTTCTCAAACGTGACCGAGCCGTCCGTCCCTGAGATAATCGGCTGTACCTCGTAAGCGACTCCTAACGCGCCGCACGCCAGCATGCCGCGGCTGGAGTCTGAACCGGTATATGAGGCGTAACGGGGAAGCGTTACAGGCACGTCTACTCTTTTACCTTCACGATTGACCGTTAAAACGATCGAACGTGAAGCTCCGCCCTTCTCTTGCGCCGTCTCGGCAGAATCCGATTTGGAACTCGAGAACGTTTCCTTTCCCGTCATGCAAAATATCTGGTACGGAAACGTCAGAGGGTCTAGAACCGGCTCGTTGTCTATGTCTAAGATGACGTCGCCATGTTGAATAATCTCGCCGTTGGCGTCGACTTCTTGCGCGCGTAAGCCGCACTTTTCCGCTACTGAGCCGGGTTGGATTGATACAATCTCCCCCATCGTCAGACGAACGCCGATTTCACGCATAGGAACGGGATCGATAGTAAGGTTAATTTTATCCTTAGTTTCGTCGATAACCCGCTCTCCGCCGCTTTTAGCGACGGTTGGCGCAAAAACGAATTCGATAGGACGATCAATATACAGATTGGAAAGTCTAATATAGTCAGCTGGCGTTTGGACCGGACTTCCGTTCATGCTGACAACACGCTCGCCGCCTTTCAGGGCGCCAAGTTTTTCAATTCGTTCTGCAGCTTGTTTTCCGTCTAACGAGACGCTGAACGGTTGGCGGTCTTTTGTCTCCGCGAGTTCAAGAGCGGGTGAAGGACCGACGCCGATCATCGGCGTTAAAGCGCCTTTATCAACGCGGGGAACAATTGGAACAGCGACGGGGGCCGTCGAGCCGCCCTTAACTACGTCAAAGTTAATCTCCTTGCCGTCCATGCAAGCGACGAGAATCGACGAAAAAATCGGCTTCTTATCGTCGTTAATACCAACGATCTGATCGCCTGCTTGAAGTCCCGCTTGCCATGCCGGCGAACCGGGGGCGACGTATCCGATTTTGGCCGACGTTTCCGGCGTTCCAATAAGAACCGCGCAGGTCGCGCAAATAATCGCAAAGACGATATTCATAAAGACGCCGGCCGAAATGATCGCCATGCGCTGAAATACGTTTTTCGAAAGATAACTGTCAGGCGCGTACAGTTGCGTTTCCAATTTGGCGATCTGTTCGTCGCGTAAATGCTTCTCTTCGGAAGTGAGTTCCGATTCCTTTTCGGTAAGTTCAATTTTGGCTTTGTCAATTTCAGCTTGGATACCGCCTGGATTGTCTTCTTGCCCGTACATCTTGACGTAGCCGCCAAGAGGGAGCCAACCGAGACCGTATTCAGTATTTCCGCGCTTAAAACTGAAGAATTTGAATCCGTACGCGTCAAACCAAATATAGAACTTGTCGCAACGCACCCCGCACATGCGAGCTACGATAAAGTGTCCCCATTCGTGGACGATTACAAGCATATTTACGCCCAAGAGTACAATAAGAACTCTCAAAGCGACCGCTCCAATATTAGCCCAGACGGACGCGCCTTCCGCGACGCCTAACAACGTCGCTAACGAGAAATCCATTTTTCAGTCTCCTTTCGAGCCCAAGCGTCAAGTTCAAATATTCGCGATAGGGTCGGTCTAGCTTCAAAGGTGTGTGCGTCGAGGATCATTCGACACAAAGCGGGTATCTTATCAAATGTTATACGACCGTTTAAAAAAGCGTCAACAGCAACTTCGTTTGCCGCGTTGAGAACTACCCCGGACGTTCCCCCGTTGCGCGCCGCTTCAAATCCAAGACGCATTGCGGGAAATCGATCAAAATCGGGTGGATAAAAATCAAATGAATGAGCCTGCGACCAATCAAATTTTCTGGTTGGACCGGGCAACCGCGTCGTTTTGTAGAGCGCGAACTGAATGGGCAACCGCATATCCGGCGGACTAAGCTGCGCCAAAACGGCCCCGTCGACAAATTCAACCATAGAATGAATGAGCGATTGAGGATGAATTACGACTTGAATCCTGTCCGCTTCAAGTCCGAAAAGCCATCGCGCTTCGATAATCTCCAAGGCCTTATTCATGGTTGAAGCGGAATCAATCGTTATTTTTGCGCCCATATCCCATGTCGGGTGCTTGAGCGCGTCCTGAACGGTTGCGTTTTTAATACGTTCGGAGGTCCAAGTTCGAAACGGTCCTCCGCTAGCCGTTAAAATCAGGCGTGCAACGTCTTTTCCCAAGATTTTTGGGGACGAAGCGTTAGAATGTCGGGAGAGCAGGCATTGGAAAATCGCGCTGTGTTCGCTATCGACAGGAAGCAACGCCCCGCCTTTCTTTTCGAGCAAATCGGTCAGAAGCGATCCGCCGGCAACTAACGCTTCTTTATTCGCCAACGCCAGCGTCTGACCAGCGTCCAACGCGCTCCATGCGACGCGCAGACCGGCGACGCCAACAATAGAAAGTAGGACGACGTCGATTTCGGGCCTCCGTACAACTTCGTCAAGCGCGTCGGGACCAAAGCGGACTTCCGTCCCACTAGGAAGTTCCGTTAACGGCTCCCTATTGACGTCAGGATCTGTGACAACGACAACGTCTGGTTTGAAGCGTTTCGCAAGTTCAACAACTTTTGTAACGGAACGATTGACCGCAAGGACGCCGGCTCGCAAGCGTCCTTCCGAGTGTTCGATTACGTCGAGCGCGCTCCCGCCAATACTCCCGCTCGCGCCAATAACGGCGACGTTACGGGGGGCGGCGTTACCCGAAACAACTTGATTCAAAGCAAAACTCATATTTCTATTCGCATTCTCGCCGTTATCAGGGGAGAAACGCGTTTATTAGGGATATTAACACGCCGTTATTATACAGTGCATCTCTGTTTCACTGAAGACGACGAATTCTAAAAATAGGAAAAAAAGGTAAAATTTATCGATTATTCACATTGTTTTAGTAGTTGCTCTTTTCCAACGCTAAAAGCTCCGAGGTTATCTGCGCAATCATTTGAAATCCCTTCTCGACCGTTTCTTCTGGCGCGGAAAAACTTATTCTCAGCATTTGAGTTCTCGACGCCTCAAAGATGAAGTTCCGCGTGCTCCTTTCGGCGATAGGGAGACCATAGAAGAATTCGTCGCAGGGAATGACAAGAACTCCTCGTTCTTTTAACAGACGGTAGAGTGTCCGCGATCCAGATTGAAGTTCAGGAAACCACGCTAGAAGAAAAAAAGACCCCTCGCTCTTGTGAATGCGCGCGTCAATTCCAGCTTTTTTGAATTCATCCTTAAGCCGTTCGACGGCTCGCCGTCGGCGTCTTTGATAGTATGGGCGGACTATCGTGCGCGAAACGTCTAGGATTTTTCCAGTTTCGAAAAACGGTTGAGCAATCCGTTGACCTAATGATCCGTTCGCTAGACCGACGATCGCAGTCAGAGACGTTATTCGTTCGACAATTTCCGAAGGAGCGATAATAAACCCTGTTCGTAAACCGGGCAGGCCGATTTTGGAAAGGCTGTACGTTAAAATGGTTCGTTTGCCCCAAAAGACGGAATCAAGTTCCTTTTCATCTTCGATGATTCCCGGAAAGGGGCCGCCGTACGCGTTGTCGATAATTAACCAAGCGTCAATTCGTTCCGCAAGTCGTTCAAGTTTTGCCAATTCATCGCGTGTTAAAACGTTGCCGCTTGGATTGGTAGGGCGGCTTACTAAGACTGCCGCGACGTCCTCTGTTTGAACCAAATCTTCGAGCGCCTCGAAGTCTACGACATACTTGAACGTGGAAAGATCGTTGGGATCTGGGTATGTTATTTTGGCGGGACATGCGACAAAAAGATCGGGCTCGACGCCCATATCCGCGTAGCCTACATATTCGGGGGACGCCGGGATTAAGACTTTTCGCTTGCGCCCTCCCGGCGCCTCGCCTGCGAGAAGATTTAACAGGCAAAACATTCCCAACTGCGCTCCGCTAACGACGGCGACATTTTCCGAGGCGATGGGTAAATGGAATCTGTCGCTGAACATCGACGCAACGGCGTCCAAAAAAAACGGATCGCCTTGGGGAGAGTCGTAAGAGGCCAGCGATTTGTCAAAAGCCGGTTGATTCGACAAGAAGGCGCCGGCGCTCTCCCGCCACAGCGCTTGCATTTCTGGAATCGCCGCAGGGTTGCCGCCTCCAAGCATAAGCATGTCCGGACGCAACGCGACCGCTTCGCCTAAATCGTTCATTAGATCGACAATGCCGCTTTTTTCCGTGAGTTTTCTTCCGAAATTTGACAACTGTAATATGTTGGACAAAGTCTCGCTCTTTTGATCTATTCTGAAAAAGGTTTGTTATTTCTTAATCCAAGGGGAGTGCAATAATTTCGCCGTTGTGATTCTGCCCCATCGAGCGCAGTCGTTTTGTGAAAACTCCGCGTTTTTTTGAGGTGGAGAATCTCCTGGTTCACAGACCGTGAAAATACGGTTGAACTTGTCAAATCCTCTACTCATGAAGTCGTTGGGATCGGCGACATGATCAAGTTCTAACGCATGTCCTAATTCGTGAAGTCCCGCGCCAAGCGAAGAGGATGTGAGAGCCCAACGCGCGTTGCGATACGCCGAATCGTGAAGGTAAACTTCCGGTATTGGCGAAGGATCCGTTAAAAAACCTGCGACGCTCTCAATTGTCTGGGGCCATGAAAAAAAAGTTGAGGCGTCGAGCATGCCAACCCTGCCTCCGCCTAATGCGACACGCTCGCAAAGACCGCCATGATCCGATCCTGTGTTTGACAGCGATACAATGACGAAATAGCGCGCAAATACCGAGCCGGCGTTCCCTGAAATAATCTCTTGGTAAATCTGTTGGAACCGTTCTTGTTCAGAAAGCGCTAGGTATTCGTCGGCCGTCTTTTGCCCGCGCTGTATCCAGACGACAACATTGTCGTTTGAATCAAATTCCAAGGAGAAAGTACGTCGGCCCAATCGCGAAGCATTGAAGCTTTCTGCCGTCGCCGTCTGCCAAAGCATGCCCGCGATTCTTAGTTTTGAGGCGTAATCTTGAGGTTCGGCGCTCTTCCAGTCTGAAGGAGTTTTAATTCCGGTTTCACCTGAAGAATCGACAAAATAAATAAGTCGGATGAAATAAGGATTAGAACTCTTTCGGTAGAAGAGACGCAAATCTTTCCTCTTATTCCCTGCGGAAACAGTCAAGCGATTTTCCCCGGGGACTAACTCTACTAAAACTTTGAAGCGCTTTGAAAAGATCGGAGAGCGCGATATGCGCGAGTTTCGTGCAGACGACAGATTCTCGACGACAACCACAGACTCAGTCGTTTCGTCGACATGACCTTGTAAAAGAGCTAAGGGATAAGACTGACTCTCGTCGGGAGCGTAATTATCGATGAAGATATCCTCTTTTACCGGATTGTCCGCTTCACTCTCTTCTCCACGCCCCTCGGACGGCAAAATGAAAATGAGCGCCGTCGCCGCGCAAAGGGCGGAGACGACGCGGTATAAAATGTGAAAGAAGCGAAAACTTTGTTTCAAGATTCAGCAATCCTCTGAGAAGACGAACAAAAACGGTTCGCGAAAGCGACTGTTTTATTTTGATTCAGTCTTACCGGCGGTTTGCGTCGTTTCGTTCGAGTCGTTTGGATCAACGTACTCCATACCCTTGCCGCCGTTCTTGGCAATTCTTAGTCCGCGGACGACACACCAAGCAACGAATACGACGGCAACGACTCCCGCTATCTGACAGGAAAGCTTATAGTCGAGGCCGAATCCCGCCGGACCCTTGTGTTCGCTCGACGTCCAGAGGATAAAACTCACGACAATGAACGTCATGTACAAGCATGGCAGAGCGGAAATCCACCCTGCTCTTTTTTTCGCGTAGAGCCAGACGCAGCCCGCGCCGAGAGTAAACACCGCAAGTACTTGGTTGCCCCATGCAAAGTAGTTCCAGAGTTTGCCAAACGACGCGGCGTCCTTATTGGACCAGTGCAGAAGAACTGCTATCGAAATAATGAGCGGAATGCAGAGCAGAATTCTGTTTAAAACGGGTTTTTGATCAATATGAAAAATTTCCGCAAGACTCAATCTTAAACTGCGCATTGCGGTATCGCCTGACGTAATTGCCAGAATGATAACGGCAATTACCGTAACCGTTCCTAGACCGCTTCCTAAAAAATCAGTTGTAATTATCGGCAAAAATGCGTTGGCGCTGAGCTGCCAAATATCCTGATCGCCCGAGGCGAAATGAATGTTGTAGACGGCAAGGGCGGCTCCTGCCCAGATCATCGCGATGATTCCTTCAACAATCATCATTCCGTAGAAAGAAGAACGCGCTTGCCGTTCGGATTCCATTGTGCGGGCGATAATTGGCGCTTGCGTCGCGTGAAAACCAGACAGAATGCCGCACGCGATCGTTACGAAAAGGCAAGGAATAAGGGGATGATCCTGAAGGAAACCGCTTTTCAGTCCGCTAAATGTTTCTGATTCCAGAAGAATCGACGGATCTTGAACGCCGCTTTTTAAAAGGGCGACAAGGAGAGCTAAACTGCCAAGCAATAAGATTCCGCCGAAGATGGGATATAACTTTCCGATGATCTTGTCGACCGGAAACATCGTAGCCAAGATGTAGTAAAGGAAAATGAGCCCAACAGCCGGCCAAAAAAACTGATAGTTGGGAAAGATTGACACATCAAAAAGCTTCGCAGGAACGTTAATGAAAACCGCAACCACGAGAAGCAGCAAAAAGACCATGAACGCGGAAAAGAAGAAATAAAGGCTGTTCCCGAGAGTAATTTTTATAAAACCGGGTAAATTACCGCCGCGATTGCGTAAAGAAGCCATGCCGGCAATAAAGTCATGGGTCGCGCCCCCGATAATATTGCCAATCGGTATTAAGATGAATACGATTGCTCCGAATTTTATGCCTGCAATAACTCCGATAACGGGGCCTATTCCCGCAATATTCAAGAGTTGAATCAACATGTTTTTCCAATGAGGCAAAACGACGTAATCGACGCCGTCGGCGTATTTTACCGCCGGAGTCTCTCTGTCGTCCGGTTGGAGAACGCGCTCAACAAAGCGGCCGTAGGTCATGTAACCCACGATAAGTAAAACGATTCCTCCGACAAAGAAAATGAAGCCTGTCCAAAGCGGCGCTTCTCCTATGATTGGTGAAAACATCTGACTACTCCTCTTAACCCTCGTATGAGCGACGTTAAAAAGCCGCTCGACGTTCTGTTTATTTTACCAAAAAGGCCCAGGGAATCAAGAAGAAACAATTCAAGAATTAAAGAACAGGCGCTCTTCCTAACGAGAAGTTCAAAAGAACGACGCAAACTGAAAAACTCGTCGCAATCAAATTTCTATTGAAAATAATCGCTATTTTAGTATAATCGCGCGTTGCGCGGCGGTTTGTCGCCTTTGCTTAGCGCGCTAGATATTCCGGAGTATTCGTATGAAAAAAGAGACGAGCGAAGTTTTGAAATCAGCGTTAATTGGCGTGTTGGCGTTAGTCGCCCTAGTTTGCTGGCTGAAATTTCAACCTCGTCTGCCCGACGTAAAACCCAAGGAAAAGATTGGTCGCAAGCTGTTCGAGCATTTCGACGACCCTGGGAAAATGACGCGCGTTGAGTTTGCGCGTATCGATCCGAAAACGGGCGAACTCCAGCAGTTTGTCCTAATTCGCGACGGCGAAGAATGGCGTTTGCCGGGCTTGTCCAACTTTCCCGCTGAAAACGCGGAGCAAGTCGCAAAGGTTGTCGCTCCTCTGATGCAGCTTACTGTTCTTGACGTGGTGGATGAAACCGTCAATAAAAAGGATTCTGCGCAAACAGAACGTTTTCACTTTGAGTGCGGTCTTGCCAATCCGCTGGATTCAAACGGATATCTTGGAAGCGACTCTTTCGT
>CAMNJU010000068.1 GCA_946541595.1 uncultured Planctomycetales bacterium
AATTAAAACATTTATTTAATTCACGGGTCGGCAAAAAACGTTTTATCCGAAAACTCGGACGCGACTTATGCCGATTATTTCTGGTATGGGAACACGTTTAACTTTTATGTAGAAACGCTTTTCGTTTCCTTCAGGCGTATAACCGCGTTCCTTGAGTTGTGCGGAATGTTCTATGACGGCTAACCTCCGCCGATACAAACGACAAAGTCGGGCTTTGGCTTCGGGTGGAACCGAGTTAAGAGACGCCAGACCGATCAATACGTCGTCGACGCAACACGGCGGCCGACGATAATTTCATTATCCGCCGCCATTATGAGTTCTTGCGGCCAAAATAAGGTTCGCAGTTTTTATACGCCCTACGCAGTCCGTACCTTTCTGGCTCCGCGAACGAAAATTGAGTCGGGAAAAACTTCGGCTTGAGCGCCGCCCGATTTTTGATCGTTTTATTTTCTTCGGGCTCGTTTCGTCGTTTGGAAACCCGCGAAACTCCGCGTCTGCGTTCGAACCTTTTAACGGTAAAGGGCGCTGTTGAACCGATTCTTAATGCGGCGTTAGGCGCCGTGACTTCTTTCGGATTATCCAATAACGTATTCTTATCGGAAAAGCTTAATCTGCGTTCTGCCTTCAACAATTTCCTGAATCGACTTCGGTTCATAGTCGATATACGGGGCCATACAGCCGACGTTGTACGCTTTCATTTCGGGGCCGCCGCTATTTCCTTTTTCGCGGTTCTCTCTGTTGAATCGCGCCAAGCTGTCCTGAAAAACGGCGTCTTCCTCGGAGTTATGGACGTGCCCGTAGAGCAGAATCGAGCCGCGATGTTGCCCGTTCCACATGAGAATCGGATAGTGGCATAGGATCAGCTTGACCGACTCGCGTCCGATTCTGTCGGCAACTTCTTTGTAATCGCAAACATAGTCGTAGAGCTTTCGATATCGCGGATCGGACAGATCGTCGTGGTTCCCTTTGATAAGAATTTTGCGCCCTTTTAGCTGCGAGACGTACTCGGTCAAACCGGCGCGCGTTCCGCGCATCGCCATATCGCCGACGACGTAGACGGAGTCCGCGTCGGAAACTTTACGGTTCCATCGCTCCATGACGGCCGCGTGCATTTCTTCGAGATCGGCGAAAGGCCGATTGTCGAAATCGCGGCCCGCCTTCGTTACGTTTTTGTGAAAGAGATGAAGATCGGCGATGTAGTAATTCATTTTTTTTGTCTTTCATTAGCAGCCGGCGCGCCGAAAAAAGCGCCCGCGGGGCGTCCGACGCCGGCCGCCGTTTGTTTAGGTTAATACTCTTTATTCAACTCAGTCCCCCGTATTATAAACAGCCGCCTGCGGGAACGCAAGATTGGGCGTGTCCTGCCGGAAAAAGAAAAAACGCGTTCGAACGGGGCTTAAACCGTCCGAACGCGTTTCGCGTTGTTTTTACGTCTTGTGAGACATGTGTTTTCTCCATTTTCGGAACGCCGTTAAGACGTTCGATCGTGGAGAATCCGGCGCCGCCGGCTAAAACGGCGCCGAAGTTCGGTCAGGGGCGATCAGCGTCGGATCGCCGTTTCTCCGGCGGCGACCGGAAGCGTCAGTTCCGCGTAGGGTTCGTTGACGGCGGCGCGCTGATAATCGCTTGCCGCGGGAACCAGAGGCAGATCGACCGCCGCGGGTTCGGAGCCGTTTGCGTACGCGGGCGCCGTTTGGGCCGCGAGAGCGCTTTCGCGCGGAACCGTAAAGGTATAGGTCGAAGGAATTCCCTGCTGCGCGGTCGCGGGCACTTCGGCCGGAGCGACGTCGTTCGAGCCCATCTGCCGCACGGTTTCGAGGGACCGTCCGCCTGAGAGCCGTTCGAAGGACGGGAGCCGATCTATGCCGGAGAGCTGGTCCTGAGTCTGGCCCGCGCCCGACAGATAGCTCTGGAGCGTCGCCGTATTGATTTCGCCGGGATCGATCCAGCGGCCCGTGTCGTCAAGCGTGAAGACTCCAAGCATGAGCATGAGGCTCATACGGCGCGACTGATACTGCAGCCACATCTGCATGAATTCGTTCTGGGACGAGAGCAGATTCTCGAGCGCGTTGGTGAGCGCTTCGGCGTTGGAGTCGACCGACCCGACGCGGGACGATCCGCTAGGCGGCTTGGTCAGGCTCAGCTGCGCGGAGTGAACGCGCTTGATGGACGTGAGAACGCTGTCGCGTTCGAGTTCGAAGCTGACCTGCGCGAGTTCGATCGCGCGAATCGAGCTGCGAATCTGCTGATGAACCTGGTCGACGTACTGATAGTAGGACCGCCGTGCCTGGTCGTAGCTGATGAGCGCCTGACGGTAGCTGTTGCGCTGGAGGAAGCGGTCAAGGGGCGCGTCGAACTGAATACTTGCGTTGAACTGCGCGTTTTTGGCGCTGAAATTAACCGGATTGGAGCCTTCGTTGCGTATCGAGCCGCCGATTCCGACCGAGAGATCGCTGCGAAGCTGGTCCGCGACGATTTCAATATTGCGCCACTGGTCGACTAAGTTCGACCGCGCGTTCATCCAGTCGAGCCGTCGTTCTCTCGCGACGCGGAAGGCGGTTTCCGATTCGACGTCGACGACGGAGAGCTCGATCGATTCGAGTCTGGCGCGCGCCTGAATGAGGCGCAGCGTCATAATGTCTTCGGAAAGCTTCGTCAGACATGACGTGAACCAGTATCGGTAAATATCGCCTCTCACGAGGGTTCCCGAACGCAAGTTGGCGATCGACTTCTGCAGTTTCTCGCGCCGTTCCTGATAGAGCGCGCGGTCTTCGTCGGTCAGGCCGGCGGACATGGCGTCGAGTTCCGCGAGTTCTTTTTCGATCTCGTCGGCGTTGAACTGGATCGGATCGTTGAGCTCGGAATTCATGTGCAGGTCGTCGACGAGCTGCAGAATTTCAGGGCTGAACGGGGACGAACCTTTATTTTCGCGCTGATAGGCGATCATCGTCGCGAGATCGTCGGGCGCGTAGGTCAGCATGGTCTGGCGAATGAGCTCGAACGTCTTGGCGATATTGTACTTGACGCCGCGCGCATTGAGGATCGTGCCGAATTCGTTGACCGTCTCGTTGGGGCGGTCGAGGTCGTCGCGGATTCCCTTAATACGTTCGTCGACGAGTTTGTAGTCGAAGAATGAGCTGTCAAGCTCGGCGTTTTCGCGTTCGAACCGCGTTTTCATCGATTCGAGATTGCGTTCGCGGCGCGGCCGGACTTCATTTTCCAGACGCGTAAGGTCGGCGTTGGTCTCGTCGAGCCCGAGCGCGAACTGACGGTCGTAATCTTCGAAGATCGCGCGCAGGTCGGCGACCGATATGGTCGCGGTTTCCGAGCCTTCGAGATCGGCGATCGAGTTAATGTACCGCGCCACGCCGTCTCCGACGACCTGATGCTCTTTATTTCGCAGCCACGCGAGGAGCGTCGACACGTCGGCTTGGAATTTTTCGAGCGTCGCCGGCATCAAATTAAACTGATCGACGAGCGGATCGCGCACGACGACGTTTTCAATGTCGGGAGGAAGCCCGAGCGTCATGAGATAGGATTCGATGGAGTCGCGGTAGGAGTCTTTGAGCTCGATGTAGGACCTCTGCGACGACAGCCAGTTCTGACGGACGCGGTCGACTTCGGTTCGGTTCGTCACGCGGCTCGTGAGGAAGTACTCTTCGTAACGCTGATAGTTGTCGGCGAGAGACGCCACGTTTGATTCCTGATTGCGGATTCTAACCTGACTCGCGAGCAGACCGTAAAATCCGCCGACCTGAGCGTTCGAAACGCCTTGGCCAGGATAGCCGCCGCTCGACGGAGAGCGAACGGGAGACGAACCGGTTAAGACGCCGACGTAGAACCCCTGCTGATAGAACGCGAGCTGGCGTACGTTCGCCAGAAGGCGGCGTTCGCTGCGCGTTAAGTCTTCGAGTACGATCGCGCGGCCCGCTCCGCGGAGGAAAGGCTGCGTAATCGCGTAGCCCAGCGACGTCGACGGCGTCATACGCTGATCGCCGGGCGAGAACGTCCAGACCATCGAGTTCGCGAGGGAGACGAGCACGTCGCCGCCCGTGGCAAGCTTGCGCCGCGCGCCCGCGTCGACCGTCGAGAGGTCGAGCGACGAGCTGGACGCGTCTTTGCGGAAAGCCCCGCTGTTGGTGTAGTAGAGCGAACTGCCGCCGTAGAATTTCGTATCGAACGCGTACCGTTCCGCCGTAACGTTGAGCGCGGCAAGATAGACGTTTTCGAGCGCGGACCGGTATTCCGGAGAATGGAGCAGCGCAAGGTCGAACGCGATCTTCTGATCGACGACGATTTCACCCTGGGCGTTCGGAGCCGGGAGCGTGCTGCGCCAGTTTTCATTTTCGACGGTCTGGACGAATCCGTTTTTCGACCACTTTTGACGTCCTTTTTCCCCTTCGACGTCGTTCATGAGCCGCGCGGCCGTGCAGTCGTCGAGCGGGGAAGGCTGCGCGTCGGGATCGTAAAGATTCGCGTAACGGGATCCGCACGCTTCCTGAAGGGTGAAGCCTTCGAGTTCCCAGTATTTTTCCGAGGTTTTATCCACGGTATTGAGCAACTGATAGACCTCGTTGTCGGCGTCGGTCCGATACTTCTGACGCGAACATCCGATTCCCGCCGTCAGAAAAATCGCGCCCGCAAGCGTCAGCGTGACGCCCGCGGCGTTGAAACGCGTCAGCAGCCGCCGTTTGCGGCTCTTTCGCGCGTTTACGCAGGGTACGCGGCGCAGGTTCAATGTGTCGTTCATGTTAGCCTCTTTGTGTCTCGGCCGCTCCGCTGGAGGAGCGACTGCGTAAAAACATGGATACGCCGGCGCGCGCGTTGGGCCGTCCGTACGGAACGCGAACCTCCAATTAGCCGCGGAGGCGGGGGCGTTCCAGGCGCGCCGATCCGGTTTTTACGAATGAAAGTCGAACGGGAAGTCCCGTCTCGCGCGCGGGGCGGCGAATCGGGACGGCTTTCAAACGAAACGAACGGGCGCAAAGAGCCTAGCGCTTGCGCTGTTATCTGTTAGTATCGACTGTAAGGTTAAGTCAGTTTATGAGTAATTTAACAGAAAGTTAAAATTTGACGGATAGGTTGATTTTTTTGCTCGGCGTCATGAGACGTGCGTCGGTCCACGGGAACCGTTAAAGAATATATTTCCGATTTTTTTGACGTTGCCCGTTATCCGAAACGTACAGAACGCCGCAGCCGAAGACCCCTTCCTGTGGGGTAGATGTTTCAGTTGTAACGATAATATAAAAAGTAGAAGTATGGGAAAGTTTTTTTTAGGGAGAAAAGAGATAAAAAACTTGACAAAGGAGCGTTTTGACGATACCATCAGTATCAAAGAATATTTGCGTTAGTCAAAGTCGCATTTTTTTGTATAGCGCATGTTAATTTGGGAACTTTGAGTAAAGTGACTAAGTTTTTGTGAGCGCGACGACGATAAACGTAGAGTAGGCGCGTGTGGCGCGCGCGTCCGAGGCAAACTAGACGAGCTGCGTCGGCCCAACGGTCGGCGGTTTATTGGCGAAGAGGCGAAAAAATGAACGTTTGGAACAAAGTTCTAATGGTACTGACGGGCTTATTGTGCGTCGCGTTTACCATTTTTGCGGCCAACAAGTATCAGTTGACCAAAGACAACGAGCAGAAGCTCGCGAAGCTGCAGCAGGAAATCGCAGACACGTTAGACGCGAATGAGAAGCTGCGCTATGAAATTTACGGCGATCCGGCAAAGACGGTCGAAAGCTGGTCCGATTGCGGTTTGGACGGTCAGTTGAGCTACCTCCGCAACTTAGTCAACGGCGAAGTCTTTACGAATTGCGAGGCGATTGAAGCGCGCGTCGACGATACGGCGATGACGTCTACGGTCGCGTTCGGGGTTGATCCCCAATACAACATGTCGTCTTTCCGCTCGGGCGCGATCGTGTATCTTTTCGATTCCGGCTCGGCGTTCGTTAAGAAGGCGGCTCCCGTCGGCGAAGGCGAAGAAACCGCAGTCGCCGAACCTTCCGACGAATCCGACGCGTCCGCAGTCGCCGCGGCGCCTTACGTCTTCCTTGGCGCGTTCAAAATCAAGGATTCCGCCGCGAGTCAAGTCAATCTCGTTTCCGTAGGCGAAGCGAGCGACGCGGAACTTGCCGCGCTCCAAGCGTCGAGCAAATCGGGCAACTCGTTCGTCGCGTGCGTCGACCGCCTTCCGGTCGATTCTCCCGCCGATCTGGCGAAGTTCGCGGCGGAAACGCCGGAGCTCTTCTCCGCGTTTGACGCCGACCTGACCGCGTTCCTGTCGAAGAACACGGCCGACGCCGCCGCGCTCGGCGCCGCGCTTGCGGAAGACGGAGCCGCTTCGATCGCGAATTTCGAGAAGCTCTTTGGAACCGATCTTCGCGTTCCGGTCGCGTATCAGGATAAAATTGAACGTCAGTGGGCGACGCGCGACGCCGGCAACGTCCTGAAGGCGAGCAATCTTCTCGCGCTCGACGAGCTCAACTACGTCGTTGGCGATCAGGCGGTCTCCATGGGCGACAAAGCGATCGCCGGTCACGAAGACGCGTTCGATAAGATTCAGGCGGCGTTCGGCGAAATCGAAGGCTGGAGCGAAGTTTTCGCGGCCGCGCAGGATCGCAAAAAGGTCGAGTCGTATGCTGAGCGTATTGACGAGGCGAACGCGAAGCTCGCGAAGATGAACGGTTATAATAAGATTCTGGAAGATATCATTGCCGAGGCTGAGCAGAATAACAAAGACTGCCAAAAGGCAATAGACGAGCTCATCGCCAAGAATGCGGAGCTTGCTTCCAATATTGCGCGCGCCCAGTACGCCGCGGCTGAAAAGTTCCAGAACGATTCCGCGACCGCGTCTGTCGGCGCGAACTCCTTCGTCGGAATCTGACGGTTTGTAAAGAAGCGTTCTGACGCTCTTTTCGCCAAACGCCGCGTCCATGCCTCGGGCGCGGCGTTTTTGTTTGCCGCGCGGCGGTTCCTGTCTTGTTTTTCAGCGTATAGAAAGGGTAACGTCTTTATGCGTATTCTTATTAGTATTGCCGTATTTGCAGCGCTGCTGAGTTCCGCGTGCGTCTACGCCGCGCCGCAGTCGCCGTCCGTTGGGGCCGCGGACGAACAGGACTATTATTCCGCGTTTCTTACCCGAACCCCGGAGGAATATCGCGAGCAGATGCTCGGAGCGACGAGCGAGGCTCAGATCGACGCTATCGCCGGTCAGATGATCGTGCAGGAGCTGCGCGAACGCGGCGAGGATCATCCGGACGATTATTTCCTTGATCTTCTGGAAACGCCCGAAATGAAAGAGGAGCGGCTTAAGCGCATTCATTACTGGCTCGGCGAGCAGAAGAAGGCTAAAGAGGACGCTCTGAAGATCGACTATCGCAAGTTTGGGATCGGGGCCGGTATGATTATCGTCGTACTCGTTCTCATTCTGCTTATCGGCGGAAAACGCAATCCGAATCCCGACGTGAAACCGGAGAAGGAAACAAACGCGAACGGGTAGCGGTCTCCGCGTTTAATTTCGAAAAAAAGAAGAACGGCGCGTTCGGCGCGCGCCGTTCTTTATTGGGAGTCTGCCGTCCGGGACGCCGCCTGATTGAGGGGCGGGCCGTCAGAATTCTTCTGAATCTTCGTCGTCGGAGACGTAAACGTCTTCGTCGGCGTCCATACTGTCGAACGCGTCGTGTTCGGCGTCGGTTTTCTTAGCGCTCTTTTCGGGCGCCGACGTCTTTTTCTCTTCTTCCAGATTTTCGGCGTCGCTCATTTCGAGGTATTCTGCGAACTCGTCCTCGGGGAGCTGTTCGTAGTCGGCGTCGAAATCGTCGTCGAAGTCGTCTTGCTGGTCGTTGGAGAACGAGTCTTCCATGTCGTACTGACAATAGTCGCATTCCGGCGCGCCCATGCCGTACGGATCCTGTTCCTCAGAGGGCTCCCGCCGTTCCGCGAAGTAGGGGTCGCCGAGCGGCTCGGGATCGAGTCGGCGGGGTTCGACTTTGGGCGCGGGTTTCTGCGGAGTATCTGACGCGTCTATTGGCTTTTTTTTCATGGCGTTGTTGCGTTCGCCGCGAGCGAACTTAATTGAAGTTGATCTACGGAATCGTTTTTTCGAATTCGGCGGCCGTCGGCGGGCTGTTGGGCCGGCGCTCTGGCGCAAGCGGAGCAACTGCCGATAAAACAAGGGGTTCTGTTCTTATTCTATTTCCGACTGGCGACTTATTATAGCGCTCGCGCGGCGCGCCGAAAAGGGAAAAAGGGCGCGCTTGGCAAATAATCTCGAATTTTTCTCTTTTTTGCCGCGCCGTTCGTTTCGGCTGGGAACCGCCTTCGGTACATATTACGCTGAAATTCTTCCTGAAACGCGGCCGGGCGCTAGTCGAAAACGCTTTTTTCCTCTAAAATATCCGGGAATTGCAGTCGACGCGCCACGCGGCGCGCCTCGCGCGACCGCTCGACGCGTCGCGGCGTCCGGAACGTTTCCGCGCGCCCCGTCTGACGCGCCCCGCCCCTCGGCTGGGGAAGACGTCCGGTCGGAAGTTAGCTAAATAGAAGGAAAATAACGGTGTTTCGAACTAAAACATGCGGCGAATTGCGCGCGGCGAACGTCGGAGAAACGGTTACGCTGAGCGGATGGGTTGATTCCGCGCGCGATCATAGCGGCGTTTTCTTTGTCAATATTCGCGACCGTTACGGCAAAACGCAAACGGTCTTTAACGTCGCCGACGGCAATCCAGAACTCTTTGAGCTCGTCAAGACGCTCCATAACGAAGACGTCGTTCAGATCGAAGGCGAAGTGCTCGCGCGGCCCGAAGGACTCATTAATCGCGATATGCCGACGGGCGAAATTGAAGTCAAAGCGACAAAACTCGTCGTTCTGAACCGGTCCGAGCCCGTCCCGTTCCTCCCGTCGGCGCCCGAAGTTCCGTCCGAAGAGATGCGCCTGAAGTACCGCTATATCGACCTTCGCCGTCCGGAGATGCAGCGCGTTCTCACGCTTCGTCACCGCATTACGAAGACGCTGCGCGATTATTTCGACGAAAACGGTTTTCTTGAAGTCGAAACGCCTATTCTTGGCAAGAGCACGCCCGAAGGCGCGCGCGACTATCTCGTACCGAGCCGCGTTACGCAGGGTTCGTTCTACGCGCTCCCGCAGTCTCCGCAGCTCTACAAGCAGCTTCTCATGATCGCGGGCTACGACCGTTACGTTCAGGTCGCGCGCTGCTTCCGCGACGAAGACCTTCGCGCCGACCGCCAGCCGGAATTCACCCAGCTCGACGTCGAGATGTCGTTTGTCGATATGGAAGACATTATCGATCTCATCAGCAAGCTTGTCGCCCGACTCATGAAGGACGTCAAAGGGCAGGAGATTACCTTGCCGATTCCGCGCATAACGTACGACGAGGCGATGGAGCGTTTCGGGCACGACGCGCCGGATCTCCGGTTCGGCATGGAGCTCAAAGACGTTACGGAGATCGCGAAGACGGTCGATTTTAAGGTCTTCCGCTCGGTCGCCGAGAGCAAAGGCGGCCGCGTTCGCGGGATTAACGTCAAGAATGCGGCGGATAAATTCAGCCGTAAAGATATCGACGGTCTGACCGCGTGGACGGCGGAGCAGTTCGGCGCGAAGGGAATCGTATGGTTCAAAGTCGACGCCGAAGGAAAACTGACCGGTTCGAGCGCGAAAAACTTCTCCGCCGAGGCGCTCGAAGCGATCGGCGCGAAATTGGAAGCGGAAGCGAACGACCTGCTCCTTTTCTCGTGCGGCGATTTCAATTTGACGTGCCGCGTTCTCAACGGCTTGCGCCGCCGGCTCGCCGCGCAGCTCAAGCTCTACGATCCGGACGAAATGAACTTCTGCTGGGTCGTGAAGTTCCCCATGTTCGATTGGGACGAAGAAGAGAACCGCTGGGTCGCCATGCACCATCCGTTCACCATGCCGCTTGTCGAAGATCTGCCGAAACTGGGCGGTTCCGACGACGAGATTCGCTCGATTCGCGCGCAGGCGTACGACCTTGTCCTCAACGGCTTTGAGGCGGGCGGAGGAACGATTCGTATCCACGACGTCGAGGTTCAGAACAAGGTGTTCGGTCTGCTCGGCATGACGCGCGAGCAGGCGAAAGAGCAGTTTGGGTTCCTCGTCGACGCGCTGCAGTTCGGCGCGCCGCCGCACGGCGGTCTGGCGCTGGGGCTCGACCGCGTCGTTATGCTCTTTGCCGGCGTCGACAATATCCGCGACTGCATCGCGTTCCCGAAGACGACCAAAGCGTCCGATCTTATGACCGGCGCGCCTGCGGAAGTCGCGCCGAAGCAGCTTGCCGAGCTCGCGATTAAGACGACGGTCGAGAAGCCGAGCGAGAACTGACCGGCCGTTCGCGCGTCGCGGACGCCGGATCCGATTTCCGCTTTCGTCCCGTTCGGTTCGCATTCCGAGCCCAGCGCGGCGAAAGCGGTTTGTCTATCCCGCAGGAGGAGATTATGGCGGAAAAAACGGAATACGACATGATTCAAGAGGCGACGTCCTTTATTCGCGAACGCTGGAATAAAAAGGCGGACGTCGGCGTCGTCCTTGGCACCGGTCTTGGCGGACTTGCGGACCGAATAACCTCCGACGCCGTCGTGTCTTACGACGAGATCCCGTACTTCGCGCCGTCGACGGTCGAGTCGCACGTCGGCAAGCTGATTCTGGGAACGCTCGAAGGAAAGAACGTCGTCGCAATGCAGGGCCGTCTGCACTATTACGAGGGCTATTCCGCGAAGCAGATTACCTTTCCGATTCGCGTTATGAAGGCGCTCGGGGCGGAGATTCTCATCGTGTCGAACGCGTGCGGAGGGATGAATCCTCAGTTCAAGCCGGGCGACGTCATGCTCATCGAGGATCATATCAATCTGCTCGGCTGCAATCCGCTCGTCGGTAAGAACGACAATCGGCTCGGTCCGCGGTTTCCGGATATGTGCGAGCCCTACTCGAAGGAGCTTATCGCGCTTGCGAGGAAAGTCGCGCTCGAACAGGGCGTCATGACGCAGCAGGGCGTTTACGTCGCCACGTCCGGCCCGAACTTGGAGACGCGCGCGGAGTACCGATTCTTTCGCGCGATTGGGGGCGACGTCGTGGGTATGTCGACCGTTCCTGAAGTCATTGTCGCGGTCCATTCGGGCATGAAGGTTCTCGGATTCTCCATTGTGACCGACATGGGTCTTCCGGACGCGCTTGAGCCCGCCGATTTAAGCCGGATTCTTCAGAACGCCGGCGAGGCGGAACCGAAGATGAACGCGATTATTTGCGGCGTCTTAAAGAATCTGTAAGCTGATAATCCGTCGCAAGGCGGGGCCGCGTTTTGCCGCGCAACCAAACATAACGCGCCGATAACAAACGGACGGCGCCGTTCCTCAACTCGAGGGAACGGCGCCGTCTCTGTCTTTAGAATTTGAGCTTAGCGCGAAGGGGCTGCCGGGATCACTTTTCGGCGTCGGCGGCGTTGAGAATCTTCCAGACGACCGCGGCGATAATCCCACCGACGAGCGGCGCGACGATAAAGACCCAAACGCACGCGAGGCTGTCGCCCTTCATGAAGAGCGCGGGGCCGAGGGAGCGCGCAGGATTGACGCTCGTGCCGGTGAAGTAAATGCCAATGAGGTGCACGAGCGTGAGCGAGCCGCCGATCGCCAAGCCGGCGACGCTCGCGTTGGCCGCTTTGCTCGTCGCGCCGAGTACGGCGAGAACGAAGATAAACGTCAAAATGCACTCGATAATGAGCGACGCGACGACGTCGCCGTTATAGAGCGCGTTGCACCCGAGCCCGTGTTCTGTTCCGATGAGCCCCATCAGCGCGCCCGCGCCGACGATGGCGCCGAGACATTGCGCGATTACGTATCCGACGAAGTCGGCGAAACTCATGCCCTTATTGAGCAGTACGGCGATTGAGACGGCGGGGTTGACGTGGCAGCCGGAGACATTCCCGATCGAGTAGGCCATAGCGACGATCGTGAGCCCGAACGCCAACGCGGTCATGAGGTACGACGCGTTGGGAGTCGCGCCGCTGCATCCGGTAACGGCCGCGACGCCGCACGCGACGAACACAAGGGTAAACGTTCCGATAAATTCTGCAAGATATTTCTTCATAATCGTAGATCCTTACTAACTCGGTGAACAGGTAACGCTTCGCCTGCCGAAGCGCCGCAATCCTTAAAGCGATCCCCACGCGGCGCAATAGAGAGCCGCGGGCGCCGCCTTTTCGGAAACCGGTCGTCATTCTAGCGTAAGGGGATTCTATTTTCAATAGAGACTTCTAATTTGAGAAAGTTATTGCCGCGGCGCAACTTTTATTATTTCGTCTGTTGCGCTCTTTTGCCTTTTTGAGAAGTTTGAAAAATTTTTCTTTAATTTCCCCGCGATTATCCCCGACGGACGAACGCGAGCGCCCGCGTTCTTCTTTTGGTAAGCGGTTTTATTTATGCGCGTGTCTCTTGCGTCGATTACTTGGCGATTGCGCCCAAGTCCGATATGTCCCTGCGTTTTCCGACGGAGCGACACGACGTCAAATAGACTACTAAACCCTATACGCCGCAGAAACATACGATCCTCGACCGACGCTTTGGAATTGCTTGGTTGAGGCAGTTTTCAGATCTGCGACCGGGGAGGTTTTTACGGCTTAACCCCATTATTGCGCGTTACACGTGTCGAATGTATGAAAAAAAACAGAAAAAATGGCGTTTTTTTAAAAATCTTTTTCAGAAAATCCTTGAATTTTTCGATTGGTATTGAAGTCGCCGCTGGCCGACGATACAATTATTGTTGAATCGCTGGAATTGTGGCGTTTGTAATTGTGTTCCGGCGTTTTTACCTTTTTCTCTTTTTTAACCGGTTGCATGGAAGGAGGCGGCGTTTGCCGGTTGGCCGTCAAGCGTAATGTGTCAGGTTCAGCGAGGCTGAATTTGCATATTAAAGTTTTTGTTCATGATTGTCGCGCGGCTTGGTCCCTGTATTGGGAGAGTCGCGGCCTTGTCGAAGTGCGGAGACGAATGGTGGAATTGGACTATTTTTGTCGTTGGGCGTCGTCTGTTTTGAAGGTGTGTAGAGCGAAGGACAGCCTTAAACGCGATATTCGGAGACCGCGAAAACTGGACCTCGAACGTCTCGAAGCGCGCCAGCTTCTGTGCGCTTCCTTAACGAACTCTCCCTGCGTCGAGTCCGCTTTTAACGGGTGCGACGAGTTTCTTATCGACGGCGTGCGCGTCATGCAGACCGAAGGCGTCGCCGAGGCGGCGAGCCTCGACTATGAGTCTTACTCCAGTTCCCTCACAGAAGCGATCGACGGCATGCTGACCGAAGCCGGCGAGAATCCCTCTGCGGTCTCGCGCGATTTCATCTTCAATCTCAGCAGCAAGCCGAATTCCAAGCATACAATCTATCTTGATTTTACCGGTCATACGACGTCGGGTACCTACTGGAACTCGGCGTATACCAACGGCGCGTCAATAACTACGCCCGTTTACAGCCGGGATTCGTCGAGCGCGTTTTCAAATACCGAGCTTCGCGATATCTACGAAATCTGGCTGCGCGTCAGCGAAGATTACATGCCCTTTGACGTCAACGTAACGACGAAAGAGCCCGCTAAGAGCAGTCTTATTAAAAGCAGCTCTTCCGACGCGTATTACGGCGTTCGCGTGTGTATTGGCGGCGATTGCTCCGACTGGTATGCTGCGACGGCGTCCGGAGTCGCGGCCTACGATTCGTTTACGTGGAGCAGCGACACGCCCGTTTTCGTCTTTGCGAAAACGTTGGGGAACTGGCCGAAATACATTGCGGAATCCGCGTCCCACGAGGTTGGACACACGTTGGGGCTCTCGCACGACGGCAAGAATTCGACGGAGTACTACGACGGCGCCAACGGCTGGGCGCCTATTATGGGGAGCGCGTATCTTCAAGAGGTGACGCAGTGGTCGAAAGGTTCTTATAGCGGCGCGAACAATACGGAAGACGATATTGCGATTCTTGGGAGCGCGCTTGGATACCGTGCCGACGATTACGCCGGAACGGCGTCGTCGGCGACGAAGCTTGTCTTTTCCGATTCAGAAAAGCTCGGCTCAGGGATCGTCGGCAAGAGTTCCGACGTCGATTTCTTCTGGTTCAATCTTCCCGACGATCATTCGGTATCGTCGATAACCGTAGGCGGCGTTGCGGAAGTTACGAATCTCGACGTTATTGTTAAACTTTACGATTCCTCTAAGAACCTCATTAAGACGTACGATCCGACGGACACGCTCTATGTAACGATGGACGTTTCGAGTTTTGCCGCCGGCAAATATTACATGTCGGTCGCGGGAACCGGCAAAAAGGTTGGCAGTACGACGTACTATACGGACTATGGCAGCTTGGGCGCGTATGCCGTTTCATGTCAGAGACATAACGTGACGGCAGCCGAGTACGCGTCGATTCGCGCGGCGTATCCGAAATTCGGTCTTCCCGCCGCGTGGGACTCGCTCAATATCGTCGAGATTCTCCCAGACGATCTTTCCGCAGCCAATCTCAAGAAAGCGATCGCGACTGCGGGCAGGACGGTCGGCAATGATCTTATCGTCGTTCGAACGACGGCGTCCAAGCACACGGTCTCCTATGCGAGTTCGTCGAGCGCTTTAAGTATCGATATTGCCAAGAGCAGTTACGGTTCCGTTTCGATCGTGGCGCTCGGTCCCGTTCCGCTTACAATTAACGCGAACGCCAAAAGCCACGCAATTTCCATTTCCGGGTCTACGGTAAATCTCGGCAATTTAACGCTTACGAACGGCCGCGCCGCGGAAGGGGGCGGGATTCGCGTTTCCGGTTCTTCCGTCGTTCAGCTGGCGAATTGCTCGATTATCGGCAATACGGCGACGAGTTACGGCGGCGGGCTCTACGCGCTCAACGGAACCGTTTCGTTAACGAACTGCGCGGTAACCGGCAACAACGGCACGAATTACGGCGGCAATCTTTATCTTAAATATACAAATACAAAACTTACGAACTGCACCGTATCCGGGGGTTCCGCGATTTACGGCGCGGGCGTCTACGTTTTCGACGATACGACTCTCAACGCGTATAATACGATTATTGCGGAGAACGACGGTCCGAACGTGCATAAGAAAGCGAGCGCGACGATTAACGCGTACAACGTTCTTTCTCCGTTTACCGCGTGGACCGCAGGTTCTGGCAACTTGGTTTACGATTCGTCTCTTCCGCTCTTTAAAGACGCGGCGCACGGCGATTATACCATTTCGAGCGTTTCTCAGGCTCTCAATAAGGGCAAGACGTCGTACGCGACGTCGGCCGGTCTCAGCGCTTCTTCCGCCGACCTGGCCGGGAACGCGCGCATTGTTTCGACCGAGATCGATCTTGGCGCCTTTGAGAATCAGTATGCGCTCACCGAGCCGGAATTTGCCGTTGCGAGCGTAACGAAAGCGGCGGTTCAAATCTCGATCGGCGCGGTTGAGAACGCGGCGTCTTACGTCGTCGAATACAGTACAAGCGCGAACTTTGCCAACGCGTCGACCGTCTCTTTTTCGACCGCCGGCACGAAGTGGATAACGGGCCTTGCCTCCGATACGACGTACTATCTTCGCGTCGCGGCGGCGGCTTCGGACGAGAAGTCGGGCTATGCGGCCGCGACCGCGCGCACGGAGACGCTCGGGACGGTTGCGACGCCGACGGCTTCGATCGCCGCCAAGACGAACTCCGCAGTTCAAATCTCGATCGGCGCGGTTGACGCCGCGACGGCGTATACGCTTGAATATTCGTTTAGCGACGACTTCGTCAACGCGTCGAGCGTGACGTACGGCGGCGCGGGAACGCGGTGGATAACCGGTCTGGTATCCGGCGCGACGTACTATTTCCGCGTTAAGGCGAGCGCGCCGGGCTACGGGGATTCCGCGTACAGCGAGACGTTCAGCAACAATCCGAACGCGACGCCCCTTTCGTCGGTAACGCTTTCTACCGCCTCGCCTGAGGTAGGCGCGGCGGTTACGGCGACGGTTTCTCCGAACGGCGGAACGGCGGCGTTCCGTTGGTATCGCGGCGACACGTTGATTTCGGGCGCGACGTCCGCGTCGTACGTCCCGACTGCCGACGACGTTGGGTATGCGTTGACGGTTAAGGCGATCGGCGTCGGCAGTTCGAGCGGCTTAGTGAGCGCGACGACGTCGGCGAGCGTTATTGTTCCCCTTACGCAGCTCGACGCTCCGACGCTTGCGATTCTCGCGAAGACGACCACGGGCGTTCAGATTTCTATCGGCTCCGTAACGAACGCGACGTCGTATACCGTCGACTACTCGCTCAGTTCCGATTTCTCCAACGCGGCGACGGTAACGTATAAGAACCCGGTAACGATTTGGATTACGGGATTGAACTACGGCGCGACGTACTACTTCCGCGTCAAGGCGAGCGCGGCGGCTTACGCGGATTCCGAATACAGCGCGACGGTCAGCAACTACGAAGAGGTTACGACGACGCCCCTTTCCGGGGTAACGCTTTCGACGAACGCGCCGATTGGCGGCGAAACGGTAACGGCGTCGGTCTCTCCGAGCGGCGCGACGGCGTCGTATCAGTGGTACCGCGGGGCGACGGCGATTTCGGGCGCGACGTCCGCGTCGTACGTTCCGACGTATCTTGACGACGGCTATACGCTTAAGGTCGTTGCGACGGGCACGGGCGAATACAGCGGCTTAGTGAGCGCGACGACGTCGGCGAGCGTTATTGTTCCCCTTACGCAGC
>CAMNJU010000069.1 GCA_946541595.1 uncultured Planctomycetales bacterium
CGATCGATTGCAACAACTGAATACGAAACGACTAAAGAAGCCGTCTTCCCTTAATTTCTAAATACTTATTAACCAAAGGAGCTACAGCGTCCTCCGGAAAAACGTCGAGCGTCAACGCGCCTTTGGCCTCAAGTAAGCGGAGGGTTCTCTTCCGCCAGTTCAAAATTTCAGCAGCGGCTCCCGCACGGTAAAACGCCTCCTCTCTTGAAAGCGACTCTATCGGAGATTCACGCCAAAGGATCCGTTCAACTTCGTCAATCAAAGGCCTGTCGTCGCTGAACTTTTCCAACCACAGGGCCAAGCGATTTTTCTCTTTCGTTTTTATCTCTAAACTTCCATATTCCGTTCCGGTCGATTCGTCACGGCTCCGAAGGCTGTCGTATTTTTGAACGGCGTCGAATAGGGAACGTTCGCGCAAAAAGACGCCAAGAGGCAAATGAGCTCCCGCCAGATTTAGTAAGGCGTTTTCCACCTGTGCGGCGTTACGTTCGTCCAGAACGTTTGTAGCGAGGACGACCAGAGCGCGCTTTGGCGAGTGTTCGGCAAGATACTCAAAAGCACGATCATATCGCGATTCTCGACGTTCTGGAAAGACGTCGAAAACGGAACGAATCAACGTGTTCATTTGCGTCATTCCGCCCCGCGGCGCGATAAAACGCTTAACTTCATTGGAAAAAATCAGGACGCCTACTTCGTCGCCCTGTTTTAACGCAATGTATGCTAACGCCAAGGCGGCGTTCAAAGAAGAATCAAACAGAGTAACTCCGTTTGAATAATTCATGGTCATACGTCCGGCGTCGAGAGCTAAAATGACTCGTTGATTACGGGTCGCTTGGAAATCACGCACCGTTAGTTTATTACGCCTCGCCGTAGCTTTCCAGTCGATAAATTTGTACTGATCATCCAAGGTATAATCGCGAAGCCGTTCAAAATCAGCGTCTTGACCAATACGGCGCATCTGCCGCACGCCAAGTAAAAACAGACGGCTCGCGCGCCCAAGAGCATTCAGTTGAGAAAGCTGGCAAAGATTAGGATAGACGTGAAACTCAGATTGGCACGGGTACTTTACGTGCTTCTGCCAGAGCCCTAAGAAACTAATATACCGCGCGGCGACAAAATCAAATTGAAAGGCGCCGCGACGCTTCCAAACCAAGCGATACTGTAAGACTTCCTGTTCGTTCGGAGAAATAGAACGCCGTTCGAAAAACGACGCGTTTTGCGAGCCGCTGTAAGCCGCGTTGAAATCATGGGAGTCTCTAAGTAAGTCTTCGCTTGATCGAGCGGGAAGCGAGCAGGCATATTCGTTCGAATCGTCGGCAATTTCTAAGACAATACTCTTTTTTGACAAATTGGCGACAGTTAGTTCAACGTCAAGCGGCTGCCCCAACGACACGATTCGCTCGGCAGTTCTCTTCACCGACGTTCCGCGACCGGCAAAAGCGATCGAAAACCAATCGCAGACTAACACGAGAACAAAAAAAACTCCAAGGGCCCCGACAATGGGAACAGAAGAATCCGAAACGTCAAACAGAAAGAAAAAACACGATATCACAACGGGTGGAATAAACAAAAGCGCCGCGCGTTTTGTAGGATAAATGTGAAAAAAAAGCGCTATGATTAACAAAGGCGCAACAATAGCCGGAAAGACAAGATACAACGCGTAGTTCTGTAGTAAATTTACAACGTTATACATTGAACTTTCCTCAAAAAAACGATTGCCGTGTCCGCAAAAACGCGCTGCCGCAGCGCCCGGAATATTTTATACGAAATAGACGGCGGCGTCAAACTTTTGAACAGGAAAGAACGCAAAAAAGAACTCATAGGACAAACGGCAAGGGAAAGAGTAAAACGTTCAGACTAAAGGACGACCCGCAACAGGAAAATATGACGCGTCAAGAGAAAAGAAAAACGCGCCGAGAACCTCGGCGCGTTTAAACCAATAAGCCGCAGAACAACTGCGGGCGTTCTAAACAACGTCAGAATCAAAGAGCAGCCTTGGCAGCTTCAACGATCTTATCGAACGCGGCAGGATCGGAAACAGCGACGTCGGCCAACATTTTACGGTCAAGAATAATATTCGCCTTCTTGAGCCCGCTAATGAACTGACTATAACGAAGTCCGCGCATGCGGCACGCAGCGTTAATACGGATAATCCACAGCTTGCGGAATTCACGTTTCCGAACTCTACGGTCGCGAGTCGCGAATACGTCGGCTCGCAAAACGGTCTCTTTTACGGTACGCAGAAGCTTACCGCGACCGCCGCGAAACCCCTTCGCTCGCTTGAACAATCTTTTCTTCGCTCGACGACGAGCCGCGCCTTTACTAACTTTCATTTCAGTATCCTCTGAATATAAATTTTACCGAAACCAACAGTCCTCGCTTTTTCAAGCCGAACATTCGCGATTGGAATCGATATTCGACGAAAATAAGGCCCTAAGTATAACTTAGCGTTACAACCCATTTTCAGAAACCGTTAAGCTTCTCGCCGCGAAACAAGAAGGAAACGGACCGAACGGCCCGCGATAAGGACCGCTTAAGAAACTGCTCAAAGTCCGCCTTTTCCGAGGGCTTTGATCAATTTTTTCTCTTCGCACGTAGCAACAGGGGCGGTTCCGCGAAGATTGCGGACACGCTTACTGTCCATGCGCCAAGCCAAGTGGCTCGTGCCGCTGTGTCGGTGTTTAACTTTACCGTTAGCGGTAACGCGAAAACGCTTGGCAACTCCCTTGTGGGTCTTAACTTTAGGCATCGAATTACCTTCATTTCGTTAAAGTTGCGTGAAAACGACAAACGTCCAGCTTGCTCGCGGGACGCCGATCGACATTCTCTTAAAGGTTAGGACTTCAACAAGCCCCGTCCAAAAGAGCGTCGACTATTTTATCCTAAAAAGCCGGTTCAGCAAGGGGGCGTGCCGTTTTTATGGGATTTTAGTTAAAATCAGCAAAAAACGGACGTCGTTCCGTCGCCGCCCCGATCAGTCTGGCAGAGTTCAAATCGCCCAATATAAAGAGAAAAAATGCAAAATACTCCCGCCAAGAACAAACAAATGCCAAATCGAATGCATCCAAGGAATCTTCTTCATGCAGAAAAAAAAGACCCCCAATGTGTAAGAAATCCCGCCTGCCGCAAGCATGACTAAGGAAATGAACGGTATCGAAACGTATAGCTGCCGAACAACCAAAAGAACAAACCACCCCATAATCAAGTAAAGGATCAGCGTAAAAACCCGGGCGCGTTTTTCATAAACGCTGTACGCAACGATTCCAATAACCGCCAATCCCCAGATTGTTCCGAAAAGCCACCATCCCGCCTCACTGTACATCGGCCCCAAGCAAAAGGCAGTATACGTGCCGGCAATAAGAAGAAAAATTGCCGAGTGATCCAGTCGCGCAAAGACGCGTTTGGCGCAAGATATGGGCAACGCATGATAAAGGGTTGAGATTAAATACAGCAGGAGCATCGAAGCTCCGAAGATTGTATATCCGACAACATAGCCGCCCACCGCTCCGTCAGGCGCCGAAGTCGCCGCTTTGACAATCAACAGGACTAAAGCGGCGACGGACAATCCCGCCCCAACGCCATGCGTAATAGCGTTGGCAATTTCTTCCCCCAGGGAATAAAGGGGCGTTTGCGTCGAAAGTCCTCTTTTACATCCGCTGTCTTTAGCGGAATTTATCGTATTAATGGTCGCTACTTCCATTTTATCGCTCTGTGTCATTGGTAAGGGTATAACAAAAGCGCAATGTGTGAGTTTACAGGGACAAACAACAACGTCGAATTACAAACACGGTTTAACAAACACTGTCAAACGCCTCATACTCCGACAAAAAGCCAACGAGTAAACAACGATGTTGAAATACGCCGAAAAGATAGCGTGTGCAACCGGTCGTTCACACTCAACACGCCGTATTTTTATGCGCAATGTTCGTCCTAACAAAGTCCGAATTCAAAAGGTTCAGCCAGCCTGACGCTATTGGATCGTCTTGGTCGTGTGAAGCCATTTTTCACAATTTTGGTTTCACTCTGCGGCGGCGTCCTTTTGTCTTCGGGAACGCCGAAGCCGTGCCAGCCTTTTAAGGGGATATGAAGTTCAACAGGAACGCCTTTCCTCTTTAACTCGCAACAGAGGATAGCGGACGCCAATCCGAAATTAGCGTCGTCGGACGCAACCGCGATAAGATGCGGGGGAGCGTTTGAATCAATTATAGTCGCGTTGAAAAGCTTGAATTCGCTGAAATCGTCAAGGTCCTCGAGCAGGTATTCGGGATAAATAGGGCTCGCAAAATCCGGTTTAGGGTCAACTCTATCAGTATCGTCAATAGGATCGCAGGTTTTCGCATCAAATTCGTTGGCCATAACAAAAGCCAAGCGCCCGCCGACTAAAAAACCGAAAACGCCAATTTTATTGGAATCGCTCCCAAACGTTTTCAGAGAGGCCGAAACAAACTGCGAAACAGAACGGCGGGTTCGTCTAAATACGCAACCCAACACGCCAAAAAGACGGATGCAACTAACAACAGGCCCCCAAACAAATAAACTGCAGCTTTCTTTTCATTGTGCGACATTTCCACACCTATACACAAACGCCAAGGATCAGCTAAAGAAAGTGAACCAACGTTCGTCATATAATCTAATATGCCAATTATTCAGAGAAAATCAAGATTAGAAAACATGGCTAGAAAAAAACAAGCGAGAGATCAAGAAATGAAAAAACCGGCAAACGCCGGTTTCTTCAGAAGCGGAGGACACGGGACTCGAACCCGCAACCCCGTTAAGGGCACCTCATTTCCAATGAGGCCGCTAGCCATTCGCTTATCCTCCAAGCAAACAACACAAGGGATTATAACGACACTTGTTTGTTAAGCAAGGGGGATTTTTTTATTTTTTTAAAAATGAAATTCAAATCAATGTTAAGGAAACCTTTCAAATTAGAAAAAGATCACACCGGCATAATGGACTCCTCAACAGATCGACCTTACAAAACATGTAAAATAGTCTTTACGGCAGGAGACAAAAACGTTAGACTGCAGGCGCGCTCTGTTTTCACAAGAGGCTTTCCTTGCCAGCGTTTTCAGCGAGCGCTATACCAGTATTTCAAGACAAAACCGCCTGTCGACACGCAGCCGACTTAAAAGACTTATGTGTCGCCTTACCGCCGAGTAAGCAGGAAGATTATGCACAAACTGAATATTGTATTGCCTACGGCAACTGTACTCCTACTCTTCGCGTTTACGCAAGAGTCTGCGCCTCTTTTCGCGCAAGGTTTTGACAACTACGTTAAGCCGCAAACCGGCTCCGAACCGGCAGTCGTTCAAAATCAAGTCGCCGCCCCCGTGCAGCAAGCCAACGTACAAAATGTTCAATCTAACCTGACTGCCCCGTCAGCGTCGGCTAACGTCGCCGCTCAGGGCGGATATCTTGCAAACAGAGAAGCAGTAAGCGCCATTGTCGATCCTCCCGCCGAGTATCGACCGACTCAAGAGGAACTGGCGCTTCTTGATGAATTTCTGGCGCGCTGGGAAAGCTATGGCAAAAATATCAAACGAGTTTCCTGCGACGTCCATATGCGCGAATTTGACGCGGTTCTCCAGAAAGATTCCCAACGTCCGGTGGCGCACACCTGGGGCCAGTTCCGTTTCATTACGCCAAACAAGCTGTCTTATCATGTCAAAGGCGAGTTCGAATACTCCGACGCCAAACCGGATGGAGAATGGAAAGAGTCCCAGAACGAATGGCAGGTCGTGCTCGACGGTAAGGCGTTTACGCAATACGACTATCAAAACAAAAAGGCTATTGTTTTCCCAATTCCGGAAGATGAACAGGACATTGACCTAACGATGGACAACGGCCAGTTTCCTCTGTTCTTCGTCGCAAAGGCCGAAACGCTAAAATCGCGTTTCTACCTTAGAATTGTCACTCCGGAATCTAAACTTAAGAAAGAAGTTTGGATCGAAGCGTTCCCCAAGTACACACGGGACGCCCAGCAATTCCGCTCTATTTTGGTTCTACTCCGCTTAAAGGATCTGCAGCCAACCTATATGCGTAGAACCGGAGCCAACGGTAAAAGCAGAACAGATATCAGCTTTGAAAGTATTTCGATTAATAAAGGCGTATGGTCTATTGAAGGAAACGTCGATCGCGGGTGGACCAAAGAGGTTCGCGACGAGAAATTCTCAATTCTTAATCAGCGAACGATTGTTACGGAAAACGGAGTTGTCGCAACGCTAGTCGAAGACCCCAAAGACTTCCCATCGTCAAGAAACCAAGCCCGACCGGTAAACGCGGGAACGGCGTCGTCTCAACGCCGCCCCGTCTCTTCGGCCCAAATGGGAAATGCGCCGCGCAGACAATAAGCTATAATCCTTCTCCCCTGACGCTCAAAAAAACAGCGCGTGCCCGACAAGCTCGAGCGCGCGCTGTCCGCTTTAATAGAACGGTTTGGCCGTTGAATCAGTCTAATTTTTTACGAATGAGCCGCACCGCCTTACCGTCGACACGGGGTAACGAACCGATCGGCATAACGTCTCCCTTGGGCGAAAAACCAAGCCGTTCTTTCAAATGCTTTTCGACGGTGTATCCCGTAACGCCTTCTTCTGCCTCTACAAGGACATGCACGTCGTTAACGCCGTCCTTCTCTTCCATGATAATCTGATACTCGGAACCGACTCCGGGAATTTCAAAGAGAGCCTGCTCAACCTGCGACGGGAAGAAGTTTACACCTTTAACGATGAGCATGTCGTCGGTACGCCCGGCAATTTGGTCGATCTTAACGTGAGTACGGCCGCAAGCGCATTTTTCTCGGGAAATAATCTTTGTCAGGTCGCCCGTCTTGAAACGAATTACCGGCAAAGCCTCGCGAGTAAGAGAAGTAACGACCAATTCGCCTTCCTGTCCGTCCGGCAAAACCTTCTTCGTTACGGGATCAACAACTTCCAGATAGTAGTGATCTTCCCAAACGTGAATGCCGGAGTGATCTTTACAGTCCATGCCTAATGTGCCAACGCCGCCTGTCTCCGTCATGCCGTAGATGTTAAAGACGTCCATTCCGAGCCGAGCGGAAATTTTTTCAGTCATCGCCTTGGTAACCGTCTCAGCTCCAAAAATACCAATCTTGAGACTGGGGAGCTCAATGTTCATCTTCTCCATGACTTCGATCAGACGGCCGGTATAGGAGATAACGGCGCCGAAGATGCGCGTATTAAAATCTCGCGCCATACGGATCTGACGTTCCGTATTCCCAGAGCCGGTCGGAATAACAAACAGACCAGCGGCCCTTGCGCCATGATACATGCCGAACCCGCCGTTGAAGAGTCCAAAAGTCGGCATGATCTGAATCGGATCTCCTTTCATCGCTCCGGCCATGCGATAGCAGCGCGCCATACACTCGGCCCACTGTTCCAAGTCGGCGGTCGTATAGGGCATAACGACGGGCGTGCCGGTCGAACCGCTCGACATATGCATCTCGCGAATCAAATTCTTCGGAACGCAGCACATTCCCAAAGGATAGGTCTCCCGGAAATTAGCTTTGGCCAAAATCGGAAGCTTCTCAATGTCTTCTACGCCGCGAAAATCCTCGGCAACCACGCCAGCTTTAGTGTAAAGATCGCGCAAATATGCGTTATTGGCCATGACGTAACGGACTTTTTCCTTAAGCCGTTCGTTTTGCAGCGCGATAATCTCGTCTTGCGACATGGTTTCGAGATCAGGATTAAAATACAAATCAGATTCGGACATTTTTCTCTATAGCGAAAACTCGCCCCTTTTATATGGAAGGAAGTAATAAGATGTTGACGCCCCCATGAAGTCAACCTCTACGGAATTATAATCTTTACGACGAATTCATAGAAACATGAAATGAGAACAATTTATTTTTTTGCATAATATCCAATATACAATCTAAAATATCAGTATTGTCGTTATAACCATTACAAATATCATTACTACCGAGTCTTAAACAATGAAAAGACGTTGATAAAACAATAACAATTGTCAGCGCAAGGAAATTGTCTACAATGAGAAGCCTAAACGCACAATTTCGCTGCGTGTCACAGCAACCCCTACGGAGAAATTATGTTTCAAGCTATTCTTCTCGCTTCCTATGGCGGTCCCGAAAAGATAGAAGACGTCGAACCGTTTCTGAATAATATTTTCTCCACGACTAATATCCCTGCGGCTAGACGGAACGCAGTCTTCGACCGTTACTTGCGTTTTAACGGAATTAGTCCGCTTCCCAAAGAATGTCGTAACTTTTGCGCTAACCTGAAAATTGCGGCCGAACGCCGTAATCAGCAGCTTCGTATCTACCAAGGCAACCTTTTCTTTCCGCCAACGTTCGATGAAGCTTTCAACAGCCTCGAATCTGACGGGGTCGAAAGCGCGCTTGTTTTCGCGACTTCTGCGTTTGCCGCGTTTCAAAGCTGCAAACGTTATCGAGAAGCGGTTCTTCAGGCTTTTAAGAAACGGTCCGACGAGTTTAGACGCTCGTTTAAATTGGCGTTTGTTCCGCCTTTTTTCGACCTTCCCGCGATGAAAAGAGCTGTAGCGGACGACCTTCTTACAGCGTTAGCGTGGGAAGATCTCGAAGACAAGCCTTTTAAAAAACAGACAGAAAAGCGCGAGCCCACGCGACTTATTCTCTTCACAGCGCATTCGATTCCCGAACTCAGCGGCGACGAATCTCAATACAGACGTCAACTGCTGTCGTGCGCGTCGGCAACTTTGCAATCTATCCTTGGAGCTCCTGGATTTGGAGGGACTCAAGATAAAGATCGCGACATATCTGACGCGTCCGTCAACGATTTTCCACAGCGGAGACTATCCTTTCTTGCCGAACGAAACGCCGTCGATTTTCCAACCAATCTGAGGACGCGTCTGGGGGCGTTCTCACTTGACGCGGCGCTTGTTTTTCAAAGCCGAAGCGGATCGCCAAGAACGCCGTGGTTGGAGCCGGACGCCGAAAGCTATCTGCGTCAATACAAGAAAGAACATCCACAATTAGAGAAAGTTATCGTCTCGCCAATCGGGTTCTTTTTCGAGAATATGGAAACGATATACGATCTCGACGAAAAACTGCGCGGCGTGTGCGGCGAACTCAACTTAGGATACCGCCGCGCTCCTTGCTGCGGGGCGTCGCCGCGTTTCATCGACGCCGTTTTAGATCTGGCAAAGCTTGATTTCAGCCTGTTTCCAGTCTGCGCCGCCCCTGACGGAACATGCGACCTCTCATGCCGTCTTGGCGGGCAGAACTGACTCAAAAGCGCCGAAAAAAACTACTTGCCTTTTTGAATTAATTGATCAAGTCGAGCGATCGTGTCTGAATCAAGCGTTTGCAGCCGCTGCGTAGCGTTGGAGTCGCCGTGCGAAGCGGCGACTCGATAGAGCTCGCGCGCCTTAAAAATATTTCGCTCGACTCCGTACCCCATTTCATAACACACGCCGAGGGGGCCAAATGCGTCCGGAAACCCTTGTTCGACAGCGGCGGAATACCATTTGAACGCCATCTCATGATTCTGCTCAATCCCTATGCCATAGAGGTAAGCATATCCGAGATTGCACTGTGCGCTGGGCACGCCCTTGTCGGCGGCAATTTGGTACAGTTCAAGGGCTTTCGCATGATCTATTTTACAACCGACGCCCATTTGATAATTCCAGGCAAGATTGACGTTCGCCTCAACCAGACCGTTAGCTGCCGCCGCAGCGTACCAGCGATTGGCGGCTTTATGGTCCTTTTTGACGCCTATGCCGTTCTGGTAGCAATAGGCAAGATTATTCTGCGCTTGAGAAAAATTTCCCTCGGCAGCCTTTTTAAACCAACGAACCGCAGCGCTTGGATTCTTCGTTACTCCCAGACCGTTGAGGTAGTTCCAACCGAGGTTGTTCATCGCCGCAAAGCAGCCTAACGCGGCAGATTTACGGTAGTACCGATTCGCCGTGGCCAAATCCTGCTTAACGCCCACGCCGTCAGCGTAACAGAAACCGACGTTGTTCAACGCAACAGGATCGTCTGTTTTCGACGCGTCAAGAAACATCTGAAAAGAACGTCTTTCATCCTTTTCAACGCCCCCAATTCCCAATCGGTAGCGCCAAGCAAGTTCGCATACGGCGTCTACGTTTCCCGCTTCAACGGCGGCTAGAAGCTCGGGCAATTCGGTCGTTTCGTCGTACTTTTCCATAACGTCCTCTACACAGAACCCTGCTAACGTTTTTGTTAAAAATAACCGTCGCTAAACGCCAATGGAACACGTCTAGCGACGGATCTTTCTTCTTTTCGCCGTTTTCATAACCAAACCGATATAAAAACGGTTAAGCGCGACTCGCGCGCGTCAAAAGAATGAATCACTCGTCTATACCGGGAAATTTAAACCCGGAACAGAACTCGGCAATCTCAGCGCGAATCGTCGGCGCAACTTCGTCAATATTGTTGATATTGGCGCAGACGCGATCAATCCATTCGGCGACCTTCTTCATATCGCCTTCTTTCATACCCGCGCTTGTCAACGAAGGAGTTCCCAAACGAACGCCGCTCGTTTTCGACGGAGAACGCGTGTCGCCGGGCACCATGTTGAAATTCGCAATAATACCGCACTTCGCCAACGCTTGCGACGCGTCTTTCCCGGTGAAATCATTTTTACGGAAATCCAGAAGGAGAAGGTGCGTTTCAGTTCCGCCGCCCGCTATCGGACGACCGAGCGCTTCAAGCTCTTCGCAAAGGGCCTGCGCGTTTTTCACGATTTGTTTGCCGTAATTCTTAAATTCTTCCGTCTGAGCAAACTTAAACGCGGTAGCCATGGCGGCGACAGCGTGCATATGGGGGCCGCCCTGCATCGTCGGGAAAACGCCGCGATCGACCAACTGGGCAAGATTCCACTTGCTGTTTTCGTGATATTTCGCGTGATACCGATCTTCCACTTTTGACATAATGAAACCGGCGCGCGGACCGCGAAGCATCTTGTGCGACGTACTGGAAATAACGTCGCAATACGGAACCGGATCCGGGTGAACGCCAGCTATGATGAGCGCGTTAATGTGAGCGATATCTGCGACCAAATACGCCTCTACTTCCTGGGCAATCTCGGCAAACGCGGCATAGTCCAATTTGAACGGATACGCGCTCATTCCAACCCAGATCATCTTCGGACGTTCGCGAAGCGCTATTTCGCGAACTTCGTCCATATTGAGCCGTCCGGTTTCCTGGTTGGGACGGTACGGAACCTGAACGTAATCTTTACCGGAAAAACTCACCTTCCAGCCGTGCGTTAAGTGCCCGCCGTCGGAAACAGGAACGCCCATAACCTTGTCGCCGGGATTCAAAAGAGCGCGATATACCGCAGCATTTGCAGGAGATCCAGAATAAGGCTGAACGTTCATGTGCTCGCAACCGAAAAGCGTCTTGCCGCGTTCGATCGCGAGATTTTCCAAAGCGTCGGTTACTTCGTTGCCTTCATAATATCGCGCGCCAGGATATCCTTCACAGTATTTGTTGGTAAAGATCGAACCGCAAGCTTCAAGAACGTCGATAGAAGCGTAGCTTTCAGACGCAATCATTTTCAGCGTGGTACTTTCCTGCTTCGCTTGACGCTGAATAAGATCATAAACTTCTGGGTCGTCTACTTTCAAATGAGGATAACGTTCGCTCATCGCACACTCCGCAACATACAAATTGCTCAAAATCTCTGTCTTTAAACGGCGACAACCGCCCAACCGTACGAAACGTCTGAGCAAAAAAAGTAAAACTCCCTTGAATATCAAGTTCAAAGGACGCCGTCACGCCGCCCGCCGAGTCGAAAAAATTTCGACTTCGCGAAAAATCCACTACATTATATAGGCAAGGGAAATTATTTCGAGGGGGTTGAATTCTACTATTCGATCTTGCTACAATAACCGCTATAAGAACGATTGGGCGTTGGGTAATTACGCCTAATCGAAAGGCGTGTCTATTCCAACTTGCAAACTTTTTTTAGCAAGTTCAACTTTATTTGCCTAAGAAAGCTAACAATGAAAAAGCTTCACTTCATTCTAAGCCTGTCGGTCGTTTTAACGTTGCTGACGACTGCGGGCGCGGCTTTAGCCCAAAGCGTTTCGGTATGGTCTGCGAATGTCCATTCAAAAATATTTAGAGACTCCACGCCGGGTTCAGAATCCGCAGTTACTCTGTCGGCGGCGTCAAACGAATATGAATCGGGTCAAATTGGTCTTCGCGCCGACGGTGAGATTGACAATCTGGAAATCGTCCCTTCCCCACTTGTTTGCAAGGAAACCGGGACGGAAATTAAAGCGGAAAACGTCCGTATTCGCCGCATCGGAACGTTGCCCGTGACCAAAAACACACCGAATACAGAATCGCTCTGCGTTCGCAAGGCGCCTTTCGAGGCGCCGGATATTTTGTACGACGAAAACGCCGTCTCGCTAAAACCTGGCGAGAGTCAAGGCGTGTGGATAACTCTCTTCGTTCCCAAAGGAACGCCCGGCGGTCTCTATTCCGGCGTTATTGAAATAAAAAATGAAACTGTTCAGAAGGAAATCCCTGTTTCACTCACGGTCTTTCCGTTTGAACTGCCAGACGCGCGTTCTTTTTATATGACCAACTGGTGGAGCGGCGGCAATTTCGCAAAATACCATAACGTCGAATACATGAGCGAAGAGTATTGGACTCTTCTCGAAGCTTACATTAAGGACATGGGCGAACACCGTCAAAATGTGATTTTGACGCAATGGGTTCCCTCGGCAAACGACCTTGTTCGTGCCAAACGCGATGAAAACGGTAAATGGGAATTCGACTTTTCGAGATTTGAACGCTTTCTTCAACTTGCCGAAAAATACGGCGTGGCGGATCGGATTGAACTTGCGCATGTCGGCGGAATCGACAGACAGACTCATCAAGTGAATTTCCGTTCGGCGACGGTTGCCGATAAGGACGGAAACAACGTGACCCTCAGCGCGGACGAATGGCTCGAACCGTCGTTAAAGGCGATCTGCGACTATCTGAAGAAAACGGGCAGACTCGAACGCGCCATGGTGCACGTCGCCGACGAACCGTACCTTCCGGATATTGATTCGTGGCGAGCGGCTTCGCAACGCATCCGCGACATTGCCCCGGACCTGAAGCAGATTGACGCTATTGAAACGGTTAATTTTTCCGGCCGACTCGATGTGTGGACGCCCAAACTTTCGCATTTCGACCGTTGGCGAAAAGCTTTCGAGGCTCGGCGTGGGGACGGCGAATTTTGGTACTATATCTGCTGTCATCCGGTTGGACCGCACTATCCCAATCGATTTATGGACCTTCCAAGCTCCAGAATTCGCGTTCTCCATTGGATAAACTACGCTGAAGATCTTGTCGGCTATCTGCACTGGGGATATAACTACTGGCGTGACGACGCATTTGGCCCACCCACGGAAACATACGGACCTGGCGACACTCATATCGTCTACCCCGGCTCTAACGGTCCGCTTGACTCGATTCGTTGGGAACTTGAGCGCGAAAGCGCAGAAGATTTTGAATATCTAAAGTTTTTGGAAACAAGCGTTTCAAAATTTAAGAATGAACTTGATCCGGAAAAGGCGTGGATGATTGATCCAACCGGCCGGTCAAAGGAGCTTGCGCGCAAGGTTGTTCCCGACCTCGTCCACACGGAACTTGACGGAGGTAAGATAGAACAGGTTCGTCAAGAAATCGCCGAAGAAATCGTCGCCGTGACCGGAGATTTGCGATTGATCGTCCAAACGTTCCCGGAAGACGGTAAAGAAATCTTTTCCGGTCCAAACCTCTTAGAGGTATACGGAATCACGACTCCAGGCGCTGAAGTCTCCGTCAACGGCGAAAAAGTCGAGGTCGACGGAGACGGTTATTTCAAGCGTCTTTTCTACCCGCAAGAGCTCGGCTCCATGTCTGTTGTTGTTACGGCGACTCTTAACGGCAAGACGGTCAAAACCTCGCGTAATTACACGATAAAGTAATCTCCCGCCTTTCAAAACAGCGGACGTTAACTTCGGCTCCGATTTCTCCGTAAATTCGGAGCCGGTTTCATTTAAATTCAGCTTTGTTTATCTCATAAACCAAGCTTTCATACAGTCTAGAATTTGACAGAGCTCGCCTTCGCTAATTACGTACGGAACCATCGCGTACAAATAGTTCAGGAAAGGCCGCGAGTAGACGCCGCGACCGTACGCAAACTCACGGTATCCGTCAAGGTTTTTAGCGTCTTTGACTTCTATACAAACGCATCCCCCCATTATCCTTACCTCCTGAATGCGGTCGTCATAGAATCCCTCAAAAGCGCGCCGGGTAATTTGTTCTATTTTGGCTATCTTTTTGAGATAATTCTCATTTTCAAATACTTCGATTGATTTTAACGCGACGGCGCAAGCTAACGGATTCCCCATAAAAGTCGGTCCGTGCATAAGCGCCTTTTGGGGATCAGAATCGTAAAAAGCGCGATAAACCTTTTCATTAGCGACTGTTGCCGCGTGACCAATATACCCCCCTGTCAACGCTTTTCCCAGACATAATATATCCGGCAGGACAAGATCGGCGACAAAGCGGTTCCCTGTTCGTCCAAATCCAGTAGCGACTTCGTCAAAAATCAGGAGAACGCCGTAAGCGTCGCATAGCTCCCGGGCTCGTTTCAGGAATGCGACGTCGTACATGCGCATGCCGCCGGCGCCCTGAAGAAGAGGTTCGACAATAAATGAATTCAATTCCCCGCCGTATAAAGCAAAAGCCTCTTCAAGGGCCGATATTTCAGTCGGAATATGAATACAGTCAAAACTGGAGCTGCAAAACTTGAGAATATAATGGTAATCTTCGTCGTCGCCAACTTCCATTGTTTTAAACGTGTCGCCATGATACGCGTGTGTCAGGGACAAGACCTTTTTCCTATGAAAAATCCCCTGATTGACGTAAAATTGAAGAGCCATTTTGAGAGCGACTTCTACGGCTACGCTTCCGGAATCGGAAAAGAAAGAATAGTTTAAATCTCCCGGAAGCCAAGTTTCTAATTTATAAGCCAAGTCCTCTACTGCCTGATGGCTTAATCCGGCCAACATAACGTGAGAAAACAGATCGACTTGGCGTTTAATCGCCTCGGAAAGGACGGGATGCTTGTATCCGTGTATCATGCACCACCACGAGGAAATCGAGTCTATTAACCTAGCGTCTTCTGTAAACAGATAGACGCCCTCTGCATCGAGGACCTTGTATGGAACTTTAAGATTTTTCATTTGTTGATAAGGTCGCCAAATCGTCATTTTTATACTCCACTTCAGATAGAAAAGAGACTCTTTAAAGTCTCGACGTCAATATCCAATTCATTGTCCCCTTCCTGAACGCACGCGAGACGCTTTATTCCAGTTCGCCTCTCGCACATTCGCACATTATCTTCTTCCATGACGTCGCCAGGATGAAAACGGTTAAAAATGACGCCTTGAATCGGAATCTTTCTAGCGCGCATATACTCTACCGTCAGCGTTACGCCATTAATGGCTCCAAGTCCAGACGAGGAAACGATCACACACCCCAAATTATTTTCTCTTACAACGTCTTCAAGCCAAATCTCCTGGCCGTCGAAGCGTAAAGGACAGACTATTCCCCCGCTCCCCTCGATTGCGATATAATCGTAATCGTGACAAAGAGCTTCCAAACCGGATCTTATCACGTCCATTTGAATAGGATTCCCTTCGATACGGGCCGCAAGATGAGGAGAAACCGCCGCCTCATAAACGTAGGGACACATGGAAGACAAATTCTGTTCAATTCCTGAGACGTCTTTGACAAATCTTGCGTCGCCCGGAATAAGAACGCCGTAGTGATCGCGTGCGTTGCCGCTCATTGCACCTTTATAATAAGCGCAGGAATAGCCGGAGTCGTGCAATTTTTTGACAATCAACGAACTAACGTACGTTTTTCCCACGTCTGTTCCGACTCCGGTTACAAATAATTTTTTTGCAGTCAGATTCATTTCTAACCCTGTTCTATATAGACTAAAACCTTTGTTTATCTAGTTAATGGTCGTCTAAAACATGTGGTAAACCGCATTCGCCAAACGGTCCATAGGCGCCGACTCAATCAATTGAGACAGTCACTTTTTGCATGCTAAGTTCGGTAAACAAACCTCTTGTATTTTTTCAATTATTAAAAAACGTTCATGAAAAGAACGACGGCTTCAGTTTACCCCCAACACAACAATCGTCAACTTATTTTTTTTAGAAGTTTACAATTTTAAGTAAATGTAAAAATTTTTCAGACCATGATTATTATGTGTAATTGATTGGCAAAAGACCGGACGGAAACAGTAATGAAACGGCGAAGGAATTCAATCGAACAATCGCAGAACAGCGTCGAAAAATACGCGAAAAACTATTTTGCAAAGAGCTAACGAAAGCGCAACAGGAATCTATTATCGACGGGCAGGGAATAGACGGCTCGACGATTTCCGATTGGTTTTGGCGATGGAAGCGCGACGACCTCGAACGGCTCGCCGCTTTAACGAAAAAGGCAAGCGTCGAAAGAATGTCGCTTGCCGAAATAACGCGAGCGGCAAAAGGTTCGATCGAAAACAATTATGCCGACGGCGTTTTCACGGAATCCAAAGTAAGCGCCGCGCGAATGGCGAGAACGATTGTTAACGGCGTGTCTAATAACGCGAGAGTAGAAACAATCGTGCAGAATTCCGACGCGATAGACGGCGTGAAATTCGTCGGAACGCTCGACG
>CAMNJU010000070.1 GCA_946541595.1 uncultured Planctomycetales bacterium
CGCTATTGGCCAATTTCTCAAAGTTGGCGACCGTCTTGGGCGCTTTGTCGTAAAACAGTTCCAGCTTGATCGTTCCGCGCGGCGTTTCGATGGTTGCGATTTTCTTCATATTTTGGGTTCCTTTGTAAATAAAAAACGCCGCGCCTTCCGGTTCGGAACGTTCCCAATTCTATCGTCCCGAAGGCGTTGAAAATCGGGTCGGAGAACGCGACTTGTGTCTCTCTAACGGGAAAGGTGTATTATAAACGTTATACGCAAAAGCGCAAGTGAAGTCTTACGGCGGCAAGCGTGTATAAACATCCGTTATACTTTTAAATAATCGACTTACAGCGAACGCAAACAAAAATCGGCAATTTTCGACGCGAAGTCGTCGAGGTTTTCTTTCAAACAGCAGTGAGACGCGTTGGGAATCGCAGACGCCTCGGCGTTCGGAATCTGTTCCGCCATATACTCCGCAGTCGCGGAATAATAAAACGAACCGGGATCGGCGTATAAACAGAGCGTCGGAACGGAAATCTTCGGAAGGATATTCAACCAGTCTCCCCCGGTCATCGTCTCCCAATATCGGCGTTCGCACGCTTTCTGCACGTCGGTCAAGCGATAGGTAAAAATACGTTTAACAAACGATTCGCGAAGATTCGTCAGCTTGGCGACATAGCCAGTCCACCCTTCCTGATCGTCGCTAGGAGGAAAAAGCCCCGACACGTCGGCGTCATAGAGCGTCTTTGTCGCCGCGCGCGCGTAGAACGAAAGGTGAAAGAGCGACGGATTATCGACAATCGTCTCTAAGTCGCGATCGAAATCGGCGCGCGTATAACGTCCCTGCCATAAACCGAGATTCCAGCCGTTCTCGTTAATCAACTTTGGCGCGGTATCCGCAAGAACGAGCCGGTTCAACCGTTCGACGCCAAACTGCTCGACGTACGAAAATGATACCGAACCGCCCATTGAATATCCCACAAGGGCCACGTCTTGTAAATCCAACGTTTCAATGAGATTCCGAAGATCGCGCGCGGAACGCTGGACGCATGCGTCCGCTGTAATCTCCGAATTTCCGTAACCGCGATGCTCGAACGTAACGACCCGAAAACTCGGACTGAGAGTCTCGATTAGGCGGTACGCCGAAGACGCGTCTTCGCCAAATCCGCCCACGAAAACGATCGGTCGACCGGTTCCAACGTCCGCGTAACTGACGTGCGCGCCGTCTTCGGCTGCCATCGTATGCAATTTCACTTCCATGCCAGTTCTCCTGTCACCCGTCGCCCCCTTAAAAAACTTCGGACTTTAAACGGTTCACTTCAAATCCGTTGTAGAAAAGAGCGGTTCCGCGTCGCGGCTCCCCTCTCTAACGACAAGGTCGGGCGTCACGCGCAGCCGTTCGAGCGCATGTCGAGGCAGGCGGCAATGGATGGTCGCGCGACCGTCGACTCCGTATTCGCGCGCCAAAACTTCGCCGTCGCGCGCAAGCGTCGCGGCTGTCTTGCCGTCTGAAATGGGAGCCTCTACAAAGACTTCGATAAATTCCCGGCTGAGAGCCGCGCTCACGGCGCTCGTGAGACGTTCAAGCCCTAACCTTTCCCGCGCGCTGATCGGAATCGCCGTCGGATAGCGTTCGATAAGCGTGCGAAGCTGCGATTCAGAAGATATCGCGTCGATTTTATTGAGCGCGAGAATTTCGTCTTTTTCGCGTATACCGAGCTGTTCGAGCGTCTTGTGCGCCGCGTCAATCTGCTCGAAAACGTCCGGCGCGCTCGCGTCCGCTACGTGAATGAGAAGATTCGCCGACGTTGCCTCTTCGAGCGTTGCGCGGAAACTCGCGACAAGGTGGTGCGGCAAATCGCGCACAAATCCGACCGTGTCGCTCAGCAAGACGGGCCCCCAACCGGGCAAAAACCAGCGACGCGTGCGCGTGTCGAGCGTCGCAAAAAGCATGTCCCGAGCAAAGACGCCCGCTTCAGTCATGGCATTAAGGAGCGAACTCTTGCCCGCGTTCGTATAGCCGACAAGACACACGCGGCGGCTCTGCTCGCGTCCCGCGATCTCACGCTTCTTGCGGCTGTGAATCGCGGCGAGGTCGCGTTTGAGCTCAACGATTCGCTTCTGAGCGATACGCCGGTCGACTTCCAGCTGCTTTTCACCCGGGCCGCGAAGCCCCACCCCGCCTACCGTCTGGCGTTCCAGGTGCGTCCACATACGCTTCAGACGCGGCAGCGAATATTCAAGCTGAGCAAGTTCGACCGCCAATCGCGCCTCGCGCGTCTGAGCGCGGGTCGCAAATACGTCGAGAATGAGCTCCGTCCGGTCGATTACTTTCGTTTGCAGCCGCTTTTCCAAATTGCGCGTCTGTCCCGGCGCCAAATCGAGATCGAACAAAACAACCTCCGCTTGCGTCGCCGCAACGAGCGAGTCAAGTTCGTCTAATTTGCCCGAACCCAGACAATACGCGACGTCGGGAAACGCGCGGCGCTGTATGAGCGAACCGACAGGATCGACGTTCGCCGCCTCAGCCAGACCCGCAAGTTCCGCGAGCGGATCGTCGCCAAGCCCCTGACCGGGCGCGTACACGCCCACAAGAATCGCGCGCTCGTTCGCCACGCTCGTCGTGCGCGTTGTGAGGTCGCCTTGCGTCGACGCGTCAAACCGCTCGGTAGTAAAACTAAGTCCGTCGTAGTAAGGATCAAATTCCTCTTCCGCGTCCGTCGCGTCTTCTTCGACTTCCTCGTAAATGTCGTCCGCAACGTTGCGGCGAGCGCCCCGCGACTTATGACGCATACGTCGGTTCTTCTCGTCGGAATCTCGGTCGCGATTTCGTTCGCCCGGATTTTTAGGTCCTTTTCGCATCTCTGATGAATCTGTTCCCTTAGTTATATTCGCGCCGACGTCGACAAAGTCGGCAAAAAATTATATTCGGGGCGCCGTTCGCTATCCGGAGCAAATCGAGCCCTTCAAAAACGGCAGGAGAATTATCGTATTTGGCGCTCGTCTCCGAGCGAGCGCTGGTAGAGCGCGCAAAGAAACGCGTCCGGCTCGACCCGGTAACGAAAACCGGCCTTGGCCGAAAGAGCGTTCGCAATCGGCGCGATAATTTCAAATCGGCGCGCGAGCGAAACCGTATCGCGACGCGCAACGTACAGCGCGAGCGCTTTGCGGAGGGACGGGGTAAATTCAAAATCGTCCGGTATTTTAGACGCTAGATTGAGCACGATCGGCTCGTTAAAGACGAAAACGTTCGAGTCGATTTTCTCGCGCTTTAAAATCACAACGACCGTGCCTGCCGCAAGATCGCCCAAGCGCGCCATGCGGTCGTTCGTCGCCATAACGGGGGCCAAGAAGGGCCCCAACGTCGCGTCCGCAAATCGCAGCACGTTGCGAAGCAACGCCTGACCGAACCCAATCGGACGCCCCGAGACCGTTAAAACGCGAAGGCCCAAACATGCCTTGCCAAGCGTTTTACCGTTCCAGAACGCCTCCAAGAAGGCGTTCAAAAACCAAAAAACGAACATGAAGTTCATTATGGCGAACACAAAAAAGAGCTGGTCACGCAAGGAATCTGGCAGAAATTCAAACCGCGAAAGGAAGTGGTAGAAAAAAAACGACGCGAAAAGCGTAGACGCCAATACGTACAGACCGTCGAAAAACAGATCGAGCCCAAACGCGATCGAACGCGCAAACGGACCGGCTACTGCATACTTGAACTCAACGTTTTCAGGCGCGACGACTACGTATGTCGTATCAAGCGGCTCTTCTAATGCCAACGGACGCTCCAACGGTTCGCTGTGCGTCTGCATCCTAACGTCGTCTTTCATCAGTTCTCTAAACAGTTCTTTTTATAACGAAACGCTCACGCCAGTGAAAATGTCGCGGCAACGTTCATGTTGAAATATCCCCTGACATAATATTATAACGCCGTCGGCGCGAAACTCCAGTAAGAACAACGCAAAATCGGCCAAAGCGAGCTAAAAATGTCGACTTAGCCAACGAAAAACGCCCTTCGCAATCCAGAAAAGCGTGAGACGCCTATAAAAACGTCAATATACAAGGTTCGCCTCTATTTACAATTATTCCAATAATGAGTACAATGACGGCGTTTCCATGAGAGCGTCGAGAGGCGTTTTACCTCGTTAATCGAAATCGTTATTGCGTTCTCATCAAAAAACCGACGTTGCGCTGAACGCGGACTGACCGTTTCCCAGCCGCAGCGGTTATCCCCCGGGAGTTTCCATAAATGAAACATTTCACTTCGCTTGTTCTGTCCCTCGCGGCGACCTTAGTCTTCGCAAGTTCCGCCGTCGCGCAAGACGACTACGCGCCGCTCGTTCAAAAAGAGACGGTCTCGGTCTCGCGTATCAATTTTGACCAGCTCAACTCGGACCAGATTTCGCAGAAGGTCGTTAAGATCGCGAATTCGGCGGTCGATTACTTCGTCTCAGATAAAAATCAGGCGACCGAAATCAAGAAGACCGTTCCAATTGCCGGCATTTTCATCGCGCAGGCTTTCGCAAACTACGTTCAGCCCCTGCAAGACGCCGGCGTTAAGTACGCTTATATCATCGTCGAGCAGCCCGAAGATCCCGAGGAAACGCTCTATCCTTACGTTGCGATTCCCGTCAAAGGACTGTCGCAAGAAAAGAAAGACGGTATCCGCGAGGCCCTCAAAGCTATCAATAAGAACATTCCGGAAGAGACTCGCGAACAGGCGTCGCTCAAATACCGCTTTGAACGTCATGATTTCCTGTTCGTACTTCTAGCTCCCGCCGATGAAGACGCCGACGACGTCAAGGCCTATATGAAGAAACACTTCGCGAAGCTCAATACAGTTGAAAAGCCTGAATTTGCCGAAGGCTTCAAAACGATTGACCCGACCGCGCTCTTCTGCAGTGTCGGAATCACCGTCCAAAACGACGCGCTGACCGACAAGCAAATCGAAGAAGCGCTTGACAAACTCGAAGACAGCGGCGCGGACGAAGAGTTAGCCAACACGATCAAGAACGTCACTGAGAAATTCGCGAAAATCGGTAAAGAGCTGGCGTCGTACACCAAGTCCGCCACGTTCTATATCAGCGCTGAAAAAGAGGAAATCGTCTACACAGTTCAAACGAATTCGGCCGACGACGCGAAAAAATTCGCGGATACCCTTGAAAACACGCTCGTCAAAGAGTTCGTCGCTACGATGAACGACACGATCAACAAAGCGACCGAAGACAGCGATTTGGACGACGACGATAAAGCGCTCCTCGCCGAGGGACAGAAACAGTTCCAAAAGATCGTTGAAGTCTTCACGAAAATGAAAGTCGACGGTTCGAAGGCCACGTGGAAGATGGACGCGAAATTCTGGAGCGACAACAAGCCGGTCTTTGACGAAGTTACCGCCTTTGTCAAGGAAAAGGTCATGCCGAAAGTTAATATGGACGTCGACGTCGACGGCTCGGACGACGTTGATGACGACGACGATGAAGGCGATCTCGACAAATAGTCTGGATACAGATCCCCGCGGCGTCCCAAAGTCGCGGCGGGGCGGCGCCTGAAAAAAGAAAAGGTTGAACGCGTTGCGCGTTCAACCTTTTTTATTGTCCAGCCCTAACGGCAAAGGAATGACAATCAATAATCGCGGAGAGAGTCGAGCGGCCCGACGGCGATCGTAAACGGATTGTCAAACGGATACTTCCGCATTACGTCGTTGAGCTTGTCGACCGTAAGCTCGCGCACAATCCTGAGATCGTCGGCTACCGAATAATATTTTCCGGAAGAGAGCTGCTCCTCCCCGACGGCGAACAGCCGCGTCATACCGTCTTCGGCGCTGAGCGCAATCGCCGTCAGGAGTTTATTCTTCGCGCGATTAAGTTCCTCTTCGGTAACGCCGTTCTTTTGCGCTTCGCACAGAATCGCGCGCATCGCGGCGAGATTCTCGTCGACAAGCGACGGCGCGCACGAAAGTTCCGCGACGGTAAACCCTGAATCTGAATAGACCGACGTGGAAAGCGACGCGACGTCGGCAAGTCCCGAATCAACCAGTTCCCAGAAGAAACGACTCCCCGTGCTCCCTCCCAGAATCACGCTCAGGAGCGCGGCGGCAAACCGCTCCGAATCGTTTCCGGCAGGACCGTCGACAAGCTGCATGACGTACTCCTGCGTCGTTCCTTCCCGCTTGGAAACGTGAGATCCGGGAATTCCCTTGGCGCGGCGGCGTTCGCGAGGCGCGTCGAATGGATTCCACCCGCCGCAGCGTTCTTCTACCCAGCGAACCGTCTGATCGAAATCAAGGCGTCCGCACGCGGCGAAGACGACGTTCCCGGGACTGTACCTTCGTTCGAAATAATCGCGCATCATATCGAGCGTAAGCGCGCCGACCGTCTCGCGAGTGCCAAGCACGCTTCGCGAAAGAGGATGACCTGCCCAGAAGTATTCCCGGCACTTCTCGTCGATGAGGAACGGAGGCTGATCCGTATACATATTGATCTCTTCCAGAACGACCTGTTTCTCCATATCAAAGTCAGCCTGACGAAGCGAAGGACGGAGAATATCGCTCAAAAGGTCGATCGCGCGCTCTTGCAGTTCCGGAAGAACCTTCGCATAAAACGCGGTCGTCTCTTCGGCCGTACACGCGTTGGAAACGCCTCCAAGCTCGTCCAATTCGCGGTTGACGTCTTCCGCAGAACGACGTTCCGTACCTTTAAAGACCATATGTTCCAAAAAATGACTCACGCCCGAAATTTCGTCAGTTTCATCGCGACCGCCCGTGCGAACAAAGAACCCGAGCGACGTCGAAAGCGCGTCCTCGTTGATCTCGGCGACGATCTGAAGACCGTTGGCAAGCGTCGTTTTTTCAAATTTCATTGCATACCCTTCCATACATCGCGCAGCGCGCAAACGCAAACGCAGAAGTCTAATATAACAGAAAAAAACGCCTGTGAGAAGAAGGGTTTCACAATTGCGGTAAAATAATGAAAGCGACGGCGTTTATCAGCTGAGCGCTCCATTAACATGGGAAAGTTAAAGTCGGCGTGCAAGTAGCGGCGAGCGGAAAAATTCCGGGGGGCGCCTTGAAATTCCCACAGTTATAGTCTATACTCTATTAATTATTGCGTGCGGATAGGGAGTCGGCAGCGGCTTCTCCGTTCGCAAAACCGGCCGGCCGCTTTAGGAACGTTTGCGTCCCCGGCGGCGAACAGTTCGGTAACCCGCGCGGCAACACAGCGTTAAACTCAGCGCGGATTTTAATGCGACCGTTTTATTTGACGTTTCGCGTTTTCTCCTTATGCGCCCGAGGCGTGCAAGAGGGGGACGCGCTTCGTCTGTTGGTTTTTATTAGCGGAGTCTGTGTTTCATTCAAGAAACGCCGACGTTTTCGAACAAGGATTATTGTATGTCGAAGTATAGCCCTGAAAATATTCGTAATATTGTTTTGTGCGGACATGGCGGATCGGGAAAGACCACTCTGACCGACGCGTTCCTCAATCTGTCCGGCAAAGTAAAGCGAGTTGCCAGCGTCGACGACGGAACGAGTATTTGCGACTTCGACGAAGAAGAAAAAGCGCACAAATATACCATCGAACCGAGTTGCGTCAATTTCGATTGGGCCGGCAAACACTTCAACGTTTTTGACACGCCCGGATACCCCGACTTCATCGGCGGCGCAATCTCCGCTATGGGCGCGTCCGATACCGCCGCGATCGTTATCAACGCGTCCTCCGGTATCCAAGTCAATACTCGCCGCGTCTTTAACGAAGCGAAAAAGGCCGGGCTCGGCCGTATGATTATTATCGCCAAGATGGACGGCGACAATATCGAATTTGAAGAGCTCGTCGACTCGATCCAGTCCGTTTTCGGTCAGGAAGCGGTCCTCTTCAACGTTCCCGTTGGGCATGGCGCAAACTTCTCCGGCGTCGTCGACGTTCTCAAGCCGACCGAAGCGGCCGGCGCGCTCGTCGATCCCGCCGCGCTCCACGAATCCCTTATTGAAACAATCGTATCCGTCGACGACGCCGCGATGGAACGCTACTTCGAAGGCGAGCTTCCCTCCGACGACGAGATGGCCAAGCTCATCGCCAAGGGCGTTAAAGAAGAGTCCCTTATCCCGATCTTCTGCGTCTCCGCCAAAACAGGCGTCGGCATGTCGGAACTCCTCAACGGGCTCGCCTCCTTCGCCCTTCCCGCCGACGCGATCGTTCGCACCGGTAAAGACGCCGAAGGAAACGACGTCGAAGTCAAGGCGGATCCGAACGGTCAAATCGTCGCGCAAGTCTTCAAGACCCGCGTCGACCCCTTCGTTCAGAAGATCAACTATATTCGCGTCCTCTCCGGCGTTCTCAAGACTGGCGCGACCGTTCCGCTCATCGGTTCTCGCAAGGGATTCAAAATTGCGCAGCTCTTCGAAGTTGTCGCCAACGATCTGCAGCCGGTCGACGAAGCCGGTCCCGGTATGATCGTAGCCGTTACCAAGACCGACGAACTCAAAACGTGCAGTTCGCTCGGCGAAATTGAAATGCCGGCTTTTGCCTTCCCGACCCCGATGGTCGGTCTGGGCGCCGCGCCGAAAAACCGCGGCGACGAAGCGAAAGTTTCCGTCGCGCTCGGAAAACTCGCCGAAGAAGACCCAACCTTCAAGGTCGAACGCAACGAACAGACCAAACAGATGCTCATTACCGGTATGAGCGAACTCCATCTGCAAGTCCTTCAGGAACGCCTGAAGCGCCGCGATAAGGTCGAGCTCGAAACGAAAGAACAGAAGATTCCGTACCGCGAAACGATCCAGCAGAAGGCGGAAGGTTCGTACCGTCATAAGAAGCAGTCCGGCGGCGCGGGCCAGTTCGGCGAAGTCCACATTCGCATGTATCCGTTCCCGGGCGGAACCGATCCTGAAGAATTCGCGACCGACAAGAACCGCTTCCCGTCCATGAAAGAATGGAAGTACTTCCCGGAAAACAATTTCCTGTGGATCGACTCCATCGTCGGCGGTACGATTCCCGCCAACTTCATGCCCGCTATCGAAAAGGGGTTCAAAGAACGTATGGACGCCGGCGTGCTCGCGGGTTATCAGGTTCAGGACCTCTGCATCGAAGTCCACTTCGGTAAGTATCACCCGGTCGACAGTAACGAACAGGCGTTCCGTACCGCCGCTAAGGGAGCGTTTAAGGAAACCTTCCTGAAAGCGCGTCCGTCTCTGCTCGAACCGATTGTGAACCTCGACGTGACCGTTCCCGTCGACAAAGTCGGCGACGTCAACTCCGACGTAGTCGCCGCGCGACGCGGTCGTCCGCTCGGCGTCGAAGACGCCGGAGGCGGATACCAGACGGTCAAGGCGGAAGTACCGTTTGCCGAAGTTACGACCTACAGCCGTTCGCTCGCCAGTATGACGGGCGGTCAGGGCAGCTACTCGATCGAGTTTGCTCGATACGACGTCGTCCCCGGCAATATCCAGCAGGAAATCATCGCCAAGGCGGAACTCCAAGAAGACGAGGAATGACGCCCGCCTGCGCTGGCTGATCCGGCATAACGCGCCGTCGAAACGAAACGTCTCGGCGGCGTTTTTTGTAACCTGTTGACGTTACAGGCGTTATACGCCCATCAAATCTTGAGCGTACTAAACAAACATTCTTGTTGCGTAAAGGAGATAGCCATGAGTGAAGCGTTAGAATTGAACGAAGCTGATTATGAAACGAAAGTCGCTAACGAAACGAAGCCCGTTCTCTTGGACTTTTGGTCGACTTCCTGCGGCCCATGCCGTTTGCTTGCCCCAACGATTGCCGCGCTCGCGCAGGCGAACGCCGACAAAGCGGTCGTCATGAAAGTGAACGTCACGGAAAATATGGGGTTGGCGGCCCAGTTCGGTATTTCCGCAGTCCCCACCCTCGTTCTGCTCAAAAACGGTCAAGTCGTCGAACGTCTCGTTGGCGTCCAAAAGCAGGCGACGCTTCAAGCGCTTATCGACGCTAATCTTTGAGTGCATTTCTATTCGACGCCTTGCCGCTTGTTCCGAGCCGCGAGGCGTTGTTGTTACCGTTCGGTAGTTGCGTCGCTGCTACGGATTCGCGAACCTGATTTCAGTTATATTCGCTCCAGACAAGAGGAAAAACTATGCGCAAAGTATTATCCGGAGTTCTTGCCCTCCTTCTAACGTTAACGTTTGCGGGCGCGGCGTTCGCTCAATCGCACGGCGTTCCGTGGCAAGCGGTCGACGCGTTAGGACGCGAAGTGGAAACTACACGCACGCTAGGCGGAATCAGAGAGAATAAGTCGGTCGGTATCTTCTATTTCCTCTGGATCGACAGCGCGTCCGCAAAAGCGCCCTGGACTGACGGGCCCTACGACGTCGCGAAAATTCTCGAACGACTCCCGGAAGCGGAACAGAAAAATTCCGAAGCGAGCAAATCGGAACTCTGGGCGCCCATGGGTCAGATGCACTTCTGGGGCGAGCCGCTGTTCGGATATTACAGCGCGTTTGATCCATGGGTTCTTCGTCGGCACGTCGAACTGCTCGCCGACGCCGGAGTCGACTTCCTTGTCTTTGACACGACGAACTTTGTTACCTATCCTGAACAGGTGCGCGCGCTTTGCGACGTCATGCTGCAGATTCGCGCCGAAGGAGGCGCCACGCCACAGATTACTTTTATGCTCAACACCAAGGCCGCAGAAACCGCTCAAAAGCTTTGGGACGAAGTCTATTCGACGCATAAATACGACGAGCTCCTTTTCCCGCTCGACGGTAAGCCGCTCCTCGTCGGAGATCCCGCGCTCATTACCGATGAAAAGATTCGCGCCGCCCTCACGCTCCGTAAAGCGCACTGGCCCTTCAAAATGGTCAATACGGAAAAGGCGTGGCATTGGGAAGCGGCGTACCCGCAGCCGTACGGATACGCGGACGATCCGAACAAGCCGGAACAGGTTAACGTCTCCGTCGCGCAGAACTTGAGTCGCGAGCCGGGCGCCGCCGTCCGGAATATGAGTTCCGGTTGGGCGCGAGGACGAAGTTTTTGCAATAATAAGCTGGAAGAAGACTTAGCGACCGACGAAGGGCGAAACTTCGCCGAACAGTGGAAGCGCGCCTACGAGCTTGATCCGCCGTATGTTATGATAACCGGATGGAACGAATGGATCGCCGGACGCTGGGACTACGGCGACGGACGCGGCGTCTTCGTCGACCAGTACAACCGCGAATACAGCCGCGATATCGAACCGATGAAAGGCGGACACCTCGATAATTATTATCTTCAAATGATTGAAGGGATTCGACGCTACAAAGGCGCGCCAGCGCTCCCCAAGGCGACGGAACAAAAGACGATCGACGTTCAGGGTGATTTTGCGCAGTGGAACGGCGTCGAACCGACCTTTAGAGACTGGATTAACGAAACGGTTAAACGCGATTTCAAAGGTCAGGGCGGTCTCCATTACGTCAACGAATCGGGCAGAAACGATTTCGTACAATTCAAAGCGACTCGCGACGCGGAGAACTTCTATTTCTACGCGAAGACGCAAACCATGATTCAGCCGAACCTTCCGGACAATCTCTGCATCCTGATCGACGCCGATTCGAATTTGCGATCCGGATTCGTCGGAGGCGATTATCTTGTCGGCCAGAAGTACGATGGAACGAACGCGACGTTCGCGCGATTTAACGGCGCTAATTCGGAAGAATGGGCGTGGGCAGAAGAGGGCGGCGTCGCCTACAAAATTGAAAACAACGAGATCATGATCGCCGTGCCCTATAAGGCGTTGGGCATGTCGGCGCAAGACGCCTCGTTTAACAGAATTTCCTTTAAGTGGCTCGATAATCTTACCGGAACAGTTACGCCTGCCGACCTTTATACGACCGGCGACGTCGCTCCGGAAAGCCGTTTCTTCTTCCAAGCGACCGAATGATTTACGTCGATCGGAAGAATACGCGTAATAGAAAAGGCGTCGGGAACCAAACGCGATCCCGACGCCTTTTGCTTTTCGCGACGTTGCGTGAACTAACGATCACTTAACAAACGAAACTTTCTCTGTGAACGGCGCGCGCTCCGTCGCTCCGGAAACGCCGTCGAACGCGGGCGTCTCTTCAATTCCGACAAGGAACGCCGCGCGCGCGTTGAACTTCTCCGGAATACCGAGCTTCTCCTTATACTTTTCGTTCACGACCTTGCACGGACTTGCGATCGTCTTCGTACCGTAGCCAAGCAGAACGGCGGCCGCGCCCATGCGTCCGCACGCGCCGCCTGCGTCGAAATCGGAGAAGCTCGAACCGTCGGTGCAAACGAAAACTGCGGCAGGAGAGCCAGTGAGCGTAAGACGGCCGGGATTGAGACCCGCAAGCTTGTCGATTTCGTCGAGAAGTTCACGGTTGGTTACCGCGGCGAAAAACCAAGGCTGAACGTTGTGTCCGCTGGGAGCGTTTACGCCGGCGGCGATAATCTTTTTAAGGTCTTCCTCTGGAACTGACTTATTGGAAAATTTCGACGCGGAACGAACTTTCGTCAGGATTTCGATCGAATCTTTTCCATCGTTCTCAGCGCCCTTAATGGCGGCGAGCGAACTCAGCCCGAACGCGCCGCAAGCGACGCCGACAATAGCTTCACGTCTGTTCATAATAATTCTCCTATCGTTAACCAAAATGAGAAGTTTTAGCGGGACTCCCGCATCATAATAGCGCTAACTCATTTCACGTTCAAGTTTAACTTTTAAAAAAAACGGCGGTGGAACGCCGAACTTGATGAAATCGTGGAACGGCCTATAATCTAGGCTCGCGCCTCGAGGAGGCGCCGTGGGGCAGGAACGCGCCCAAAAGAAGACGTTCCATTCCGTTGAGAGGCGCGCATAAGAAATATGATCGATAAGAAACGAAAAATGGCTCTGGCGGCGAGTCTGTCCGCAATGGCAAGCGTACAGGGAGGCGCCTCTATTGCCAAAACGCTCTTTGCGGCGCTCGGTCCCGCGGGCGTGGCGACGCTTCGCACCGGGCTCGCCGGTCTGCTGCTGACGGTTATTCACCGTCCGCAAATTCGCAAATTTTCGCGTGAACAGTGGTTGTGCGTTCTGTTCTACGGCTTTTCAACCGGCGCCATGAATCTTATCTTCTACTACGGCGTGCAACGAATCCCGCTTGGACTTGCCGTAACGGTCGAATATCTCGGCCCTCTCGGACTCGCGCTCATACGCTCGCGCAAAGCGACCGACTTTCTCTGGGCAATTCTGGCGGGGCTCGGCGTCGCGCTCATTGTCCCGTGGAGCAAGCAGCATACGGCAAACGGAGTCGATCCGCTTGGGCTCCTGCTCGTGCTTATCGCAGGCGTTATGTGGGCGCTCTATATCGTCTCCGGTCGGCGGCTGTCCCAAAAGATGAAGAATTCCGACGCGACGACCTGCGGTCTGTGCGTCGCCTCGCTTTTTATTCTACCTTTTGGAATCCTCAGCGGCGATCTCTTTCATCTCACGCCCAAACTAGCCGCGCTCGGATTCTGCGTCGCCGTCCTCTCAAGCGCGCTTCCCTTTTCGCTCGATCTCTTTGCGCTTAAAGAGATTCCGTCGAAAGTATTCAGCGTTTTACAAAGCCTGCAGCCAGCCTTTGCAGCCCTGTCCGGTCTAATCTTTCTACACGAACTCCTCTCCCCCACGCAATGGCTCGCGATCATGTTCGTCATTATGGCAAGCATGGGCGCGGCGCTCAGCCATGATTAGCGGCGATGTAAAAATACTTGCATGGCGCAGTCTCCTCTGTTACTATAGTGGGCAATGCGAGACAGAAGAAGCGGTCGGCGTTCTCCTCGAACGCCGGCAAGTCTGTTTGCGCTTTTCCCTATTTCCGTCTTTTGACGCGCCGGAACTGAAACGGCGCGCCCGGTACACTTCAGAAGGCTGTCTGCTATGCTCATTACTTTATCTAACCTTAAAAAGGCTGTCGGCCCTATCGCGGCGTCCATTGTCTTACTAACGTTCGTCTCGTCGGCCGCGGCCGCCAAGCCGGAAATCGATTGCTCTAAAATCCGCGGCGTGTGCTATTTCTGCAATTCGCCAGACCAAGCGCGAAGAGAACTCGGATACGGTTCGCGCGTTCAACTCAACGCCACGCGCTTCTGGCTAAGCCGTTCGGCATACGAAAAGCAGGGCGAAAAATACGTCCAGCAGATCGTCGAGTTCGTGCGGGTATGCGACGAATGCGGCTATAAGTGCATGCCCATTCTCTTCAACGGCAATATGCTCAATCCGAAGACGATCGAGCCCGGCGATTACGAAGCCTCCGACGCGTACGCCAAGGCGATTGTCAACGCGCTCAAAGACGAGCCCGGACTGCTCATGTTCGATATCATGAACGAACCTTTGTGCAGTCCTTATATTAACGCCGCTCCGAAAGAAGAACGCGCCGAGCGCGCCGAAAAGATCTGGACGTTCCTCCGACGTGAAATTGAAGTCGTCCAAAAAGAAGCGCCCGACGCGCTTACGACCGTCGGATATACAACCGCGTGGGAAATTGAAGAATCAACCGCGAAAATGATCGACGTTATTTCTTTCCACGATTACAGCGATCGCCGTGAAACAATCAACAACAACTTCAAACTTGCCGAAGAATGGGGCAAAAAACTCGGCAAGCAAGTCATGAACACGGAGACGGGCTGTCTGGCGCGCGCGAATCCGTACGAAATGGCTCTGCAATATTGCAACGAGTATCACATGGGTTGGTTCGCGTTCGAACTCATGATCCACGGCCGCTGCATCGACGAGCACGGTATCTTCTATCCTGACGGCACGATCCGCGACGCGGGCACGATCGCCGCCATGTTCGGATGTTATCGCAACCGCGACAGCCGCACGGTCGTCCCCACGAATCCCAATCGCGAAGGTAAAGCGACCCACGCGCTCAATCTGCTCCGAGACGCGCTCACTGAATATACCAGCGACGCGTTCGACTACCGCCGCAGCGATAAGAAAAAACTCCTCGACGCGTGCGAAGTCGCCGCCAATCTTCTCGAAGCTTGCGAGCTCGTGCCCATGAGCGAGCTCCCCACGACCAAAATTGAGGAATTCCGACGCGACGAAAACGCCGATTTGTGGGAAATTCGCAAGTTTGCCTACGCCCTCGCCCAGCGACTCAAAGAAGTCTCGCAGACCTTCTGATTTTTCAGCCGCGTTCGCCGCAGCCTGAGTTAAATTTCTCGAGAAACGCGGCGGACGTCTTTTGTTCCCAAAGTGAGAAAAGCTATGAAACGCCGTAATTTCTTCAAATCAAGCGCGGCCGCGGTCGCGCTGGGCGCGTTCAATCTCAGCGCGCACGCTCAAGCAGAAGAATCGCAACTCGATTACGAAGCGCTGGAAATTGAACCGATCTCAAGACGGTGGACGGAAGAACGCGCAAACCGTTGGCACAAGGCTCTCCCTTGGATCGTCGGAACCAACTACGTCGCCAGTTACGCCATTAACCAAATTGAGATGTGGCAAAATTCTACCGTCGATTTCAAGACGATAGATTCCGAATTGGCGCTGGCCGAATCGATCGGTTTCAATACGGTGCGAATCTTTGCGCACGACCTTCTTTGGGAGTCGGAACGCGACGCGTATTTTGACAATATCCGCCGATTTCTCGATATTTGCGAAGCGCGGCATATTAGAGTCGTATATAACGTCTTCACAAACGGGGGCAAGGAGCCGAGCGTTATGGGGCCCCAACCGGCCCCGATTCCGGGCGTCCATAACGGCGAGTGGAGACAGACTCCGGGCGTTGAAAAGATCATGAATCAACCGTCCCGTTGGCATGAAGTTGAGCCCTACGTTAAAGATACGCTTGCTACGTTTGCCGAAGACAAACGCATCCTCTTCTGGGAGATTTTTAACGAGCCCGCCAACAATCGCAAAGTAAAGGATATTACGGGGTTCCTTCGATACGCCTTTATGTGGGCGCGCCAGGTCAATCCGACGCAGCCTCTCACGGCGTCTCTTCAATATTACGAACTCACGCCCATGAATTCTTTTCTCGCCTGCAACAGCGATATCATGACGTTCCACTGTTACAGCCCTGCCCCGCAGCTTGCCGCAGCGATCGAGAGGCTTGAAAAAATGAGGCGCCCGATCGTGTGTACGGAATGGATGGCCCGCTGTTTAGGCAGTACCGTTAAGGATTGTCTGCCTCTAATGAAAGAAAAAAACGTTGGCGCTCTTAGTTGGGGGCTCGTTCCCGGCAAACTGCAAACGAATATTCCCTGGACGCATTTAGTCAAAGAGAATCCCGCAAACGCCGATATTTGGTTCCATGATTACTTCGATGAAAACCATAAACCGTACGATCCGGAAGAAATCGAACTGATCAAAAAACTGTCAGGCGTCAAAGAGTGATTTTTCAATCGGCAAACGTACCGAAAAACAGAGGGGACAATCGAAAGGTTTGTCCCCTTTTGTATGCCGTAACGAAACAAGAAATAAAAAAAGAACGCTAAACGCGTTCTTCACTGACTAATCCTAAAATAATCAAAAGTGAGAGTTTCGGGACTCGAACCCGAGACCTACGGATTAAAAGTCCGTTGCTCTACCAACTGAGCTAAACTCCCAGAGGAGCGCGCCTAATCGACGCAAAATAAAAGTGAGAGTTTCGGGACTCGAACCCGAGACCTACGGATTAAAAGTCCGTTGC
>CAMNJU010000071.1 GCA_946541595.1 uncultured Planctomycetales bacterium
TATCAACGCGACAAACAAAATTGTAAACTGTTTCATTATTTATTTCCTTTCGTTGACAAGCCGATCTAAACAGTCGCCAAGTTCCCTGCGGAACGTCTCCAACGAATCGGGAGACGCGCCCTGATAAAGGGTCGTTCCCGCGTCTTCTGCATATTCAAATCGCGCCTGCGACTTATCGAGATCCAGACGCGCGCGGACGGCGTTCCCAATTTCATCGCGCGATCGGCCCGTCGCTTTGACAAGAAGTGTGAGATACTCGACGTCCTGTTCCCCGCGTCGGTACGATTTTAAACGAATCGAAGGAACAATTTGACCGTTTGTTTCAGACGTCGCGGGATAGAAGAGCGACAGTTCGTCCTCTTTCCGCCAGGAATCGTCGTTCCCAATCGTCTGCCAAGGCACAATTCCGTCTGCGCCGAGCGTCCACGCGTCGAGCGACCAAAGGGTCGGCTGATAAGCGCTCTCGCTCGGCGCCGCCGTCGTTCCGTAAGTATAAACGATGCGTCGGCCGTTGGAACTGCGTTCGAGAACGACGCGCCGATAATCGCGAAAGACGCCCCCGCCGACGACGTATACGTCAAGCGACGAATCAAGCGAATCGCGCTCCCATTGCGGGCGTGAAATATCGGCGCGATAAAGAATAACGCCGCTCAGGTCGGTTTGCGCAAGCGCGTTTTCAAGTTGATCGCCGTAGAACTTCAAAGCGGAGAAATCGCGAAAACTTGCAGGCTCGTCGAGAAGCCACGGAGAGCTTGCGTTCGACCATCCGTTCTTCTTATAATCCATCTTGTTGTTCAGGAAGAATAAGAAACGAGTTTTATCCCACGAAGAATTCGAAATTTTACGGGCAAATTCTTTACAGCCGTCGGCAAAACCGTCTAAATATTCCCGCGTAAACACGGATTCCTCCGGCCAGTCGTTCACGCCCTTGAATCCTTCAAAAATATTCGCTGGAAAATTCTCAAACAGCGGAAGATAAAAGAATTCAACGGGAACGGGGCCGCGCGGCAAATCGGCAAACGCGCTCCCGTCAAAATAGGGGCCGAACCGCTTTTCCCACGCGCTCCAGTCGAAGGACTGCGCGTCGGCGTTCCACACAGGCGCCAAACCGCTTCCGACGGAACCTCGGTGCGAGTACGGAACGCGATTGATATACGTTCGGTGAAGCTGCGCCATACGATAGTAGTCGCGCTCGTTGCTCGGAAGCGAATAGCAGTTCATTTCCGGGAAAAAACTCAGTTCGTTTGGAAGCTTGAAATTCCAAACCGTCAATTCGACGGGCAATTCCAACTCGTTTCCGTTTCCGTCTTGGACGCGCAACGCGCCTTTCTTTACGCCGGGCGCCGCGTTCGAAGGAACGTAAACTTCGCAATAGACGGAATCGGCGGTCTTTCGAATTGGCGCGGCCTCGCCGGCCTTAATCGGCGCCGCTGGGTCGGCCATCTGACCTTTTGCCGTTTCGACGCGCGCTAAGCGATAGAAATTGGCCGGTTGCGGCGCGCTCTTGCCGTCGTTCCAATCGAGAGAGAACTTGGCGTTAAGAGGCTCAGGAGAGAAGAAAACGACCTGAAAACCGATAAATTCATTTTTTGCTGATTTCAGTTGAATCTGGCGCGACTCCGCGTTCCAAATCGCGTTGGATCCGAAATATGTTTGTGGAAGGGACGGAACCGTTTCGCCAGTCTCGGTAAACTTAATAAACTCGTCCGCAATAGCAATCCGCGCGGAACCTAACCGCACGTCGGACCGTTTAGACGCGGTCTTTTTCTTTACCGGCGCGGAAGGAGAAACGATCGTTTGCCAGTCGTCATACGCTTTTGTACTGGGCGTGAAGGTCAAAACAGCGGGTTCGCTTTTAACTCCTGAGCGATTCACGCTGACAAGTTCGAAACGGTGATTCTTTTTTGGATCGATTCCACTTAGCCGCGCTTCAAACGCTCGCCCCTCTTGAGCGCCGATCCTCGGGATGCTCGGCAGCGTCGCTTGCGGTATCGGAGAGCCGTCGAGCGTCGCGGCAAAGCCTATAATCCCGTCAGAAACGGGAGAATTGCAAGTCCAGCGGATAATCGCGTCTCCAAGGGGTAATTTCTCAACGTCGGCGGTAAGATCGTGAGGCGATTCAGGCGCGGTCGACGTGTCCCCATCGATAAATTCAACTTCCAAATAAGGCTCGCTGGCACGATTCTGGTCCCGACTGTAAAAGAACCGATTAGGAAAGAGGCGAACCGTTACGGCGTCGCCGTCTTTCTCCAACTCCGTTCCTGTATCGTCGAAGACGACGAACCCATACGAAAGTCCGGCGGCGCGCATCGCGACAACGTCCGGATCGACGGCGACCGTCTGCCAACCGTTTTCAGGAGCGCTCGATTCCGCGCTGGACCAGACTGAACCGCCCTGCCCGAACATAACCGAGGTTATATCGTTATACTCCCGATACGATTTCCATGAGCCAACGTTTCGGTCGAACCAGGGAACGTCTGGCGATATCCTGCTCCGAAAAGTAGAGACGCCTTCCTCTTTGGCGTAATTTACTCCCGATCCTTCGATCCATTCGGAGGAAAGAGAGCTCACGCCAACTCGATAGAGGCGCTCTTCGCCCGCAAGTTTTAAATGGAGCGTAGCCTTAGTAATTCGTTTGCCGCGAACGGCGGAAACGTCAAAATCAAGAATCGAAAACTCCTGATAACCTTTGACTTTCAGCCGAGGAGTCGCGCCGTTGTTGGCGTCTTCTTCTCCGTGCGCAGACGAAATCCACAAGTCGCGTGTAATGGGCAGGCGGACCGTTTCCGCGTTCAACGCGGCGGCGCGCGACGTCAAAAGAGCTCCGAACGTCAAGATAAACAAGAGCGCAAACAAGAAACGTTTCATTTAAAATTTCCTTCTTGTAAACTCCAAACAACAAATCCCTCAATACAGGGCAAAGAACGCTCTGAACCGTGCTGCAAAGTCCCGAGAAAAGCGTCTCGACGCCTTTAAAAAGGTCTCGACGCCGCTTCTTTCCTAACGTATAATTTTTCCGGCGCTTCGAAACGTACGGTTCGAAGCTCTGCCGCGTTTTAACGAAAATAATTCCCTTTACTAATCGTCCAAGGAGTCTTTACATGAGCCGACACGTTTCGCTGTGTCTACTGTTCGCTGCGGCGGTCGCGTTATTTGCGTCCCAAAGCGTTATAGCGCAAAATTCCGAACCTGGAATCGAAAGTGGATACTACGTTTTTGCTTATTTCATGAACAACGGCGAAGACGGCGTACATTATGCCGTCAGCCGCGACGGGTATGTCTGGAAAGCCGTCAACGGAAATAAGGCGATTCTCGCGCCTCCCGTCGGCAAAAAAACGAAACTAACGCGCGATCCAAGTATTACTCGCGGAAAGGACGGCGTCTATCACATGGTATGGACAGTCGCATGGGACGGGCATTCGTTCGGGCACGCTGAAAGCAAAGATCTTATTGAATGGACAAACGCGCAAGCGATCCCCTGCATGACCGACGAACCGAAAACGCGCAATACCTGGGCCCCCGAAATCTTCTACGACGGCGAAACGGAAACGTACTATATCATCTGGTCGTCGACCGTTCCCGGAAAGTTCTCGCCCGTCGAAAAGGGAACGAGCGAAGACGCGCTTGACCATCGCGTTTACTTCACTAAAACAAAGGACTTCAAGACCTTTGAACCGACCAAGCTCTATTTCGATCCCGGACACAACACGATTGACGCGTTCCTCGCGAAGAAAGACGGGAAATACAGTCTTTTCTATAAAGACGAAACCCTCTATCCAGAAGCGAAGAAAATCATTCTCGAAACGCAAGGTCCCACTCCCGAAGGCCCCTTCGCCGAGGGCAAGCGCATTTCTGCCCAGGATTGGGTCGAAGGTCCCGGAGCGTTGCGGATCGGAAACGACTGGATCGTTTACTACGACTGCTATCGCGACGGAAAATACGGCGCCGTTCGAAGTCGCGACGGGGGAAACGGAGAATGGGAAAACGTCGAAAAACTAATCTCCTTCCCGAAAGGGACGCGGCACGGAACTCCGTTTGAAGTCGACAAAGAAACGTACGAACGGCTCGTGAAAAAATTCGGAGTCGCAGAATAACGCCACCGTTTTTCGCCGTCACTCGGTCGCTTCGATCAGAACGAGCACGTCGTAAAACGCCGACTTAGACGCAACCAATTCCGAAACGGAATAGACAAGTCCGCCGTTCGATTCCGTTTTTTTAATACCCGCGAGAGGAACCATCCCTAAATCGATAATCGTCGACTTACCGCGCGGAGTCGACGTCTTGACGCAGATATCGCAGGAAACAATCTCTGGACGCTGAACTTCCAGCTGCTGCCGGGGCGCGGTCGCCGTCGGAACCCTCATACTGAAGGTCTTTGAACGGTCGACAGCCGTCGACTGATAATGGATAAGCGTCTCTAACGTGTCGCCGCTCGTCGACAGGAGGGGCGTAGCTTCAATACGGTATCCTTCGTCGACAGACGAAATATCGCCGCGATACCCGGCGGCGGCCTCTGAGTCAGGCTGATAGTCGCGCGCGAACGCTTTGCGCGGCGCGGCGGCAAACCATCCAAACTTCTCGCCGTTAGGAACCGTGTCGCTTGAAGCGTTAAGAAGCGAATAATCTGTTCGGCGTTCTAGATCTGAAAGAACCTTGCCTAAATCTTCGGAAGTAAGCTGCCATCCCTGAACGTCCGCCCCGTTCCCTACTACCGAAACGGGCGACGACGTAAGGTACTTCACGTTGCGAAGCCGCCATTCAGGCGATTGGACGGCGACGATTTTAATCTTAAAGGCCGAACCGCGCTTACTGGGATCAATAAAACGGTCCACGACGTTGGAGACGTAACGCTGAACTTTCGTATTATGATAAATATAGAGTCGGTCACGAGACGCGCTTAGAATGCAAAACGGCTCCTTATGCCAAAACTCTTTTCCGGAATCAAAAAAAATCCAGTCGATAATTGAGCTTTGCGGTTCCGACAAATTGGGAAAACGCTCCGTATACGGCAAAATATCGTATACGATCCAATACTGCCCATCCTGATTGGGAAGTCCCGAAAGTTCGTAGGAATAGCGCGTCGTCTTGGGGCCGACAAAAGAATCGGAAGACGCGTCGGAACCGGCGGACGAAGGCGCGCGCACGTCGTTCTTTCCACCGTCTAAGTCGCTCGCCTCGTCGGAACCGTCGCCCCACGTCGCGCCGCCGGCCGCTCGCACGCCAGCGTCTTGCGCGCTTATCGTCTGCTCGCCCACCTCGGAAAAAGTCGGTATCGGCTCTCCGGGCTGTTCTGAACTCGGCAAATCCTGAGCAAACGCGCCGTCATCTCCGGCGCGCCAAAGAACTGCGGCTGCCAACGCAAGCGAAACGGCGCCTGCGTGCAAAATAAAAACTCCGTACTGTCGTTTCGTAATCAATGCGTCGTCCTCATATGCGTTTCACGGCGCGCGGTTAAAGCGAAAACAGATAGAGAATCCCCAAAAGCAAACCTCGCAGGCGCACGCCGCACGTTTTGTTAGATTATACGTTTCAATAGGGCCGGTTCAATCGCAAGAAATTCATTTATCTAAAAATGTCAGACGACAACCTGAATCGCGCCATAATTATCTGTGAAAAACGGTCACAAGCCGTTTGGTTTTAATTCACGACGTTTATGCTATAATAGCGCCGTCGTCAATTTGTCGGATTCCTTTTCCCCAAAAAGGAACGCCGATATTATTCCCGTTTGATTTCGAAAGAAAAGAAACCGTGACCGACGTCCCTCCCCCGTTAGAAAAAAAGACGAATTCCGGAAAAGCCAAAAGCGCCAGCTCGAAAGGCGGAGGCTCAGGTAAAGAGTCTATGCGGTCCAAAGTCGGATGGATTGCGCTCACGCTATGCGCTCTGATCGTTTACGGCGTCTTGCGCTATAAATCGACCGGCGAGGTCGGCTTCTTCGAGCTCAATCGCACGTGCATTATTATGCTCCTGCTCTGGCTCGCGTGGCCCGAACTGGAAGCGCTCCCTCGCTGGCTGCTCTACGCCGTGCCGATATGCGTCGGAGTCTGCGCGTGGCGGCCTCAATACATTGTCGTCGTCCTTCCGCTGACGTTCCTCTACCTGTTGCTGCGTCCGCCGGCACGCAAGAAATCAAAAAAGAAGAAGTAGAAATCCAAGATACTATTTAGGGAAATAAAAAAGTCCGAAACAAAGACAAGGCTCAGTCGGCGTTTCGGACTTTTCTTATATCGTCGGGACGACCGTCAGTTCAGATCGACGACCTTCTCAATAATGCTCTTATCAAAGTAATTCGTGGACATTCCCGCGTCGACGATAATTTTTTGCGAAACAATTCCGCTGGAGCGAGGGCTTAGAAGAAAGACGACGGCAGCCGCCGCTTCTTCAGTCTGAACCGCCGATTTTCGAGGGATCGCCTGTTCCGCGAAAAGATACGAATCAAGATATCCGGGAATTCCAGCCGACGCGGAAGTCTTCAGAAGCGAAGGCGCAACCGCGTTAAAGCGAATCTGCGAAAACGCGGAAAACGACTTTGTTAAAAAAGCCAGCGACGAATCGAGGGCCGCTTTAATCGGCGCCATATATCCGTAATTTTCGCTCGCCATACGCGTCGTGGAAATCGACATTGTCACAACAGACGCGTTCGGCTTGAGTAGATCGGAAAAGGCGCGCGCTATTTCCACAAGGGAGAAACAGGAAATATCAAGCGCTTGCAAAAACGCGCGTTTAGGCGTTTCGTGAAAAGGCTTCATTCCCTCGGAATAATCCGCGAACGCGATCGAATGAAGGAGTCCGTCGAACGAATCGAACTTCTCGCCGACCGCGCGCCGAAGCGCCGCGATATCCTCTTCTTTCTCAACGTCGCACGTAAAAAACGACGCGCCGGGAAAAAGTTTGCTCGCGCGTTCGAGAATCGCTTCGTTTTGAACGACAAAGACGCATTCGGCGCCCTCTTCGGTCAGCATCTTGGAAACGGCGTATGCGACGCTCTTTTTATTCGCGACGCCAAAAATCAAAAATCGTTTGCCGGAAAGTTGTAAAAAGTCCACTGCTCTGCTCCGTTGGAACGCACTTCAAGACGTATTTATTAAACGCGCCGTCAAGTATTAGCTTGGCGGCGCTTGAAACGAACGACCGTTTGTCAAATTAGAAATCGTCGTTAACGATAGCGCTTTCCTCGCCGGGCTTCAAACCGTGACGGTGGCGAATCGCCGCCGTAACAAACCCACGGAAAAGCGGATGCGGAACCGTCGGCTTCGACTTAAATTCCGGATGGTACTGGACCGCGACAAACCACGGATGCTCTTCCAATTCCACGACTTCAACAAGCTTTCCGTCGGGACTGGCGCCGGCAATAATCAAGCCGGCGTCGATGAACCGATCGCGGTATTCATAATTAAATTCATACCGATGTCGGTGGCGTTCCTGAACTTCGAGCGAACGGTATGCGCCGGCGGAGCGCGAACCGGCAAGCAGATACGTCGTCTGCGCCCCCAAACGCATCGTCCCTCCCTTATCGACGATCGAACGCTGAGAGTCCATGAGGCACACGACAGGATCGGGCGTATCTTTGTCGCATTCGGTCGTATTCGCCTCGGACAAGCCCATAACGTTGCGCGCATATTCGATAACGGCGCACTGCATGCCTAAGCAGATGCCGAAGAACGGAATTCCGTGCGTTCGCGCAATTTCAATCGCGTCGATTTTACCTTCGACTCCGCGGTCGCCGAATCCGCCCGGTACGAGAATCCCGTCGACCTTTTCGAGAAGAGCGCGCGTCTCTTCCCGCCCCACAGTTTCACTCTCAATACGCAAAACACGTACGTTCGCCGAATTGGCGATCCCGCCGTGATCAAGCGCTTCGTAAATTGACTTATACGCGTCTTTATGTTTCGCGTATTTTCCAACGACCGCGATCGTAACTTCCGTGTTCGGATGACGAAGGCGCATAAGGAGTTCGCGCCATTTCGTAAGGTCGAGCGGTTTCGCTTGCGAAAGCCCGAGTTTCTCAACGATCATCTGGTCAAAATTTCGTTCGACAAGCGTAATCGGAACTTCATAAATCGAGAGATCCGCGTCGCGTTCCTCAACGACGTGTTTTTCAGGTACGTTGCAGAAAAGAGCGATCTTTCCCAACTCGGCGGCTGAAATAGGCTGCTCGGTACGACAGACGATAAAGTCGGGCTGAATACCGATTTCACGAAGCTGACCGACGCTGTGCTGCGTCGGCTTCGTCTTTAGCTCGCGGGCAGCTTTCAGGTACGGAACAAGCGTAAGATGGATAAACGCGCAGTTCTCGCGACCGACGTCGAGCGGAAATTGGCGAATCGCTTCCAGGAATGGCAAGCTTTCAATATCGCCGACCGTGCCGCCGATTTCCGTAATAACCACGTCAACGTCCGGTCCTTCCAACTTCTTAATGCAGTCTTTAATCTCGTTGGTAATGTGCGGAATAACCTGAACCGTTTGACCGAGGTAGCAGCCCGCGCGTTCCTTGTCGATAACGCTCTTGTAAATTTGGCCTGTCGTCCAGTTGCTGTCGCGAGAAAGGGGAGAATGAGTAAACCGCTCGTAGTGCCCCAAGTCGAGGTCGGTTTCGCTGCCGTCGTCCAAAACGTACACTTCGCCATGCTGATAAGGGCTCATTGTGCCGGGGTCGACGTTGATATAAGGGTCGAGCTTTTGCATGCGAACGGAAAGACCGCGATTCTCAAGGAGCATGCCAATCGACGCGCTGGTCAAGCCTTTGCCAAGAGAACTGACCACGCCTCCAGTAATAAACAGATGTTTAGTCATTGAACCTCTTCTCCTGTTTAAACTCTCCGCGCAAAACGACGACGCATGCGCAAAAGAATTCATACGAGCGACAAAAACAAAACGCAAAGAAAACGAAGAACGTAAAATATTACGGTTACAGACGCGTTCTAAGCGTAGTTTTTTTTTTACCGCTTAGCAAACGCTTACTTACAGAGTAACGAAATGCCGTTGCACTTGAGCCTGCGTACGCCCAACTTTCGCAAAGAAGCGAAAAAAAAAATTCGGTCGACAAGCACGGAGGCCCGTCGCGTCCTTTTCAATCAACGGGAAATTATTTTACCAAGTTTTCGACGCAGTGGAAGCGCCAGACCAAAAATTTTCCCGACGCCAGCGTTCGCGCTTGAAACGCCGCAATAAGGCCGTGCGTTCCAAGCGCGAAAACTATTCCAGTTTAGTGCAGGCGTTGACCCGGTTGCGCGCCTTCGTCCGGCGACGTGAGGAAGACGTCGGGACCGCCGGGACCGGCCGCGACAACCATGCCTTCGCTCAATCCGAACTTCATCTGCCGCGGAGCAAGGTTTGCCACGAAGACGATAAGACGGCCGACGAGCTTCTCGGGCTCAGGATACGCCGCTTTAATCCCAGCGAAAATCTGACGCGTTTCCGTTCCGCCAAGCGAAACCTTGAGTTTCAGCAGCTTCTTCGCTTCTTTGACCTGCTCCGCTTCAATAATACGGCCGACGCGAAGGTCGACTTTCATGAAATCGTCGATCGTAATCGTTTCGCTCAACGGCTCGTCGACGAGCGGTTGCGCCGAATCGTCCCACTTGTTCGCCGACTCGGCTTCGGCGTTTTCAGCAGCTTCGGATTTCAACGTTTCTTTTGATTCCTCAATCATTGCTTGAATTCCTTCCTTAGAAACGCGCGTCATCATGTGCTTGTACTCGTTCACAGGAGTTCCGACGAGGAACGTTTGCGCGTCGTTCCAACTGGTAATCTTTGTATTGAGAAGTTCTTCTGTCTTACGCGCTAAATCTGGCAAAATCGGCGACAGATAGACGACGATCTGACGGAATAAGTTCAACCCGACCGTAACGGCGTCTTGCAGCTTCTTCTTCGCGGCTGCGCGGTCTTCTTCGCTGGCTGTCGGGGCTTTTTCCAACTTACCCCACTCTTTTTTAAGATTCCACGGCGCGACGTTTTCAATGTACTGATTCGCGCGATAACCGCATTCGAGAATCGTGCGAATCGCTTTACCGTAATCGCATGCTTCGTAGGACGCGGCGATCTCGTCCGATTTCGACGCGCCTTCGGCAAAGAGCCCGCCGTCGTCGGGATAAGTCTCCGAAAGGCCAAGCTCGTGCGCGAATTTTGCAGTGCGGCTCGCAAGATTGACGACGACGCCAACGAGATCCGCATTAACTTTCAACTCCATCTCTTCGAGATTCAAGTCGAGATCGTCGACGTGGGAATTCGTCTTCGAAGAGAAGAAGTAACGTAGATACGACGGATCCAGATGCTTCAAGTATGTGCGCGCCAAAATGAACGTGCCGCGAGACTTTGACATCTTTTCGCCGTCGACCGTTAAAAAACCGTGGATATGAACTTTGGTCGGCAGATTAAAACCGGCGGCGTTCAGGGACGTCGGCCAGAAAAGCGTGTGGAAGTAGGTAATGTCTTTACCGATGAAGTGATGAATCTCCGTTTTCGGATCGTTCCACCAATCTTCAACCTTCTCGCCATTCTTCTCGCACCATTCGCAAGTCGAGCCGATATAACCGATCGGGGCGTCGTACCAGACATACCAGTAATTGCCGGGAAAGTCGGGAATTTCAAATCCGAAATAAGGCGCCGGCCGGGAAATATCCCATGGCCAAAGTTCGTCGGAGAGGAACTGTGCTTTAAGATAGTTCGCGATTTCCGGTTGAAGCGCGCCGGAATTATTGATCCAATTTTGCAGGAAATCGCGCGCTTTTTCGACTTCAATAAATAAGTGCGTCGATTTGCGGAGTTCCGGCGTCGCTCCTGAGAGCACGCTTTTAGGATCAATGAGTTCCGTCGGCGAATAGACGGCGCCGCAGCCCTCGCAGCTATCCCCGTACTGTTCCTTCTTACCGCACTTAGGACATGTGCCGCGAACAAAACGGTCGGCTAGAAAACGCCCTGCGATCGGATCGTAAAGCTGCTCAATCTCCCGTTCGGAAATTAGATCGGCTTCGCGAATTTTTTCCCAAATGTAATTACAGAAGCGCTTGGTTTGCGGAGAGTTTGTACTCCCGTAGTTGTCGAACGCGATATCAAATCCGCCGAAATCTTCCAAGTGCGCTTTTTTGACCTCGGCGATAAACTCTTCTTCGGAAATCCCCTTCTTATTCGCAGAAATCGTAATCGCGGCGCCGTGCGTGTCGTCGGCGCAAAAATAGCGACAATTCTCGCCGCGAAGCTTCTGAAAACGCACCCAAACGTCCGTCTGAATGTACTCGACGAGGTGCCCAATGTGAATATCGCCGTTCGCATAAGGGAGCGCGCTGGTTACTAAAATTCTTCGATCGCTCATAATTCCTCCGTTTTCGTTGTTCGTCGGCGATCCAACGTCGACGCGCGCCGATCCCAACCCGGTCTAACCGAAGCGAACCGATCGCGACCTCCGCTAAGAGCGCGCGATCCCAAATAGGAGCGTCCGCGTTTATACAAGATCAAGAAGCGGACGTTCGCGCGCCCTTTTATGCCAACGGCCGTTCAGCCAGGTTTCAAAACCGACCGAACGACCGCCGCTCATGAATTGTACCGCCTCGCCTCAACTCGTCAAGGAGCGAACCGGCGGCAAGTTCCGCGCCTTAGTTCGCGGAACCGTCCTCGCAAACGACGCGAAAACCGACGTCGTAAACGCGTTGCCACGGATAGTACGCGTTCCGGAAATCCGCCGCTCCGCGATAGGGCCGGTCGCGCCAAGAGCCGCCGCGAACTATCCGTTCGGAATCGCGGGCGTCCATAAAGTCCAGACCGTAATTTGGCTTGACGACCGTCGACGTCCATTCGGCGACGTTTCCGTGCATATCGTACAGCCCCCATGCGTTCGGCTTATAGCGTCCGGAACGCTCCGAAAGGAAGCCGTTGTCGCAAACCGATCGGTCTTTGGGAACCCAGTCGTCGTAATACGTAACGTTCGGAAGCGGAATACGCTTGACGAAATAATTGTCGGCGATGAACTCGATTATCATCTGGTCCGCAAAATTGGCGTACGGCGCAAAATTCGTTCCCCAGTCGCCAAAATAGAACGGGGTCGTCGCACCGGCGCGGCAAGCGAATTCCCATTCCTCTTCGGTCGGAAGACGGAAATTTTTACCCGTTTTCTCGGAGAGCCACGCGCAAAACGCCTCGGCCTCGTTCCATGAGACGCGACAGCACGCGCGTTCAGGAGAGTTGACGAAAAAGCCGCGGAACCCGTGGGAAAGACCTTGACGAGACTCCACGCGGGAATCGTGATCCGGATCGAAAATCTCAAACTGCTCGTTTGAAATCTCAAACGCGCCGAACCAAAGAGACGTAGAAGCGCCGTCTTTGTCAGGAATCTTTTTGAGAGTCAGCGCGACGCTCGGCGAAAGCTGAACGGTCATCTCGTCGCCGTCCGTCTTCACGGAAACGACCGCGTCGTTCGGATTCGGCTTAGGCTTGTCCGGTTCGTTCGGAACGAGGTACGGCTCGCCCATTCCCCAAACTTCTGTTTTCTTCGGCTTGCGATCCCACGTATAGCGATTCGGAATCTCCCAGCCGACTTCCTCGGGTTTACCCGCCATAGCGGCGGCGTCGACCTTGCCGATCTCCTTCTCAAATCGCGCGCGAAGTTCTTCCCCGTCTGGGAACGCGCGCTTACCCTCGGAAACTTCCTTCAGGATTTTGCGCTCCCAATCGGTCGCGAAATAGTTGACAGGAATCTTCAGCCACTCCAACTGTGTGAGCGCGCCTGATTTCTTCGGATCATACTCTTCTCCGCGCGCCTCCTCCGATTCGTCGTCGAAGTTCGCGTAAAGTTCGAGCAAATCCTTTCTGTGCCGATTCCACTTTTCAACATACTTTGGCTCCCCGACAAATTCGTTCCAAGTTCCATGGAACGGCGCGTTCATATCGATCCACGTAATAATGCGGTCCCACGCGTCCGCGTCCATCTGCAAACCGTAGTGTCCGTTCGCAAGGATCTGAACAAGTTCTGTAGTATTCGCGGCGAACTCCATCGGATTGAGAAGGAAGTAATCGCTCTCAATGCCGGGCCGTCGAACAAATCCCGCAAGATTCATATAAGACGTTGAAAATTTGCCGCAGCGATCGCGCGGTTCGCCCATTTGGAGCGCCGAAACGAAGTCGCTGATAATATTTCCCCCGTGAAGATCGAACGGAACGACGCCCCATCCATGATCTTTGCCGTCGTGACACGCAACGCAATAATGATCCAAAACGGGCTGAACTTCACGGTCAAACGAAAATCCGCGCATCGGACCGTTCCACGGTCGAATCGCCGAAACTTCCTGATCCGTCTTAAACGCGACGCTCGACGTCGCGCTCGTTGAATTCTCGTCTTCATGGCAGCCCACGCATGAGAGAAATTCGCCCGGCATCGCGGTAAACCACGAACGCATCTGCTGAAGCGCCTGGCCGTTCTCGTCGAGCGGCTGAATTGCGATCGGCACGTTCGCGGGCACGCTGAAGAGCGCCGATCCGTCTTCGTTGACGGGGACCGTCCCCAGAACCTGACGGACGTCCCAAGGGCCGTCGACCCCGATAATCGAGGTGGCGCCCCCTACGTTCGGATAGAGGTAACTGTACGAATAGAGGCGCAGATTCTTGACGGCGCCGCGCGGAACCCCTTTGAGCCCGTCGCCATAATAGACGTCGGCGCAGTAAACGGTCGCGTCTTCTTTCGAGAGATCGACGCGATCAAGCAGCACGGGCGGACGTTCCGTCTCGCGCCACGGGACGGGTTCAAAGCACGCGAACTTATCCAACTCCGCAAGGAGATACATATTGTCGTAACGGTCGACCAGATACAGTCCCCAAAGAGCGTCGCGATCCGGCTGAGCCGCGGTAAGATAATACTCTTCGCTGAGCGGGAACGGATGCAAATACTTCGGCCAGCTTTCGTCGGCTATATTGTCGCCCCATAGAGTCGAATGATATTTCGGATCGGTGCGCGACTCAACCTTCTTCGGATAACCGCAAATACGCTCGACGGCGCCTTCCGTCTCTTTTCGACCCTGCTGAACGTCAAAGAGAACGAGTTCGCCCATACGCGAAACCCCGTGATGCCCCGTAACGATACAGCAGAATTTCGACGTCGAGCCCGGAATTGGGCGCGCGTACAGCATGGAAACGGGCCAGAGCGAGTTCGACGCGTAATACGCGCGCTGATTCGTACCGTCCGGATTCATTTCAAAGAGAAGTCGGCCGGGCACGTGCGGAATGTCGGTATATTCCCAGCGAAGATACATAACGCGGCCGTCCGGCGTGAGCGTCGGACACCAGTTATGCTCTTGGTCAAACGTCAAACGGCGAATCGAGTTGTTTGAAGATTCCAATTTGTAAGTGTTGGTAACGCGCGTTGTTCCGGAAACGCACGGAACGCCGATATAGCACGCCGTCGACGTAAAGATAATCGAGTCGTCCGGCAGATAGCAAGCGTCGTAACTGTCCGCGTCGGGGAAATTCGGCAGCTTCGCTTTGAGCGCCTCGTCGGTCGGTTTATTCTCCTGCGCGGCCTTCAAATCCAGTTCGAAAACGTTCCAGCGGCGTTCGCGGTCAGTCGCCGAAACGAGCGCTTTTTCCGCGTCAAAATGAAGATCGAGGTCGCCCAGGAACGTCGGATAATCAGGCTTGAAAAGCGTCGCGATTGCGGGCGCGACGTCCGCGTCCGACGCGATCTGTTTATCCGTCTCCTCCGCGTCCGTCTCGTCGAAAACAAACGGAAGCGAAAGCGTCTTTAAAGCGTCGTCAAACGCGTTCGGGTTTAAAACGCAGTTGCTCTGATAATTCTGCGGCAGACCGAGATCGTTCGCGTTGCGCTGAACAAAAATCAGTTTGTCAAAGTCAAGAATTGGATTAGCCCAGCCGACGCGCGTATAAAGTCGAACCGCGTCGACATAGAGCTCGGCGCACTTTGCGGCCGATTCGTCGGTCGGGTTCGCCTGATACGCGCCGAACGCCTCGTTCCCCTGCTCGCGCAACTCGTTTAGTTTAGCGAGCGATTCGGAAAGATATTCGTCGTCTCCGGAATCGGACCGAAAACGGTCGATCGCGGCGGCGGACCGGTCAAGCAGTTCAATAAATCGGGACGAACGCGCGACAAAGACTTCGTCGCCCGGCGTTTTCGAGCGCGAGTCGTCCGCGTCGTCGGCTACCGCGGCTCTGAAATAGAGCGCGCGGTCTTCGGAAGCGGCCGCGTCCTCTTCTTCGGAGTCAAACATTCCGGGAACGTAAGTGAGCTCGTCGTTAAGATTGATTTCGCCTTGCGCCAGATCGAACGGCTTCGCGGACGCCGTTACCGTCACGTTTGCGCGCGGAACGAGCGCCAACGCGGTCTCACGTGCAAAGTGATCGCTAAACGCCTCGCCGCTCTCTTTGCGCAGATAGCGGTCGCGCGCAATGTACTCGTACCAGCCTCCGCTCCACGGACTCGGACGCCAAGCGGACGCGCTCCCGATTTTCTCTTTCGCGATCGCGCGCGGAACGTTCCAATTCCCCTTCATCTCAAAGACGGGAACAAGTTTGAACGCGCTGAAATGCGGAATATCGGGCGAACTCGCGCGAACCGTTATCGTGTGTTTGCCGGCGGAAACGTTGGAAAGAACGAGCTGGCGTTCCCAAGTCGAAGCGCTCGTCTGCCAACTTCCGTTGACGCCGCCCAACGCCTTGTCGCTCACAACTTCGCCGTCAAATTCCAACGCGAGAGGACGGGAATCGGCGGCGGAATAAAACGCCCAGAGTTCGTAAGAACCGGATTCGGGAAATTCGATCTCAAAATCGGCTTCAGAATTCGCGACGCCCGGAGGCGCCAACGCGACGTATTTATCCGAGTAAGGCAAACCGCGAGGAACCATGCTGCCGCCGGAATACCATTCGGCGCGAAACGTAAACGATTTATCGCCAAAGCTTTCCTGAGCTTCGCACGCGTCGGGACGCGCAAACAGGCTCAACGCTAAAAAGCTAAACGTCACCGTTTGAAAAACAAAGAGTTGCAACAACCGGTCTGCGTTTTTTCTCTGAAATAATCCCATTTAACACCTCTCGTCGTTACGTCGGAGAAACGCTTAAAAGCGGCGGAAAAACGACGTTCTCCACCCTGCCGTTCTAATTATACACCGATAGAACGCGACTTCAAATTACGCGCCCAAAATCTTGAAAATTTTCCGAACATAGGGAAAAAAACTTGACTTCATGAACGCCCAACTCTAAAATTGACTTCGTGAATGGATCGCCGA